>CAZXXL010000035.1:0-19117 GCA_964644635.1 uncultured Thermoanaerobaculia bacterium | reverse complement strand
CAACTCAATACGCCTCAATCGGTTACACTATCCTTGGCGTGGAAACTTCAGGTTAAGTTCTTGATCGAGACCGAGATCGGGCTCCTGGGGCGGGTGCCGCGCCCGGTGCCGGCCCAGCCCGAGGGGAGCGGTGCCCGGGGTCCTACCACGGACGGCGGCCGGACGCAAGATCCGGCCCGCCGGCGCGGGCTGTGCTGGTCAACTCGTGATCACCGGTAACGGCGTCGGATCGCCGGGATGAGGTACTCCGAGAAGGCGGACTCGAGGTCGTACCGGGGGTTGAGACCCCACTCCCGCCGGGCGGCCGAATCGTCGACGTCCGCCGGCCAGGAGTCCACGATCGCCTGGCGCTTGAGATCCGGCTCGAAGGTGACGTCCGCGTCGGGGAACCCGGCGAGGACCAGATCCCGGATCTCTTCCGCGGACGGGTTGAAGGCGGTGATGTTGTACACGGTCTGGGTGAGCCGCGAGCGGTCGGCGCGGGCCAGCGCGAGCAGGGCGGCCACGGCGTCGGGCATGGCCATGAACGGGATCCGCGTGTCCGGGCGGACGAAGCAGCGGTACGGCCGCCCCTGGGCGGCGGCGTGGATCATCTCCGGGGCGTAGTCCGAGGTGCCGCCGGAGGGAACGGTCACCGCGCTGATCAGGCCCGGGAAGCGAATGGCCCGGAAGTCCACCTTGCCGGCCAGGTTCTCGGCGGCGAGCTGCTTGTAGTGGAGGTTGAAGTAACGGCCGAGGTGCTCGCAGTAGAGCTTGTTGCAGCCGTACATGGTGGTGGGCACGTTCCATTCGTGCTCCTTGACCTTCCCGGCGGCGGCCTTGGTCTCCAGATCGGGGAGGCCGTAGGCGGCGATGGAGCTCGGGTAGAGGAAGACCACGGGCCGGCCGTGGGACTCGCCCTCGGACTGGGCGAAGTCGAGCATGTTGAGGGTGCCCTCGACGTTGACCTGGTGGGCGGTCACGGGCGTGAACTCGCCCCGGGTGGAGAGAATGGCGGCGAGGTGAAAGACCATGTCCACCTCGTACTCGGAGAGGATCCGTTCGAGGAGGTTCTTGTCCAGGATCGATCCCACGAATTCCCGGGAGACCCGGGCGCGCAGCCCCTCGTCCAAGGGGTTGAGGTCGATCGTGATTATGGCCGAGTGACCTTCCTCGGCCAGCCGGTGGATGAGGCCGTGGCCGATCTCGCCGCCGGCGCCGGTGATGAGAATGACAGGTTTTCTCATGCCGCCTCCCCGCTGGCTCCCGGGCGGGAGCCCGTGCCAGGGTGGCCAACCGCCCGCACCCTGTCAAGGGGGTGGGCGGTCGGGCGGTCGGAGCCGTGGCCACAGGACAACGGGGGAGGACCTGGTCGGCCCTCCCCCGGAGTTTCTGTCTTCAAGGGCCGGCACCCAAGCGGTGCCGCCTGCCCGGACGTCAGAGACGCCTGATGACCGCGGCCCCGCCGAGCACGACCAGCAACACGAGCAGCCCGACGCCCCAGCCGCCGAGGGTGGGGATCTGGGTGCTGCGCACGACGACCGACGCCCCGCCGATCGCCGCCGCCATGCCGAAGCCGGTGCCGGTCTCGTTGTCGATCGCCAGCACGGCCAGGAAGGGCGGGAACGAGGGGTAGACCTCGTGCCAACAGCAGACGTCGAGGTTGGTGTCGGTGATGCCCACCGCCTGGCCGGCGGCCGTGGACGTGACGTCCGAGTAGCTCGTCGCCTGGGCGGTGATGGCGCCGAACTGCGTGATGTAGCCGTACGGCGAGGTCAGCCCGTCCTGGGTGAAACCGATGAGGCCGCCGCCGCCGTTGATGAACGACGCGACGTCGCCCGCGCGGGCGTTGATGGCGTCGCTCTCGGCCTGGGTCATGCCGCCGCTGGAGGTCTCGGAGTCGGAGCTGACCATGGCCAGGAGGGCGAAGCCGCCGAAGGACTGGGCGGTGATATTGCCCGCGCCGTTGACGTAGGTGATGGCAACACCGAGATCCGTGCCGATCTGGTTCCAGAACTCGGTCACGTCGTCGGTGGCGCTCTTGCCGCCGCCGACCACGAGGATCCCCGAGCCGCCGTTGGTCACGTTGTTCAGGAGGTCCTGGACCACGCTCTCGTAGGCGCTGATGGGCCCGTGGCCCCCGACCCCGCCGTCCTCGGCATCGATGCCCATGAGCGTCACCGGGCCCGCCTGGGCGAGGCCGGCGGCCAGCACCGCGATGCCGATCAATCCTCCCTGCACCATTCTCTTCAGTTTCATGTTCCTCACTCCTTTCATGGCCTTCCGTGATCCCTGTTGCTGCCTGGAGGAAGCCTCCAGGCATGATTCAATCTCTGACCGATCAATTGAGCTTAAGAACAAATACCATGCCGGCATGCCCCGGTCAAGCCCGGGCGGGCGGGCGGCAGGGGCGGCGCCGGTCACGAACGTACCGACACCGGCGGGTGGACGACGAGAAAACGGCCGGGGCGGGGCCCCGGCCGTTCGTGTCGGCGGGTCGAGCGATCACTCCTCGCCCATGAACGGGTACGTGAAGTCCGTGGGCGGGACGAAGGTCTCCTTGACGGCACGCTGGGAGGTCCAGCGCAGGAGGTTCATGAAGGAGCCGGCCTTGTCGTTGGTTCCGGAGGCCCGGGAGCCGCCGAACGGCTGCTGGCCGACGACGGCGCCGGTGGGCTTGTCGTTGATGTAGAAGTTGCCGGCCGCGTGGCGCAGGGCCGCGCTCATGTGCACGATGGCGCGCCGGTCGTCGGCGAAGACGGCGCCGGTGAGCCCGTACGGGCTCGTCGTGTCGCACAGCGCGAGGGTCTCGTCGAGGGCGTCGTCGTCGTAGACGTAGACGGTGAGCACCGGGCCGAAGATCTCCTCCTCCATGAGCTTGAAGTGGGGATCGGTGGTGAGCACCACGGTCGGCTCGATGAAGTAACCGCGGCTGGCGTCACCCGAGCCCCCGCACAGGATCTCGGCGTCGTCCGAGCCCCTGGCGAACTCGATGTAGCTCATGATGCTCTCGAAGGCGGCCCGGTCGATGACGGCGGTCATGAAGTTGCGGAAATCGAGGGGAGATCCCATGTGGATGCGGCCGATCTGCTCCAGTATGCCCTCCCTGACCTGGGGCCAGATGGAGCGCGGAATGTAGGCGCGGGAGGCGGCGGAGCACTTCTGGCCCTGGTACTCGAAGGCGCCGCGCACGAGGGCCGTGACCAGCGCCGGCACGTTGGCCGAGGCATGGGCGAAGACGAAGTCCTTGCCCCCGGTCTCGCCGACGATCCTCGGGTAGGTCTTGTAGCTCGCGATGTTGGCGCCGATGGTGCGCCACATGGCCTGGAACGTGGCCGTCGAGCCGGTGAAGTGGATGCCGGCGAGATCGGGGCTGGCGAGCACCGGATCGCCCACGTGGCGCCCGGGACCGGGGATGAAGTTGATGACGCCGTCGGGCAGGCCGGCGGCCTGGAGGAGCTTCATCAGGTGGTAGGCGGTGAAGACCGCGGAGGACGCCGGCTTCCAGAGGACGACGTTGCCCATCATGGCCGGAGCCGTGGGCAGGTTGCCGGCGATGGAGGCGAAGTTGAAGGGGGTGACGGCGAAGACGAACCCCTCCAGCGGCCGGTACTCCACGAAGTCCCAGATGCCGCGCGAGCTCGCCGGCTGCTGCTCGTACAGGAGGCGCATGTAGTACGGGTTGAAGCGCCAGAAGTCGATCAGCTCGCAGGCGGAATCGATCTCGGCCTGGAAGACGGTCTTGGACTGGTTGAGCATGCACGCGGCGTTGAGCCGGTACCGCCAAGGCCCGGCGAGGAGGTCGGCGGCCTTGAGGAAGACGGCGGCGCGCGCCTCCCAGTCCATCTCCGACCAGGACTTCCATGCCTCGCGGGCGGCGGCGATGGCCGCTTCCACCTCCTGCGGCCCGGCCTGGTGGTAGGTGGCGAGGACGTGGCCGTGGTCGTGCGGACAGACGGCCTTGCCGGTTCGGCCTGTGCGCACCTCCTTGCCCCCGATGATGAGGGGGATCTCGATCTCGGTCTCGAGCATCTCGTCGAGCGCTGCCTTCAGCGCCGCCTTCTCCGGCGACCCCGGCGCGTACGCACGGACCGGCTCGTTCTCGGGCTTGGGCACAGGGACGATTCCGTTGGCCATGATCACCTCCCACAGCTTTCCAGGATCACGGGCGACAGCGGTCCGCCCGCGCTCGGGCATGGTACCGCCGGGGCCTTCCCCGCGCAATGCGTGCAGTCGGGCGCTGCGGCTCGGCCCGCTATACTCGGTGCGGAGGCGCCATGCCGGATCGCTTCATCTACCTCGACTACAACGCGACGACCCCGGTGGACCCCCGGGTGGCGGAGGCCATGCGTCCCTTCCTGGCCGGCGGCTTCGGCAACCCGTCGTCGCTGCACCGCCTGGGGCGGGAGGCGCGGGCCGCCGTGGAGCGCGCCCGCGGCCAGGTGGCCTCGTGCCTGGGCTGTGAGACCGAAGAGATCGTCTTCACGTCGGGCGGCTCGGAATCGAACAACCTGGCCATCCGGGGCGTGGTCGAGGCCCGCGGCGGCGGCCACGTGATCACCTCGGCGGTGGAGCACCCGGCGGTCCTGGAGGTGGTCCGGGCGCTCGAGCGCGAGGGCCGGATCGCGCTGAGCATCGTCGGCGTGGACGGCCGCGGCCGGGTGGACCCCGCCGACGTGGCGCGCGCCCTGCGCCCGGACACGATCCTCGTCTCGGTCATGCTCGCCAACAACGAGGTGGGGACGATCGAGCCCCTGGCAGAGATCGTGGGCGTCTGCCGGCCCCGCGGCGTGCTCGTCCACACCGACGCCGCCCAGGCCGTGGGCAAGATCCCGGTGGACGTCCGCCGGCTCGGGGTGGACCTGCTTTCGATCGCCGGGCACAAGCTGTACGGCCCCAAGGGGGTGGGAGCCCTCTTCGTCAGGAAGGGCGTGCGGATCGAGCCGCTGATTCGGGGCGCCGGCCACGAGATGGGCCTGCGCGCGGGAACCGAGAACGTCCTCTGCGAGGTGGGTCTCGGCGCCGCCTGCGAGCTGGTCGCCCACGAGCTGGAGGAGGAGATACCGCGCCTGGCGTCCCTGCGCGACCGCCTCGAGGCGTTGCTCGTCGACGGCTTTCCCGGGCTCGTTGTCCACGGCGATCCCGAACACCGTCTCCCCAACACGCTGAGCGCCGCCTTCCCCGGAGTCGACGCCGGGTTGCTGCTGACCCGGCTCGCCGACCGGCTGGGTGCATCGGCCGGTGCGGCCTGCCACGCGGACGCCGTGGAGCCCTCGCACGTCCTGGCGGCCATGGGCGTGGGACCCGATCTCGCCCTCGCCACCGTGCGCCTCTCAGTGGGCCGCTTCACCACCGAGGAGGACGTCGAGGCCGGTGCGCGCGCGGTGCTGGCGGTCGCCGCGGAGCTGGCCGGGGAGAGGGTGGCACAGAAGGCGCCGGTCACCGGGGGCGAGGTCCGGCTCACCAGCTACACCCACGGCCTCGGCTGCGCCTGCAAGCTGCAGCCCCAGGTTCTCGAGGAGGTGCTGCGGCGGTTTCCGGTCCCCGACCGCGCCGAGGTGCTGGTCGGTGTGGAGGGCGCGGACGACGCCTGCGCCTGGCGCCTGCCCGACGGCACCGTTCTCGTGCAGACGCTGGATTTCTTCACACCGGTGGTGGACGACCCGCGGCTGTTCGGTGCCATCGCGGCCGCCAACGCGCTGTCCGACATCTACGCCATGGGCGCCGAGCCCCTGTTCGCCCTCAACATCGCCGCCTTTCCCATTGCGACCCTGCCCGCGTCGGTGCTCGCCGAGATCCTCGAGGGTGCACGGGAGGTGGCCGAGGAGGCCGGGATCCCGATGCTCGGGGGCCATACGGTGGAGGACACCGAGCCCAAGTTCGGCTGGGTGGTGACGGGCAGGACCACCGAGGAGGGCCTGTGGCGCAACGCGGGCGCGCGCCCGGGAAACCTGCTGGTGCTGACCAAGCCGCTGGGGACGGGGATCTGGTCCACGGCGGCGAAGCACGCGACGGCGGATCCGGAGGGCTGGCAGGCCGCCTGCGCCGTGATGCGGCGGCTCAACCGCGCCGCGGCCGAGGCGCTGGCGGGCGCCGGGCCGACCGCGGTCACCGACGTGACGGGTTTCGGCCTGCTCGGCCATCTCCACGAGCTGCTGGCGGCCTCCGGCGCCGACGCCGAGCTGTGGGCGGCAGCCGTCCCGGTGCTGCCGGGTACGTCCCGGCTCGCGGCCGCCGGCGAGGTGCCGGGTGGAACGCGGTCGAACCTCGCTTACGCCGCCGGCTGGACCACGTGGGACGAGGCGGTGCCGGAGCTGGACCGGTTGATCCTCGCCGACGCCCAGACCTCGGGCGGCCTCCTCGCGGCGGTGCCCCGTCGGGCCGGGTCGAGCCTGCTCACCGAGCTCGAGGGGCGCGGCATCGACGCTGCCATCGTGGGCGTGGTCACCGGCTGGGGCACGGGCAGGATCCGGGTGACGCCGGGCAGCGGCGAGCCCCGGTAGGCGGGTTCGTTCATGGGGCGAGGGGATGCCGGCCGCGCGGTGGCGTACCTCCTGGCCGTCGCCGTGATGATCATCTGGGGCGTTTCCTTCACGGCCACCAGGGCCGCGGTCCGGGAGATTCCGCCGCTGAGCCTCGCCTTCCTGCGCTTCGCCCTGGCGTCGGTGATACTCGGCCTCCTCGTGCGCCAGCGGCACGGTGATGTCCGCACCGCCCGGCAGGACCGGTGGGCGTGCTTTCTGCTCGGGTTCTCCGGCGTCACCGTCGCCTTCGTGTTCGAGAACTGGGGGCTTCGCTACACCACCGCCTCCCACGCCGCCCTGATCGTGTCGATCACCCCCCTGGCGACCGCCGCGGCCGAGTCGATGATCCGCCGCCGGCTCCCCTCGGCACGCAGCCTGGCGGGCCTGGTGGCGGCGCTGGCCGGGGTGGCCCTGGTGGTCGGCGTCGGGAAGTCCGGCACCGGCTCCACCGTGGGCGACCTGCTCATCCTGGCCACCGTCGGCTCCTGGGTGGCGTACACGTTCCTCGTGCGACGGCTCGCGGGCCGCTACCCGGTCCTCGTCGTCACCCAGAGGGGAATCCTCTGGGGAACCCTCTGCCTGGCCCCGCTGGCCGGCGTCGAGCTCGCGGTGACCGGACTCGGGCCGCCCTCTGCCGGGACGGTACTCGCGGTGGCGTACCTGGGCGTGTTCTGCTCCGCCTTGGCCTACCTGTGGTGGAACCACGCCATCCGCGTGCTCGGCGTGACGGTCACGAACAGCTTCATCTACGGCATCCCCCTGGTCGGCGTCCTCGCCGGCGTGATGCTGCTCGGCGAGCCCCTGGGCTGGGGCGTGGTGGTGGGCGGCGCCCTCATCGTGCTCGGGGTCGCCGGCCAGGCGGAACGGCCCGCCGCGGGCTGAGGCCGCCGTTCTGCGCGGGCGGAGCGCCTTGACACCGGCTCGGCCGCCGCCTCACCATGCATCCAATGACGGCACCGGAAGCGAGAGCAGGATGAAGGCCCGGGGGCCCGCCCTCGAGATCGGCCTCAGCGCGGTGATCATCGCCGTGACCGGGGAGCAGCCCCGGGTGCTGACCGTGTCCTCGCCGCCGGAGGGCGCGCCCGCCTCCGGCGACGGCGCGGATGGTGAACGGCGGCCCGTCGACGCCCTGCCGGCCGGTCCGCTGGACCCGGCCGGCGACCGGACCCTGGAGCTGGCGCTCCGGCGCTGGGTGCGGGCCTCCACCGGGATCGAGCTCGGCTACGTGGAGCAGCTCTACACCTTCGGCGATCGCTTCCGGGATCCGCGGGAGGCGCGCGGCGGCCCCCGCGTGGTCTCCGTGGCCTACCTGGCCCTGGTCCGGGAGGGCGCGGTCCCCGGCCACCTGCCGGCCCGGTGGCGCGGCGTGTACGAGTTCCTGCCGTGGGAGGACTGGCGGGGGGGACGCCCGCGGGTGCTCGACGCCGCCCTGGAGCCGGCCCTGGATCGGTGGATCGCGGCCGGCGGACGGGAGGCCGAGGCCCGGCGGGAGCGCGCGGCCATCGCCTTCGGGCTCGAGGGATCGCCGTGGGACGGCGAGCGGGTCCTGGAGCGCTACGAGCTCCTCTTCGAGGTCGGGTGCGTGGCCGAGGCGCTGCGCGGGGAAGGCTCCGCGACCGCCCGCTCGACCACCGTTCGGGCCGGCCGCGAGATGGCCCTCGACCACCGGCGGCTGCTGGCCACCGCCATGGGGAGGCTGCGCGGCAAGATCCGCTACCGGCCCGTGATCTTCGAGCTGCTCCCGGAGACCTTCACCCTGCTGCGGCTGCAGCGGACGGTGGAGGCGCTGGCCGGAGTACGCCTTCACAAGCAGAACTTCCGCCGCCTTGTGGTGCGCGGGGGCCTGGTGGAGCCCACGGGCCGGATCGAGCCCCGGACCGGGGGCCGGCCCGCCGAGCTCTTCCGCTTCCGGCGCGAGGTGCTGCGGGAGCGCCAGGCGCCGGGAGTGGGTCTGCCGGGCGCCGGCCGGAGCTGATCGCGGGCGGAGTATTCGTGAGGTGACGCGGCTTGGAGTTTCCCCAAGATTGAGCGAGCGATCTCCGGAATTTGTCATCGCGAGGAGCCGGGCGCAGCCCGGCGACGTGGCAATCCTTACCAGCTCTGGAGCACGCCGCGGGTTTCTCCGGGAGGGGGTCCAATCGTGAGGGGATTGCTTCGTCGGATCCCTGCGGAATCCTCCTCGCAATGACAAGGCGAGAAAAGAGCGCGCTCCCCACTGCTCTGTGGAGCGCTCCCCGTGCGAGGGGGTCCCGTCGCTCGGGCCCTGGCGGGCCCTCGCTCGGGACGCCGTTCGACAGCGGGCAGCGGAGCTGCCCTGTCTCACGGCGCTTCGTCGCTTCGCTCCTCACAATGACACGGAGAGGGGGTGCGAGGCGTTCAACGAAGCCCTTTCTCCTGTCATTGCGAGGAGCCGGGCGCAGCCCGGCGACGTGGCAATCCCTAGCAGCTCTGGAGCACGCTCCGTGGTGCTCCGGGAGACACCCGGCGCCGGACGGCCTACCGAGCCGCGGTCTCAGGAATATTGGGGAAGGTCTAGGGCGCGGCCCCTTGACAGCCTGAATGCTCAGACGTAGCATAAAGGTGCCGGCATCGCCGGTTTCTTCTTTTGGGATTAATATGCTCACGGTGAGCATAAGGAAAGGAGTCACGATGGGGAATCAGACAGTCGTGGAGGCCGGGTGCGGCAGACCGCACACCGTCCCGGAGCCCGCGCGGAGGGCGATACCGGACGTCGAGTGGGCGGTCTTCGAGCCCTTCATCGAGAGGATCGAGCGCCTCAAGCGGGCCCGGAACGCCGTCATCCTGGCTCACAACTACCAGACGCCGGAGATCTTCCACGGCGTCGCCGACCTGACGGGCGACTCCCTGGCGCTGGCCCGGCGGGCGCAGGAGATCGAGGCCGACGTCATCGTCATGTGCGGCGTCCGCTTCATGGCCGAGACGGCCAAGATCCTCAACCCCGGCCGGACGGTGCTCCTGCCCGACCTCGAGGCGGGATGCTCCCTGGCCGATGCCATCACGGCGGCCGACGTGCGCGCCCTCCGCGCCCGCCACCCGGGGGTGCCGGTGGTCAGCTACGTCAACACCTCGGCCGCGGTGAAGGCCGAGTCGGAGGTGTGCTGCACCTCGGCCAACGCGGTGGAGGTCGTGGAGTCGCTCGGTGCCGAACGCGTGATCTTCATCCCGGATCGGTACCTGGCGAGGTACGTCGCGGCCAACACGAACGTCGAGATCATCCCCTGGGACGGCCGCTGCGAGGTCCACGAGCAGTTCACGGCCGAGCAGGTGCGGGCCTACCGGGCGCAGTTCCCCGGGGTGGTGGTGCTCGCCCATCCCGAGTGCCGCTGGGAGGTGCTCGAGGAGGCCGACGTGGTGGGTTCGACGGCGGGGATGGTGCGCTACATCCGCGAGCACCGGCCGCGGCGGGTGGCGATGATCACGGAATGCTCGATGGCGGACAACGTGGCGGCCGAGTTCCCGGACGTGGAGCTGGTGCGGCCGTGCACGGTGTGCCCGTACATGAAGCGGATTACCCTGGAGAACATCGCCCGCGCGCTGGAGAGGATGCGGTTCGTGATCGAGATCGAACCGGACATCGCCCGGCGCGCCCGGCGGGCGCTCGACCGGATGCTGGAAGTCGGGCGGGGGGCGCGGGGATGAGCGCGCCCGCCGTCGAGGAGATCAGGACCGACGTGGTCATCATCGGCGCGGGAACGGCCGGCCTCGCTGCGGCGCTGGCCGCGGGACGGCGCCCGGTCCTCGTGCTCGCCACCCGGCCCCCGGGGCGTAGCGGGTCGAGCCCGGCGGCCCAGGGCGGCATCGCGGTGGCGCTCGGGGAGGACGACGACCCGGAGCTCCACGCCCGGGACACGCTGGCGGCGGGCTGCGGCCTGTGCGATCCGGACGTCGTGCGCCTGGTGACGCGCGAGGGTCCGGAGCGGGTCGGTGATCTCCTGCGCCTCGGCGCGCGTTTCGACCGGGCGCCCGGCGGTGGCCTCGCGCGGGGCCGCGAGGGGGCGCATCACCGGCGGCGCGTGGTGCACGCGGCGGGTGACGCGACCGGCGCCGAGGTGGTGCGGACGCTGGCTGCGGCCGCCGCGTCCGCGGCCAACATCGGGATCCTCCCCGGCTGGTGGGTGGAACGGCTGGTGATGGAGGGCGGACGGTGCGTCGGCGTGGTGGCGGTGAGCACACGCGGCAGGCGGCTGGCCGTCGTGGCGCCGGCGGTGGTCCTGGCCGCGGGCGGCATCGGGAGGCTCTACGCGCGGACGACGAACCCTGAACCGGGAGGGGCGGCGGTGCTGGGGATGGCGGCGCTGGCGGGCGCGCGGCTTGCCGACCTGGAGATGGTTCAGTTCCACCCCACGGCCCTCGCCGGCGCGGGCGACCCCATGCCGCTGCTCACGGAGGCGCTGCGGGGCGACGGGGCGCGGCTGATCGACGGCCGGGGCCGGCCCATCATGGCGGGGGTTCATCCCGACGGCGATCTGGCCCCCCGGGACGTTGTCGCGCGGGGGATCCGGTGCGTCGAGGCGGACGGCGGGAGGGTCTTTCTCGACGCCACCGGTCTGGCCCGGGAGTTGCCGCGCCGCTTCCCCACGGTCTTCCGGATCTGCCGGAGCCACGGCATCGATCCGTCACGTGACCCGATTCCGGTGTCGCCGGCCGCGCATTACCACATGGGGGGCGTCCTCGTGGACACCGCCGGAAGGACGTCGGTGCCGGGTCTGTGGGCGTGCGGCGAGGTGGCGTGCACCGGCCTGCACGGCGCCAACCGGCTGGCCAGCAACTCCCTGCTCGAGGCCCTCGTCTTCGGGCATCGCGCGGGGCGGGACGTCGGCGCGGCCATGCTGCCGGTGCCGGACGGGCGCGCGGTGAGGCGAGCGGCGAGGCGGGCCGGTGCCCTTCCCTCCGGCGGCCGCACCGTCGACGGCCGGCGGCGTGCGTTGCGGCGGATCATGTGGTCGCGGGTGGGGCTCGAGCGCGATGCCCGCGGTCTGCGCGCCGCTTACCGCGAGATCCTGCGCCTTGGGGCCGACCTCCCGCCGGCGGCGGGGCGGTTGCGCCACGAGCTGGAGGTCGCGCGGCTCGTCGTGCGTGCCGCCATGGCCCGGCGGCGGAGCTGCGGCTCCCATTTCCGCACCGATGCGCCCCAGGGTTCCGGCGGAGAGCCGTACCGCCTGGTGGTCGTGGCCGGGGGCGAGCGGGTGTGGCGGGTGCCGGTCGCCGCCGTGCACCCCCGGGTCAACGCCGGCGTCGAGGTGGCCCTGTGAGCGGGCGGCCGCAGCTTGCACCGCCGCCGCCCGCCCTGTACGCGAGACTCCTGGAAGCGGCCCTCGCCGAGGATCTCGGCGCCGGCGGCGACATCACGACCGAGGCCGTGGTTCCCTTAGGCTCCCGCTGCACGGCCGAAATCGTCGCCAGGCGCGAGGGCAGGGTGGCCGGTGCGACGGCGGCCTGCGAGGTTTTCCGCAGACTCGATCGGGATCTCGAGTGCGAGATCGTGACGGCGGACGGTGCGGACGTCCCGGCCGGGGGCGTGATCGTGAGGCTGGCGGGCCGGGCGCAGCCGATCCTGGCCGGGGAGAGGGTGGCGCTCAACCTGCTCGGGCACCTGTCGGGCATCGCGACGTTGACCAGGAGTTACGTCCGGGCCGTGGCGGGGACCGGGGCGAGGATCGTCGACACCCGCAAGACGACCCCCGGGCTGCGCCTGCTCGAGAAGTACGCGGTGCGCTGCGGCGGGGGCTCGAACCACCGGTTCGGCCTCCACGACGCGGTGCTCATCAAGGACAACCACCTGGCGCTGGCGGGAAGCGTGGCCGAGGCCGTGAGCCGGGCGCGGGCCCGGGTGGGTCACCTGACGAAGATCGAGGTCGAGGTCGAGACCCTGGCGCAGGTGGAAGAGGCTCTCTCCACCGGGGCCGACGCCGTCCTGCTCGACAACATGGATCCCGGGAGCCTCCGCGAGGCGGTGCGGCTCGCCGCCGGCCGGGCGATCCTCGAGGCCTCGGGCGGCATCGGGCTCGATGCCGTCAGGAGCGTGGCCGAGACGGGGGTGGACGTGATCTCCGTCGGGAGGCTGACGCACAGCGCGCCGGCCCTCGACGTGTCCCTCGACGTCGTTCCCGCATGATGGGCCGGGGGGTAGCTCTCGCACGGCGGGGCGCGGCGGTGCATAATGTCGCGATGAGCTCGACCCAGCCGCCCGTGTACTCATCCCCGGTGACGACCTCCGAAGAAGGACCAGCCGGTCCCGCCGGGGCGGCCCCCTGGTGGCGGCGGCCCTTGCGGGCTGTGCCCGCCATCATCGGTCTCAACCTCGTCGTGTTCTTCATGTGGCGCCTCGGCGCCGCCGACCAGGCATGGCGCGAATTCATGATCGTGAACTTCCTGACCAGCCCCTACCACCTGGCCCACGGCCTCTGGTGGACGGTCCTGACCTCCGCCTTCTCGCATAACGCGCTGTGGCACATCGCCATCAACATGATCGTGCTGTGGAGCTTCGGGGCGGTCCTCGAGCGGCTATGGGGGGTTCGCACCTTCGTTTTCTTTTACCTCGCCGCGGCCCTCGTCAGCTCGCTGAGCTACTGCGCCGTGGCCCTCTGGTTCCTCGACCAGCCCAACGTGCCGGCCCTCGGCGCGTCGGGCGCCATCACCGGCCTGCTCATGGCGTACGCCCTGATCTTTCCCAGGCAGAAGATCCTGGTGATGGGGATCATTCCCGTGCCGGCCTTCGCCGGCGTGATGGCCTTCGTCGCGTGGGACGTGTGGGGCCTGTTCGTCCAGCGGCAGGGCGGCGGGCTGCCCATCGCCCACGGGGCCCATCTCGGGGGAGCGCTGGCCGGCGCCGTGATGTACTTCGCCTTCCTCAAGCCCGGGCTCGCCCGGGCGACGGCCCGGGGCGACCTCGTGCTGCCACCCTCCATGAGCCGCCGGGAGGCCGCCGAGCTCAAGCGACTGCAGAGCAAGGTGAGGGAGCAGGGACCGGAGAGCCTGACGCCCGACGAGCGGCGATTCCTGGTCGAGCTCAAGCGGCGATTCGACGGCAGCCGGAGCTGAGGTCGCCGGTTCGTCACCCGCCGCCCGGGGGCGCCGGGGGCACGGGCGTCGGTGATTCTCTTTTTCCCGGGAGTTTGTGAGATCGATCACTGACACAGGAGGAGCCGTACGGCGATATTGAAGGTTGGCCTCGAAGCTGCAGCGCAGGCCGCAAATTTCCGGTGGTTGCCGGAGGGAATCCGGCGGCCGCTGCAGAGGAGGTCGTGCCATGTCCAGACAATCAGCGATCAAAGTGTCGCCGGCAAGGCCGGCGAGCGACGTCGGACGCGGGGCCGTCCCGGCCGGCGGCAGGTGGGCAGGCGGTGCGCACCTGGTGATCCTGCCCACCGAAGGCTGCAACCTGCGTTGTATCTATTGTTACCAGGGGCACACCCCGGCCACCATGTCGCGCGAGACGAGGGCGGCGGTCAAGAGACTCATCGCCCGCCTGGTGCACGAGGAGGGAGCTCCGTGGCTCCACCTGGAGTGGTATGGAGGCGAGCCCCTCGCCGCCTGGCCGGTCCTCGAGGAGATTTCGAGCTACGGGCGTGGCGTGGCGGACGAGGCGGGGATCGGTTTCTCCATGTCGATGACCACCAACGGGACCCTCCTCGACCCCGAACGCTTCGCACGTCTGGCCGAGCTCGGCTGCACGGACTACCAGATCACGCTTGACGGTCCCGGCCCGGAACACGACCTGCGCCGGGTCACCGCCTCCGGCCGGGGGAGCTTCGCCCGGGTGTGGCGGGCGCTCTTGACCATGAAGGCGAGCAGAGCGCAGTTCCGGACCGTGGTGAGACTCGGGTTCGACCGGGGGAACCGGGAGGCCATCCGACGTTGGATCCCGGAGCTCGCCCGCGAGTTCGCCGGTGACGACCGCTTCGAGTTCTACGGCCGGCAGATCTCGTACCCGGGCCACGGGGAGCTCGAGTGCTCCGCCGCCGAGGGGAGGCGGTTCGCCGCCGAGCTGGCCGCCGAGCTGGGGGCCGCAGGTCTTCGGGTCGTCGACATGAGGCGGGAGTCGCGCCCGGGAGGCCTGGGTTGTTATGCCGGCCGCCCGAACGCGGTGATGATCGGCGCCGACGGCACGCTCCACAAGTGCGCCGTCAACCTCGATGCGCCCGGCAATACCGTGGGTCGGCTGGGCGAGGACGGGTCCCTGCAGCTGGATCTGCCCGTGTGGCGGAGCTGGGTCACGGCGGACATGCCGTGCCGGGTGGCCGCCCGGGCCGGCGCAGGAGCGGCCGCCACCGGCGGCCCGGCTGCCGAGAACGCCTGCCCGGTCGGTCCCGAGGCGGCCTGTCCCGTGGGGCCACAGCTGGCGTGTCCCGTGGGGCCGCAGCTGCCCTGCCCGGTGGCGCCGGACCTGGCGTGTCCGGTCGGTCCCGAGGCGGCGTGTCCGGTGGGTCCGGAAACCGCCTGTCCCGTGGGACCGGAGGCGGCGTGCCCGGTGTGGCCGCAGTTGGCGTGTCCCGTGGGTCGGGAGACGGCCTGCCCCGTGGCCCCGGCCGAGGGCCGGGTGTGACGTGCTGCCGCAAACGATCGGAGAAAAAGGCGCCCCGGGGATCAACCCCGGGGCGCCGGTCTTGAACGGGGGAGCCGTTACTTGAACAGGGGGAAGGGACGTGGGGCGAAGGCGTCGAACACCGGCGCCATGCTGAAGAAGTTGGGATCGTACTTGGGTGCCCCGAACTGGTCCATGAGGATCGTGCCGGACTCGCCGAGAGGGAACATGCTCTCGATCCGGACCGGGCCGCTGGGACCGAACTCCACCACGTGGGCGTAGGTCGAACGATTGGCGTACGGCGTGGCGTGGACCTCGCCCAGGATGTCGTGCTTGAAGCGAATGAACCCGCGCGCCTTGCCCCACGGCCGCGGCCCGAGCTGGGCGAGGACGTTGTCGAGGGCCTGGACGATGATGCCGTCGGCAGTGGTCGGCTTGCCCGACCCCGACTGGTCCTGGAACCAGTCGTAAAGGGTCGGAAGCGAGGCGTTGGGGCCGGCCAGCTCGTGGAGCAGGACGTTGAGCAGGAGGCCGAGTGGCTGCTCGTCGGCGTAGTTGAGGCCGGCCTTGGCGAACTCGTCCTCGAAGGTCAGCCGGATGACCTCACGGATCCACGCGTCCTGGAGCACCCAGGCGTCGGACCTGAAGAGGCCGCTCACCCACTGGGAGGGACCCCCCGCCACGAAGTGCCCGTCGAAGTTGTCGAGGAGGGCCAGGGCCTCGGTTCGCGACGGCGTCGGGTTCGCCTGGACGGCGGCGGTGAATGTGTCCTTGAGGAACTTCCACGGGTTGCCCCCGGCGCCGCCCCTGGTGGCGAACAGCGAGTCGGTGGTGGCGATGTTGATGGCCAGGTCGCGAACCTGTTCGAAGGTCAGGTTGTCGTGGGTGTCCAGGTAATCCTTGATGACGTGCGCCCGGTGGAACGGCCCCATGTTGTAGAAGAGGTTGTTCGGTGAGTTGGGGTAGCTGACCTCGGCCTTGTTGTTCCAGCCGCCGTACCAGCCCTGGGCCGTGTTCTCGTCGTGGGGTCGTGGCAGGTAGGTCACCGGCTGCGGCCACTCCTGGGTACCGTCGCCGATGAGCGGGAAGCGGGGGTCCACGCCGCCGGGCCGCACCGGGTTGAAGCCGGACATCCAGTAGGCGATGTTGCCGTTCCGGTCGGCGTAGCAGAAGTGTTGGCTGACGGCGACCCGGTCGATACCCTCGCCGAACTCCTGCATGCTGGTGGCACGGGCGAGCTGGAGGAAGGCTCCGACGGTCCCGAACTCGACGTTCCGCTGGGCGTAATCCCAGCTGATGATGACCGGCGGCGGGTTCTGCGGATCGTACGGGATGGGCTCGATGACCGGGCCGTGGCTCGTCTTGAAGACCGGGATGGTGACGTCCGCGGCCCCGGCCACGTGGATGGTCTCGAGGCGGTCCAGGTGCACCGCCTGCGGCGGCTCGAAGTAGTAATCGAGGGTGTGGGCATGGCCCACCTGCATGGACCACGCGTGGTGCGGGGTGCGGCCGATGATGATGCCCGGGATGCCGGCGGCCGTCATGCCGGAGACCTCGAGCCCGCCGCCGAGAATCGCCCCCTCGAGGATGATCGCCGGTACCGAGAATCCCATCTGCGGCCCGGAGTAGATGATCGGGTGGCCCGACGCGGTCTTCTTGCCCGAGACGACCCAGGCGTAGCTGCCCATCTTGATCCGCGCGTTGACCCTTTTCAGGTTGGACGTGATCCGGCCGAGCCGGTTCCTGAGGTCCTGATCGGCGAGGCGCAGGGGGGGCAGTGCGGACGGGTCGACGGCGGGTACCCGCTTCATCGCCGCGGTGTGCGTCTGCTGCCCGCCGGCCGGGGCCGGAATGTAGGTCTGGGCGGCCGGGTCGTTGATCCAGCGCAGGTCGGCGAACATGGCCTGGCCGAGCGGCCCGTACGTGGCGACCAGCGCCTGCAGGAGCATGGCGTTGTCGATCTGGCCGGTGGACAGGGCCTCGGGGTCGAAGTTACGCTGCATCAAGGCGAGCCAGTCGAGAACGTCGGTGACCGTCCAGTCGGCGGGCATGAAATTGAAGCCGAGCTGGCCCCCGACGGCCTTGAACTCGAACGGCAGCAGCGAGGGATCCGCCCGCACTTCGGCGATACGCTGGTTGAAGCCGTCGACGTAGGCCTGGATGGCGGTCTTGGAATCGTCGTCGAGCTTGGCGAACTGCTGCTGGAGCTCGGCCTCGGTATAGCCGATGGTGCGCATGAAGATGTCGTTGGACAGGAAGTCCTGGCCGAAGACCTCGGCCATCGTGCCGCGCGCCGAACGCCGGAAGAGCTCGGCCTGCCACAGACGGTCGGTCGCGACGGCGTATCCCATGGCCTTGAAGACGTCGTAGAAGGAGCCGCCCATGATCGTCCACACGCCCTTGTCGTCGCGGACGGTCTTGACCGGCGGGTACGCCGTGGTCTGGGCCGGCGCGCCGGCGAACATGAAGTAGGCATCGTTGGAGTCGTTCACGACCACCGACGCGTAGGCGAAGGCGTCCCCGTCGCACCCGGAGACGCACGTGATCTGGACCGAGCCCGGCCCGGCCATGCCGGCGTTGGCCGGCAGCTGGTCGACCGCACCCGGACCGACCGTCCGCGTCCAGGAAGCGACGGCATTGCCGCCGGCGTCCACGGACTCGATCTCGAAGGTCTCGGGCTTGCTTGCCGAGTTGGCGACGCCGACCGCGACCCGGTGGCCGCCCTCGTCCATGGGTGCGGGGAGGACGACCCGGCCGCCGGTGAAGAGGCCGGTGCCGGGAGCCGCCGAGCCGACGCCCTGGCCGTAGGTGCCCTGGCTTCCCGAGGTGAAGGTTCGCGTGCTCACGACGGCGTCGTGCGAGCACCACCAACTGAGCACGTACTTGCCGTCGGGGATCGAAGGATCGACCGCCTTGACCACGTCGTCCACGGCGAGGGTTCCCTTGGCGCCGGGCAGCGTCAGGGTCTTGGTCCAGCTCGGGCCGGACGGATTGAGGATGGTGAGGACGAGCTTCGCGGGATCGACCCCCGAGACCTGGGTCACGTACAGGGACGTCGTCCAGTACGTCCCGTTCTCGCCCGGGGTGTGGGCGACCACGGGCACGATCCCGCTCATCATGGGTTGCAGATTCTGGGCCCCGGCGATACCGAGACCCAGCACGATGGCGAACACAATGAAAAGGCTCACTCTTCGCATGAAATGCCTCCTTTCTGGGATTCCCTGGCAACGAGAATACCCCTCACGCCGGGTGAAGAAAAGTGGCTCCGATCAACGCCGCCAGGGACATCGGCAGGGGGATGGCCAGCACCCGTTCCAGGGACGTGGCCACGAGCCATTGCAGGTCGCCCGCGCTGACCAGGTAGACCGCGGCCATCACGGCCAGCCACGCCGCGAGGGTAAGACGCAGTGGGCGCGCGACGGCCGGGCAGGCCAGTGCGAGGAGCAGCACGGCGAGCTCGAAGACGAGGGACGGCGATGCGGCGCCGAGGAGCGCGGAGGGCATCGCCGCAGCCCTCTCGACCATACGGGCGGCGTCGAAAACCGCCGGGAGGCCGGGGATGCCCGCCAGCCGTGCCGCGAGATGCCAGGCGGCGGCGGGCCCGAGCGCGGCGGCGAGGAAGGGTGCCCGGTGTCGCCGCGGGAGGAGCCCGAGCGCCGCGACAGCAACGAGCACCGCCATCACCGTCCCCTCGTGCTTGGTGACGCCGAGGGCGCCCAGGGCGGCGGCGGCGGTCCACGGGAAGGGCGCCCCCTGGCGCCGGTCCTGGAACAGGCCGGCGGCGGCCGCGAGGAGGAAGGCGGCCAGCGGCTCGGCCGAACCCGAGGTCCCGATGGCGGGATCGAGCAGGACCGGCGCCCAGGCACCGGCGGCGGCGGCCCACGCGCGGGGCGGCGCGAGCCGCGCCCGCCCCGCCCCGCCCCGCCCTCCCCCGCGGCGGGCCGCCCCCCGCCCCAGCCCCGCGCCCGCAGGCCGCGCCACGGCGCCGCACCTCCACGGACCCCCCCGCCGGCCCACGATCACGCCACCCACACACATCCCCCCCAACCCCCCTAACCCACACCGCGCA
>CAZXXL010000034.1:0-19132 GCA_964644635.1 uncultured Thermoanaerobaculia bacterium | reverse complement strand
AGCAGCGTCATGCCCACGTCCCGCAGGCAGAACACCGCGCCGGCCAGCCACGCCGCCGCGATCCCCCGCCACGCGGCGGGGGCCACCACCCACACCAGGCGCCGGCCCCAGCCGATCCCGGCCACCCGCGCCGCTTCGATCGGGCCCTCCGGCACCAGCTCCAGCGACGCCCGGTTGAGACGCAGGGTGACGGCGGTGTAGCGAGCGAGGTAGCCGAGGAGCAGGATCAGCGGCGTGGCGTAGACGACGTTGGCCCACGACCGGTTCCAGAGGACGATGAGCCCCACCCCCATCACCGCCCCCGGCACCGCGAAGAGGAAGAGCGCCGCCGCGTCCACCGCGGCGCCAGCGCCTCGCGGCCGCTCGCGCGCCAGCACGGCGAGCACGAACCCCGTCGCCGCAAGAAGGGCGCCACCCACCCCCGCCAGGGCCACGCCCCGCCACAGGCTGTCTCCCGCGCTGTGCAGCGCCCCGAGGTAGCTCTCGGGACCTCCGGCCTGGCTGATGAGAACCGCGAGGGGCGTGCCCACGAGCACGACGGCCACGGTCCACGTCCCTACAGCCACCGGCCGGCGCAGCCCCCCGAGAGGGACGGTCAGCACGCCGCCGTTGCCCCGCGCCCCCACGGCGTGCGCCGTGCCGACGTGCCGCGCCAGCAGCGCCTCCAGCCCGAGCACGGCCGCTGTGAGCGCCGCCAGCGGCATGGCCGCCGCGGTGGCTGCGGTGAGATCGTAGAACGCCGAGAACTGGGACAGGCTCTCCACCGCAAAGACGGGGTAACGGAGGCTCGGCGGGACGCTGACCTCTCCCAGGGCGAGCAGGAAGACGAGCACGGCGCCGAGCAGGATCCCCGGCGCCACCAGCGGTAAGCTGACTCGCCGGAGCACCGTGGGCCACCGGGCCATGGTCAGGCCCGCTTCCTCAAGCCGCGACGGTACGCCCCTCAGCGCCGCCGCCACCAGCAGCATCACCAGGGGCATGAACGCCGTGGTCAGCACGAGCACGCAGCCGGGCAGCCCGAAGAGGAGCCGAGAAATGGCCCCGGCCGCTCCTGACCCGAACAGCTGCGCCACAGGCCCGCGCTCCGAGCCCGCCGCCATCCAGCCGACGGCGGTCAGGTACGGCGGCAGTAGGAGCGGCATGGCGAGCAGGGCCGTCAGGACACGCCGTCCCGGAAGGTCCGTCCGGCCCACGAGAACGCCGGCGGGCAGGCCGAGCGCCACGGCGCCCAGGGTGGTCAGCGTCGCCAGCGTCAGGCTGTTCCCCACCAGGAGCCACTGCCGAGGCGACGCGAGCAGGCCGCGGTACGCCGTGAAGCCAACGTGCCCCCCGGCCGTCAGGCTCCTCGTCACCATCACCGCCACCGGCACCAACCCCGCCACCATGAGCAGAAGCACCGCTGATCCGAGAACGACCCGCCTTACACGCCCCACGGGATCGCCCTTTCCCAGCGAATGGAGAGAGGAGGAACGCAAAGACGCAACGTCCTCAGTACCCCACCCAGGCCTTCAGCTCGGGCTGGATCGACACCATCTTCTCGGCGACGGCGGCGTAGGAGACCTGCATGACCTTCAGACTTTCCAGGCTCGGCACATCCTCCGGTACGGGCACGCCCGGGTGGAGCGGGACCTGCGCGCAGTCGGCGTCGGCGAGCTGCCTCTCGGTACCCGGCGAGAGCAGAAAGTCGGCCAGGCGCCGCGCCGCCTCTGGGTGTGGCCCGCCATGGATGAGCACCACGGCATTGGGCACGACGAAGCAGCCCAGGCCGTCCGCCCCCTGGTCGGGCACGATCATGCGTACGGGATCACCCCGGCGCTTGCGGTTGATGGCATCGTCGCTGTCCACCAGGGAGAGCGCCGCCTGGCCCGCCGCCACCTGGTCGGCGCTCTCGCCATTCGAGGTGGTGAGACGGATCGCGTTGGCCTTGAGACGCGCGAGAAACGATCGTCCGGCGGCGTCACCGAGCTTGACGAATAGAGCCGCCACGTGGGAGGTGGTGGTCCCGAAGAGAGGGTTTGCCAAAACCACCTTACCCCGCCACACAGGGTTGCCGAGGTCAAGCACCGACGACGGCGGGCTGGGGACCGATGCGTTGACCACCAGCACCCTGAGCCGGGCGGAAAAGCCGGTCCAGTAACCGTCGGCATCACGGAACATGGCCGGGATGCCCTCTGCGGCGGGGGAGCGGTACGGCTCGGCCACCCCGCGCTGCTTCAGCACCTCGGCGCGGATCGGCTCGTTGGCCCAGTACAGGTCGGCCTGCGGGTTGTCCTTCTCGGCGAGCAGCCGGTTCATCACCCCGGTGCTCTTGGCCTCCTCGGTGTCGTAGACGGCCCTGACCCGGAAGCCGGTCTCCCTCTCGAACCGTCCCAGCACCGGCTGGGAGAACACCTGGTCCTCCGAGACGTAGACCACGACCTCCTGCTTCCTGGCCGCCGGCGCGGCGGGCTGCCGTGAGCACCCTCCCAACGGGAGCAGGGCGAGCACGACCAACATCATGAGACGGCGCATGGTCACCTCCTGAACGTCCATCGTAGCTTGACCACGAGCTGATCGCTGACCGGAGTCAGGGCCAGGCGGTCGCGGGTGTTGATGGGGTGTTCCCATCCGTGGTTCCAGACCACGTACAGGTCGTTGCCCGGTCGGACGGTCCAGCGCAGGCGGGTGTTGGTCCCCAGGTTGCGCGACTCCGAGTCGTACTGCGCGTAGCTCGAGAGGATCAGGTCGGGTGTAAAGGCATACACCGTCTTGAGCTGCCACAGCCGCTGGATGAAATCCCCCTCGGGAAGGTGGGCCTCGTCGTTCTCGGCCTGGAGCTCGAACTGCAGGTGGCCCCGGGGCGTGGTGTAGGTGACGAAGCTCTCGACCTGGGTGAGCGAGCCGGTGTAGAAGTCCCCGAACCACACGGTGGCGCCCACCCGCCACGGCCGGTGCCGGGAGCTCTGCGCCTCCACCCGGTATCGCGTGAAGTGGTACTCGCCGGGCGGGATCACGACCCCCTCGGCGATCTCGAAGGGCTCGTCCAGCCGCTCGAACTGGGGCGCCACGTTCGCCTCCAGATGCTCCCCCGACTCTGTCTGGACGTTGAACGGAGCCATGAACACACGCCACGACTCGGCGTGGCCGTCCAGGTCCTCCACGTAGGTGGTGTACATCTCGAAGTAGAACTGGCGCACCCAGTCGAAGAAGCCGCCCTCGGGCCGGGGCTGATAGGCCCCTCCTCCCTGGAACCAGCGCGTCCCCGGCCGCGGCAGGAAGCCGAGGGCCGGATCGAGGCCGTCCCCGAGCTCCTTGTAGATGAAGAAGAGGTCCCACAGGTCGTTGGGGTAGTCGACCTTCAGGCCCCAACCCGAGTGCCGGCCGCCGGGGTTGTCGCCGCCGGACCAGGCGGCCCAGCCGCCGACGGACAGGTTCTTGTCGCCGTGAAAGGTCGACGTCTGCCAGAGCGCGTCCACGCCTCCGAGGGTGTTGTCGTGGACGCCGTCGGGGTCACCGTCCGTGACGATGGTTCCCAGGGTGAGGTGGTCGGTGACGTCGTAGGTGACGCGCCCGGCGAAAAGGTTGGTCCCCTTGGTGAGCGTGCTGTCCCCGGTGACGGTATCGAGCGCCGCCACACCCCACTTCCCGGCCTGGCCCAGGACCTTGATGCCGCCGAGCAGCGGCACCTCGTGACCCTCGTAAAGCCCGATGCGGCGGGAGAAGAACGGGATGAAGTCAGCCCCGAGGCCGGTTCCGAACGAGAACAGGTTCGATCCCTCGAGGAAGAACGGGCGCTTTTCCGGAAAGAACAGCGGGAAGCGGGTGAGGTTCACCTGCCGCGTGTCCACCTCGGTCTCGGCAAAGTCGGTGTTCAGCGTCAGCACCCCGGCGAAATCCGGGGTCAGGTTGTAGGTCACGTCGAGCCCGGCGTCGCCCCGAACGGTGGCGTGCCTCCTCTGGAGATCGGCGTCCCGGCGGACCAGACCGTACGGGCTGATGCTGAGCCCCTTCCCCTGCCTGAGCCCGCCCACGCCCTCCAGCCGTCCGGCGCGTCGCAGGTCGGAGAGGCGCGCGTCTAGCGTCGCTCCCGCCCAACGCAGCGTGATCCGATCGCGGGCGATCCGCCGCTGGACGTTGAACCCCCAGCTTGGAGCGCCGGGCGTGAAGCGGAGCGTTTGCGCCGGAATCTCGATCTCGGCGGTCCAGCCGTCCGGCGTGCGCCGGGTGCGGGCGTTCCAGATACCGTCCCAGTCTGTCGAGACGTTGTCGGGGCCGGAGATCAGCCCGTCGAGCCGCGCGCCGGCGGCGTTGATTTCGAGCTCGTAGCCGCGGCGGCGGTCGCCGAAGGTGTCGAGCACCACGGCCACCGTGTCGTCGCCGTAGAGATTGCCGTCCCGCTGCATGGTGTGGACGGCGATTGCCGCCGGGTCCGGGTCGTGGCAGATCACGCCGATGTAGAGGTTCTCGTCGTCCACCAGGACCCGCACCTCGGTGGCGTAGGGCGTCGGCTGGCCGGGATGCGGATCCTGCTGGGTCAGATTGCGGATCACGCCGGCGGACCGCCACGCCGGCTCGTCGAGGGCTCCGTCCAGGTGGATCCGCCCCTCGAGCCGGCCCGCCCGGACCACCGGCGGGGCGGCGGCTGCCGCCGGCAGGACCGCGCCCGCCATCGCCAGCGCCAGGGCGAACGCCCGTCGTCCCGACACGTGCGTGCAGCGACCCACAGCCGGCGGCCTCACTCCTCGGCCGGGATCACGGTGAAGTCGTCGAAGGAGGTGGCGGCGTCGGCCTTGGTCCACAGCCCCACCCCTCCGGGCCCGGTGAACGTGCCGTCATGGACGTCCAGGAGCTTCTTCCCGTCGAGCCAGCCTTCAACGTGATCGCCCTTATCGACGATTCGGATGGTGCACCACCGCCCGGTCGGGATCTTGATCCGCGAGGCACTGTCCAGCATCCTGCGCGCGCCGTCCTTCACGACATACAGGCGGAAGTTGCGCTCCAGCGGGTTGTACCGGGCGACGTAGTAATTGTTGCGGTCACGGACCCTCCAGATGGGCCCGCCGCCCTGGTCGCCGGAGCCGGTGTCGGCCCTGAGCCGGACCTCGATCGCCCCGTCGAGAAAGCGTATCGAGGGCGTCCAGCACAGGTTGTAGGCGCCACCAAAGTTGTCGGCCGGTGGCACTGCCCTGAGAACGTCGGGCGGGCTCGGCGCCGTGGGATCGGCCACGACCCGCCACACGGCCAACCTGCCGCGGGGGTTCGTGGCGTCCACCTTCCACCCCGCCGGCAGCCCGCCCGGGTGCAGGCCGTCGAACGTCACCCGCGTCACTGTGACCTTCACCGTGGCCCGCACCGGCTCCTGACCGTGCGCCAGCCCGGCCATCGTTACCGCTGCAACGAATCCAACTCCGAGTGCCATCGTCGTTCGTGTCATCGTCAGCCTCCCTTTCCGGGGTCTTCCCCTTGACGGACGTTTCCTTCCAGCGGCAGCACAATGGTGAAAGTGCTGCCCCGCCCCACCTTGCTGCGGACCTCGATGCGTCCCCCGTTCGCCTCCACCGCCCACCGTGCGACGGCCAGCCCAAGGCCCAGGCCGCCGTGGGCCCGGGACCGCGAGGGCTCCACCCTGAAGAACCGGTCGAAGATCCGCTCCCCGGCCTCCTCGGGAATCCCAGGGCCCGTATCCTGAACCTCGATCCTGGCGTCGCCGTCCTCCCCCGTGCTCACACCGACGTGGATGCTGCCACCCTCCGGTGTGTAGCTGATAGCGTTGTCCAGAATGTCGACCACCGCCTGCCGCAGCGTCGCCCGGTCCACCGTCACCCGCGGGTGGGCGCCGGCGTCCAGCCTGAGCTCCTGCCCGCGCTCCTCCGCCAGGGGGCGCAGGAGCTCCAGGACCTCGGCCGCAAGCCACGCCAGGTCGGTGGGCTCCGGCTCCAGCCTGACCGAGCCGGCATCCCCACGGGTCAACAGGAGCAATGAACCGACCAGCCGCGACAGCCGGTCCGCTTCCTCGAGGAGGCTGCCCACGACCTCGCGGCACTCGTCGATGGTCGAGGCCGTCTCGAGGCCCACCTCGCCCACGCTGCGGATGGCGGTGAGCGGCGTGCGCAGCTCGTGCGCCGCGTCGGCGGTGAAGCGGCGCAGCTGGAGGAACGACGCCTCCAGGCGCCCGAGGAGGTCGTTGAAGACCTCCGCCAGGCGCCCCAGCTCGTCGCGGGGGTTGACCACGGGCAGGCGCTCCGAGAGGTGCTCCGCCGTGATCCGCCGCGCCTGCGCCGCCATCGCACCCACCGGCGCCAGGGCCCTCCCGGCGAGGACGAGGCCCGCGAGCGCGGCGAACAGAAGCACGCCGGGGACCCCCACCAGGAACGCGACGAGAATCCCGTGCAGGGTCGCCATGGTCAGCGAGGCGTCGGTGGCGACGGCCACCATCGCGGGTGTTCCGCGAGCCCGCACGGAGGCGGTCAGAACGCGGTACGTCCCGCCTTGCGAGGTCTGCACGAAGGCCGCCCGGTCCGGCCGGCAGGAGGCCGCGGCCCCACCGACGTGAGACCGGTCCCAGGCGGCGGTGGCGTACTCCGTCTCGGCGCCCCTCGTAATGCTGAACAGCGGCACCGCGCCGTGGTCCTCCAGCTCGCCCAGCTCGCCGGGCTCCTCTTCGTACGTCCCGGCCACCAGCTGCAACTGCTGATCGAGCCGGTGATCCAGCTGGCGAAGGAGCATCGAACGAACCAGCGTGAAGGTGCTCGCTGCAAACGCCGCCACCGTGAGGGTCACGATCACCGTGTAGGAAAGCGTGAGCCGTACCCGGATCGGAAGGTGGTCGAGGCCCCTCATCCGCCGTCCTCGAGGAGAAAGCCTACGCCGCGTACGGTGCGGATCATGGCGCTCGCGAAGGGCTCGTCGACCTTCCGCCGCAGACGCGCGATGTAGACGTCGATGAGGTTGTCGATGGGTGTCACCCGCTCCGGCTCGTGCCACACCTCGCGGACTATGGTCTCCCGCGACACCACGCGGCCGGCGCGGCGCATCAGGCACTCGAGCAGGTCCCACTCCCGGCCGGTGAGCTCGAGAACCCTCCCGGCGCGCGTCGCCCGCCGGGTCACGAGATCCATCTCCAGCTCGCCAACCGCGAGGCGGAGCTGGTTCTCGGGCCGCCCGCGCCGCAGCAGCGCCCGGATCCGCGCCAGCAGCTCCGGGAAGGCGAACGGCTTCACGAGATAATCGTCCGCCCCGCGGTCGAGGCCCGCGACGCGGGCCTCCACCTCACCACGCGCGGTGAGCACCAGCACCGGCGTCTCGATCCCACGCTCGCGCAGGGCCGACAGGATCTCGAGCCCGTCCTGGCCGGGCAGCATCAGGTCGAGGACGATGAGGTCGAAGGTCTCCCGCACGGCGAGAAAGAAGCCCTCCTCCCCGGTCCGCCCGACGGCCACCTCGTAGCGCTCGGCCGCCAGGCCGCGCTCAAGGGCCTCGGCCACCTTCTCGTCGTCCTCGACCACCAGGATCCGCGTTCCCACGGGGGAAGAATACCCGGGACCCCCCTCGCGGAGGCTGAATCTTTCCTGAAACTTCGTTCAGCCTGACCACGTGCGGGGGATGGAAAGCGTCCTCCCGGGCACCGCCGTCTCCGATCGGCGCCTGATCGGTGTCTCCCATGAGAGGTCGTTCGTCAAGTAAAGGTGCCCGGTGCCGTGACTCCCGGCCGCCGCCACCCCTGCCTTTGAGATCCAAGTCCACCCCCTCTCCCGGGTTACGCAAAATACAACCCTTGCGCGCCGCCCGCGGCCGCGGCATCCTGTAAGATAGGAAAACAGCCGGTGAAGGTCTCATGACGCAACCCGGACAAGGCGCCCTCCTGAAGATCGACGCGATGCTCCAGGCCGAGGCCTGGCCGGCCCGTGACCGCGAGGCGCTCGACCCTTCCCCCGCCCCCGGCCCGGCCGACCGTGAGCTGAGCTTCACCACCGCTGATCCCGGCCACATCCTCGTCGTCGACGGCCGCGCCATCGGCATCGTCGGGGCCAAGCCGGAGGGGCAAACCCTGGCCGGCGTGGCCACCCAGCCGGACAAAACGGCGGGCGAGTCACGGAAGCCCCTCGTCATAGAACTGCAGCCAAGTTTGAGGGCGAGAGACACAACGCTCCTCGACCGGGGCGCCGCCAGGTGGTTTTCTTGACCAAGCAGGAGCTTCTCCGCGGGAAGGAGAGAGAGTTCAAGACAAGGCTCCGCGAGAAACGCCTTATCTGCGAGATACCACTTGAGGAAGCGCTCATCGACGAGCTCCAGGAGGAACTCAGGGCGTTTCGACTCAGCGCGTGGGACGACTTCCCGACCGTTGCTGCCGTCACGACGGTCGGCGTGGGCGTCTTTCGGTACGAATCAGGCACATATTGGGACAGCTGGCCTTGGCTGGATAAGCCCAATGAAACCAGCCGCTGGGGACAGCGATTCGAGCAATTTCTCGGCGGCCATCCGACCCTTGAGAAGTTCGCATTTCTGCGGGAAGAACGGGCCCATCGTTACGTGGCGCCCATCCTCGCCCACGGCGGCGTACC
This sequence comes from uncultured Thermoanaerobaculia bacterium, assembly GCA_964644635.1. Lineage (GTDB taxonomy): Bacteria > Acidobacteriota > Thermoanaerobaculia > Thermoanaerobaculales > Sulfomarinibacteraceae > CAZXXL01. The sequence goes on along the minus strand of CAZXXL010000034.1, from coordinate 10,592 downwards.
GCTTTCCTGTTTAGGTGAGCTCTTCGGCCTGGTCGCTCGCTTTGGCGCAACTGGAGAATCTGGTGAAGAGCTCCTCGTGTATCTTCAGAGCCGAGCTTCTACGCTTGGCATTCATCTCGTGCCTGTCAAGAGATTCATCGAGTATGGCGGGGAGGTCGCTGAGGACCTTCTCGGGCGCCTCGTGGCCCTTAGGGACGCTTACGAGACTGACCAGGCGGGTTTCGGGCTGCCACCCCATATCTTGGGAGCCTTTCGTCGGTGGCGCCACGATCGTAGGGAGGTCGCCGCGGCTCGCGGTGCACGGTTCCCCGCTCCCACCATCAAACTTGATCCGAGCTCCTTTAGACTCAGCCTCCACCTCCCCCCGTGCGACGGCCATCCTGATGCCGGAGAGAATTGGCGATTTGCCGACAAGTGTTTCCCGAGCAGCCGCGGTGGCGACCCCATCCTTCGAGAGCCTCGCGAATCTTGGGAGGTTGTCAACGGAGAGCGCCACTTCACTTTCCGAGGAATAACCGAAACGTCTCCAGCATTGTTCTTTGACCCACGGACCGGCCGCCTTATCCGCGGACCGGAGAAACGGCGACTTCCGGAGAGGGTGTGGGCAATCATCCGCGAAGGTACGACCGTCAGTGTTGAGGCGGAGGACGAAGAGCTGTACGAACCGTGGCCTGGCTTTCGCATGGTATCGCTCGATCTCGAAGGGCGGAAGCATCTTGATGTTGGGGGCCGCGTGTTCGAGGTCAGGCGTCCGTTTTTCCACGGGGATATGGAACCACTGCTGTTCGTTCACTCCCAGGAAGGGTTACCTGTGCTCAATGAGCCACCTCACTTCTGTTGGGAAGGGAAGGCCAACCTGACGGTTGAATTTGACCGGAAGCCGCAGGGAAGCATCGACGTTGAAGCTGGGGATCTTGCTGATCTCTTGACCGACGCCGGGGAGTATGGACTCTCGCTGCGTGGGCCGCTCGGCGATGCTCAGGCTTTGCACTTCTTCCTGGCTCCCGGCCTCCGCGTAGAAGCGAAGCCCAGTGTGAGGCTGCCGGACGCTTCGTCGATCGATTGGCATGTCACGGTTCCGGAAGGGGACGTCCTGCTGAACGGGGCGCCGCGTGCTTCCATGAGGAGCCGAGAACACGAGCTCCAAGCCGACATCGTGATTCGAGGCCGCCGCCTGAGCCTGACACTCACCGTGCCCCAGCTGGAATGGGCACTCTCGGCATCACGGGAGATAGAGGAGGCGGACGAAGGGCAGTGGTCGTCAGAATGTCGTTCAGCCTCGATCTCGCAGTTGCGGGACGATCTCTTCCCTCACCTGATCGTTCGCCTACCTCAGGTCAAACAGACGGAAGGGAGGGAAATCTCACTCTTCAATGAGGCAAGAAATGAGTGGCTGAAATCGCGGCCTTTCACGGTTCGCAGGGATAGGATATGGCGGTTTGATCTCAGGCAGGCACGCTCGTGGTGCGAAGCAAGCGGAGTGGTGGAGACGCTTGATATCGTGGTACGGGTTGGGTCACGGGTCCTCTATCAGGGAGCCGCGCTCGAGATTCGACCCGAGTGGGACCTCGACGCAGAAACGCTGCAGGTTTCGTACAGCGAGACTGAGAGCGTTTGCGTGACTACTTGGGGGTGGAGCGAGAGCGGCCCATGCTCGAAAGGAAGATGGCTCACGTTGGAACCATGCTGGCGCCCCTGGGAAGGGGCTGCTCTCACGCGCCAATTGAACCCAGAAGAGCGGGGGCGGCCCCCGTTGCAGCTGCCCATCCCCAGGCTCCGCCCTGGCCGCTATCTGGCCAAGGCCATCCACGCACCGTGGGGCCTCGTGGACGGGGCTCGTGCCGATCCCGCCGTTGTGGCGTCTGTTGAGGTACGCAAACAGGAATGGCCGGAGGTGTTCTCAGACAAGAACGAGATCGCAAATGTAGAGCAATACCTGGAGGCCTTGGCAGCCCACTGGACCAAACCAGAGCTTGTCCGATTCGGTCCGCCTGCTCCGGGCGATCTGGGAGTGGAAGAGTTACGTAAGTTCCTCGACTACCTGCTGGATGTCGACCGAATCTGCCCTGGCACCGTACCGCCAGACTGGAACGAATCGCTCGGCATATTCTGGAAAAACCCCCACTCGACTGTGGATGCTATACGCGCCCTGGAAGGGGACAACGATGTTTGGAAGAAGGTTCTGCCGGACGAGAGTATCCTTTCTATCAAGGGGCTTGAGGAATCCGAGCGGTCATTTCTGCGGGAGGTAATCCTAAATTACCGCGACTTCGCTGGTAGATGCAGTTCAAGAGGCCCCCAGAGCTACGAGTTGATTAGAACATGGCGGAGGGATTTCAGGCACAACAGGGTCCCTGCTCTGGGGAACCTGCTGTTCCTTTCCGAACGTTTTCATGTCGTGAACCACCAGTCTGCAGCTGAGACGCGTTACGAATACGAGCTCCTCAAGAAGGGCCACGAACGGATGCTTGGCAACTACAGGAGGTCAGGATGGCAGGACAGCTCAACCCGATAACTGTGTATCGCGAGCTGAAGGAGAGCTACCTGCGCTACCTTGGTACGCGCTTCTTCTGCAAGCATCCGGTGTTGCGTCGCCAGTTTGGCCAGTTGCTGGACCAGCTGGGAACGGAGGCAAGCCTCCCCATCGTTCGCCCTCCCATTCTGCAAGTGTCGCCGGAGTATGAGACGGGCGCTCGTTTGGAGGACCTTATCGGTGAAGGCGTGCTCTGTCGCGATTTCGAAGACGTGAAGCCGGGCGTTCTGCCGCCGTCGCTGTACCGGCATCAAGAGGAGGGCATCCGCAGGGCGGTTATCGAGGGCCGCAACCTCGTCGTGGCGACTGGAACTGGCAGCGGGAAAACCGAGGTGTTTCTCATACCAATCCTGAATCACCTGCTCCGCGAGAGGGAGCGGGGTACTCTGGGTGAACCGGGGCCGAGGGCGCTCCTTCTTTATCCGATGAACGCCCTGGCCAACGACCAGATGGGGCGCCTCCGTAAGCTGTTGGCCTCGTACCCTGAGATTACATTTGGCCGCTACACCGGGGAGACGAAACAAAGGCGGAACGAAGCGTACCAACACTTCCGCTCCAGGCACGACGACGATCCATTACCAAACGAGCTGGTCTCTCGCGAACAAATGCAGCAGTCTCCCCCGCACATCCTCTTGACGAACTACGCGATGCTCGAGTATTTGCTGATCAGGCCCAGGGATGCCCCGCTCTTTGACGGTCAGAAATGGCACTTCATCGTCCTTGATGAGGTTCACACCTATTCAGGGGTCAAAGGCGCGGAAATCGCGATGCTTCTCCGCCGTTTCAAGGACCGGGTTGGCCTGAGAACGCGCGGAGAAGTGCAGTGCTTCGCAACGAGCGCCACGCTCGGCGACGGAGTCAAGGACCATCCCACCATCGCCCGGTTTGCGACAAACCTGTTCGATGAGACGTTTGCCGCGGAAGACGTGATCGCGCCAACGTACAAACGCTCTCCCGAATCGGCCCAGCCATGGGGAGCCGGAACCGCCGAGGGGTACCGGTCTCTTCTCCAGGCTCTAAACAAGCCACGTGCCGTGCGCTTCTCCGAACTGGCGAAGGCCGCTTCCGAGCACTTTCCTCGGGAGGTGGTAGATAACGCCCGCCGGGCCGCTGAGGAGGGTGATGCCGACGAAATGGCGAGGTTGTTCCTGGGAGCACTCCTTCAGCGCGATCGCAGACTCCAGAAGCTGAGGGCGCAGTTGTCTGACAACGGCCTCCTCCCGCTGAGAGGGAGCTCAACTGAAGATACAGACGTCAACCTTGTCGCGCTTGCCGCCCACGCTTTGTCACCAACCAGCCGAAGCCCCCTGCTAGCGGCGCGGTACCACATTTTGGCTCGGGCGTTGGATGGCGCCTGGATTTGGTTCGACGGCGAGAAACGGCCACACCTCAGCCTCAAGAGGGAGCGAATGCACGAGAGCGGGCAGGGGAACTCAGCTATGGTCTTTGAGCTTGGCCTGTGCAAGAGGTGCGGCGAGCCATTCCTCGTTGGCAGAAAAAGCGATGCCGGTGTTTTGGAGCAGCCCTCCGAAGGACGCGAACCTGAGAGACTGACGTGGTTCGCGCTGCCTTGGGCGGTGGAACTTGAAGCGGTGAACGAAGATGACATGGTAGAGGCGGAGGCGTTTGGAGAGGACCTATCGAACGTACAGGTTGAGGCTGGCTCTGATCTGCCCAAACGGTGGCTGGTGTGTCGGCGTTGCGGGTCTCTCCGGCGGCCCGGGGAGACCGCACAACCTTGTGGGGATCACCCGTTCGAAGGCATCAAGCTTCTCGAGGTCAAGAATCGGAAGGGAGACTCTCGGCATCCAGCTCGCTGTCCTTCCTGTGGGAACTTCTTCGCAGGCACGGCGACACGAGTGATGACTGGACGCGAAAACCCAGTTGCAGTGCTCGCGACCGCGCTCTACAAGCGCATCCCGCTGGCGGAGGTGCCGGACCAAGCCAACCAACCGGGGGGTGGGCGGAAGCTCATCGTCTTCTCCGACTCGCGCCAGGATGCCGCCTTCTTTGCACCGTTCATGGACCGGTCGTACGGTCTGCTCCGCAAGCGACGCTATCTCACCAAGGCGCTTGAAGGAGCCGATTCGCCGATCGACCTCGACGAATGGGTCACCAGGGTGAAGAAAGTCGCCCAGGATGCGGGTGAGTGGCCCGAGGACCGGTCGTCACAGGCATGCAAGAGGGATGCAGCGCGCTGGGTCATGCGGGAGTTCGCTGCGTGGGATCGCCGGCAGTCCTTGGAGGGGACCGGCGTCGTGCAATTCCTCGTGCGCAAGCCAAAGGCCTTTGTCGGCTTGCCGATCCTTTCGGGATCCCCGTGGGACCTTGATGCCCACGAACAATGGCTGCTGCTAACCGCACTCTTTGACACACTTCGGAGTCGGCAGGCCGTTTCGCTCAAGACGAGTGACGGCGCGTTCGACGGCATCGAATGGGAGGACGACATCTTCCGGCCGCGGAACCGGAATTTCTTTGTAAGGGCGGCCGGGAGCTCCTCAAAGAAGGGCATTCTTGCCTGGGAACCCGCCGAAAACCGGCGGAACAGCCGACTGGATCTACTCAAGCGTGTGCTTGCAGCGCGCGGCCAGGCTGGAGAAGGGGCGGTTCACACCGCCCTCAGCGCACTGCGTGAGATCTGGCGTAGCGTCGAAAATCGCAATGGCCCGCTGGGTGTTCTCTTCGAGCGGAGGCTGAGCTACAGGAGGGAAACTAATCTCTCCCGTTTGAGACCGGAGATGTGGCAAGTGCGGTGGATCGGCGATCGGGAAAGCGCTCTCCGCTGCTATGTTTGTGGAACCGTCGCCAGCACAAGTGTGCTCGGGATTTGCCCCCTGTTTGGCTGCCCCGGGAAGATGGTTCCATACCGTGTTGAAGATCGTCAGAAAAACCATTTCTTCCATCTATTCACCAAAGTTGAACCCGTCCCGATGAGCGTAGCGGAGCACACGGCCCAGCTCGAGAAAAACGAGGCGTACCAGGTTCAGCAGGAATTCATTAAAGGACGCAAGAATGTGCTGAGCTGTACGACGACCTTTGAGATGGGCGTGGACCTTGGCAGTCTTGAAGCTGTCTTGCTGCACAATGTTCCCCCGTCGCCGAGCAACTACATTCAGCGAGCCGGTCGCGCCGGCCGGCGTCGGGGCGCCGCTGCCGTAATCGTCACGTTCGCCCAGCGGCGATCGCATGACTTCTCGTATTTTCGGCGATGGCAGGAACTCATAGGCGGAACAGTGCGACCACCGGTTTGTCACATAAACAACAGCAAGGTTGTACGGCGGCATGTGCATGCAGAGGCCATGGGAGCGTTTTTCCGAGAGAACGAGGAGATTTTCCGAGATCACGTTGACGCGATCTTTAGCCGGGAGGAACCCAAGACAGAGGTCATCCGCAACTTCCTGCGTTCGAAGCCAGACTCGCTCCGGACACGGCTCAAGCGTGTCGTGCCTGAGAACTTGCATCCGCAGCTCGGGCTGGACGATTGGTCCTGGGTCGACGGCGAGTCCGAGGATGGATCTTTCCTCGAGCGACTGGAGCGCGCCGAGGCCGATATTCTAACCGACTGGAAACAACTTGAGGAGGCCCGACAGGAAGCTAAGGAGCAAGATCGCTACAAGCAAGCAGATGGGTACTGGCGCCAGTTGCAAACCCTGCGCCAACGCTCCCTACTCGGTAGGCTCGGAACCTACGGGTTGATGCCGAAATATGGCTTTCCGACTGAGGTGGTGGAGCTGAAAATTCGGAGCTCACGAAAGGAGGCTCTCGCTCTGGAGCTCCAGCGGGATCTCCGCCTGGCCGTCTCAGAGTACGCGCCGATGAATCGCGTTGTTGCGGGAGGGAAGATCTGGACGTCGCGCGGTATTGTCATTCCTTTGGGTCGTCGTCTCCATGAGTTCTGGTTTTGGCACTGCCCAGTATGTGGCTACTTCGACGCGAGGAACGTCGTGGCAACAGATGAAGAGGCACCTCCGCCGAAAGTCTGTCATTGTGAGAGGACAGTCGCGGCCGGGCGTTACCTCTACCCCGAGTTCGGATTTACAACCGCGCTTGGAGACGGATCCGCGATTGGAGAATCGCGGCCGTCATATCGCTCGTACGCGCGGTCATTCTTCCAGAGCGCTGCAGAGGACGGAACATTTGAGGTGGTTGGCGACCTGCCCCAGATAGGGTATTCCCTTGGCTCTGATAACTGGATCCACGTGATCAACGAAGGTCGAGGTCGGGGGGGTGGCTTCTTCATTTGCGACGGGTGTGGCTACGCGCAAGACGAGAACCCGGCGTGGTCTCAAAGGCGAGCACGGGAGCATGTCAGGCCATGGACGGCGAATGAGAAATGCCGGGGATCGTTGCGCAAGCTTGCTCTTGGCCACCGGTACCAAACCGACACCTTAGAGATCCGGTTACCAACGCCACCCTGGCGCACAGGAGAGCCGCACTGGCTTTCCCTCCTCTATGCGGTTCTTCAGGGAGCGAGCCGCGCGCTCGCCATCGACGAGCGGGATATCGACGGCTGTCTTCATCATCGGGGAGGAGCACCGTCTTTAGTTTTGTATGACACCTCCCCAGGGGGCGCCGGAATTGTCCGAGAGATAGCTCACAATCTGAGGAAGGCCGTTGAGGCCGCACGGGCGGTGGCTGACTGCCCCGTATGTGCACCGGATACATCGTGTATCAGCTGCTTACGAACGTACTCGAACCAAAGGTACCATACGGTATTGCAGCGGCAATTTGCTCTCAGATACCTGGAATGGCTCTTTGAAAGCGCAACATAGCCGGAACAAGCGGCAGCGAGCCATGGCGTGCCACGTGGTGGCTGAGCATGGTTGTGGTACAACTATGTAGGGAATAATTCAACTGGACTGAATTATCTCTGCTATAGTTGTATCACCATGAACGAAGGACGTGGCATCTTGGAAGACAACCGCGGGCTTCTGGAAGAGCTGCATCGCGGATTTCCCGGGCCGTTCTCGACGTCCGAAGCTGCCCGCGTGTGGGGGTTGGAGCGCTCCAGGGCCCGCAGGCTGCTGGCCCACATGGCCGAGCAGGGATGGCTGGCGCGTCTCCGCCGGGATCTCTACATCACCGTCCCCCTCGGCGCCACGACACCCCGGGAGTGGCGTGCGGATCCCTGGGTCGTGGCGGCCACCGTGTTTGCACCCTGCTACCTGGGTGGCTGGACCGCCTGCGAGCAGTGGGGTCTTACGGAGCAGCTCTTTCGCGATGTGGTCGTTGTGGCCTCCAGGCACATCACGCCGCGGACGCAGGTGATCCAGGAAACGGCGTTCAAGATCAAAGTGACGTCATCGGAACGGTTCTTCGGTCTGGCCGACGTGTGGCGGGGGCCAGTCAGGGTCCCAATGTCCAACCCATCGAGGACCATCGTCGATCTCCTGGACGACCCGCGGTTGGGCGGAGGGATGCGTCACATCGCGGACGTGGTGACGGAGTATTTCCAGGGGGAGCTGCGCAACGACGAAGAGCTTCTCAGGTTTTCGGACCACCTCGGAAACCGGACGGTCTTCAAGCGGCTGGGATTCCTGATCGAGACCCTCAGCCTGGACGCTGCCGAGGTTGTGGCCGCCTGCAAAGAGAGGATGAGCTCTGGGCTGACGCTGCTGGACCCGTCCGGCCCGAACGGGGGACGGATCTATCGTCGTTGGGGTTTGCGGCTCAACGTCAGGATTGGAGATACGAACCGATGATCTCCCGGTTCGATCTCGACGAGCGGGTCCGCGAGTGGGGGCTCCGGGACGACGTGGTCGAGAAAGATTACGTGATCGGCTGGCTCCTGTGGGGGATCGGGAGCGAGCCCGGACTCGAGACCGGCTGGATCTTCAAGGGTGGAACCTGCCTGAAGAAGTGCTACATCGAGACCTACCGGTTCTCTGAGGATTTGGATTTCACAGTCTTGCCGGATGCCCCTCTCGCGCCGGACGACGTGGCGCCGCTCCTGGAACGAGCTCTCCGGCGCGTCCAGGAAGCCTCCGGGATCGTCCTTGACGACCGGCCTCCCCGACTAAAGAAACGCCCTTCCGGGGACGCTGTTGTGGCGCAGGTCTATTACAGGGGTCCGAGGAACGCTCCAACAGTTGCCAGCGTGAAGCTGGATCTCAGCGGGGCGGAGAAGCTGGCGAGGGAACCCGTCCTGCGGCCCATCGCTCACCCCTACCCGGATCCGCTGCCTGATCCAGCGACGGTGAGCTGTTACTGCTTCGAGGAGGTCTTCGCCGAGAAGATCCGCGCCATGGGAGAACGAGGCCGGCCGAGGGACCTGTACGACATCGTCAACCTTTTCCGCAGGCAGGATGCATCGATATCACGCGAAGCGGTTGCGCAGATCCTGCGGGAGAAGTGCGCGTCAAAAGGCGTTGCTGTACCCACCCTCGCGTCCATCGAGGACTCCGGATGCCGACCCGAGCTGGAGGCCGAGTGGGCGAACATGCTGGCCCACCAGCTCCCGAGCCTGCCGCCCTTTGTATCGTTCTGGGAGGAACTGCCGGCGCTCTTCGAGTGGCTCGAAGGGCGAGGGGCGCTGGTCTCGCTGAATCGTGCGCCTACGCGAGGTGCGATGGATACGGCTTGGCAGGCTCCTCCGACGGTCGGTATCTGGGGTGTGAATGTCCCCATTGAGTCGATCCGGTTCGCCGCGGCCAACCACCTCTGTATCGAACTCGGATACAAGGGGACAACGAGAGTCGTGCAGCCGTATTCCTTCCGGCGGACCAGAGACGGGAACATCTTGCTCTATGCGGTCAAACAGGCATCGGGCGAAATCCGCGCGTACCGTCTCGACAGGATGGAATCGGTCCGGGTCACTAGCACGAGCTTCACGCCACGGTTTCGGGTGGAAATCGGATCGTTTGCGAAAGAAACGACACCTCCACCCTCGACCGTGCGCCGCGCGGGGAAGGCGAGAACCCCGCGCGGGGGAACGCCAGCGGGCCCTGTCTACATTGTCCAGTGCCCGGTCTGCGGCAAGAAGTTCCGGCGTCAGACGCATTCCACGACGCTTCGTTCCCACGACGGGCCGGGCGGCTGGCCATGTCCATCCCGGACGGGTTACATTGTCGAAACAAGGAGTTGACGACCATGACCCCCCAACCCCATCAGATCGTCCAGAAGCTCTGGAGCTACTGCCATCTCCTTCGGGACGATGGGCTGTCGTATGGGGACTACGTGGAGCAGCTCTCGCTGCTGCTGTTCCTCAAGATGGCGGACGAGCAGAGCCGGCCGCCGTACTCGAAGCCCTCGCCGGTCCCGGCCGGGTTGGACTGGCAGAGCTTGCTGGCGCAGGACGGCGTGGAGCTGGAGAGCCACTACCGGAAAGTGCTCGAGGAGCTGGGCCGGAAGCCGGGGATGCTGGGGATGATTTTCCGGAAGGCGCAGAACCGGATCCAGGACCCGGCCAAGCTCCGGCGGCTGATCGTCGATCTGATCGACCGGGAGCAGTGGTCGATGATGTCGGCGGACGTCAAGGGTGACGCCTACGAGGGGTTGCTGCAGAAAAACGCCGAGGACGTCAAGGGCGGTGCGGGGCAGTACTTCACGCCGCGGCCGTTGATCCACGCGATCGTCGAAGTGGTCCGGCCCAGGCCGGGCGAGACCATCTGCGACCCGGCCTGCGGCACCGGGGGTTTCCTACTGGCCGCCCACGACTATGTCGCCCGCAACTACCAGCTCGACGTGGAGCAGAAACGGCGGCTGAAAGACGGGACCCTGTCCGGCGTGGAGCTGGTGGACGCGGTGGCGCGGCTGTGCTGCATGAACCTGCTCTTGCACGGGATCACCGGTGACGGCGCGGAGTCGGTACCGATCAAGGTGCGGGACTCCCTGGCCGAGCACGGCGGGGTGTTCTACGACGTGGTGCTGACCAATCCGCCCTTCGGGCGGAAGTCCAGCGTGACCATCGTCAACGGCGAGGGCAGGACGGAGAAGGAGAGCCTGGTGGTCCATCGCGAGGACTTCTGGGCGACGACCTCCAACAAGCAGCTCAACTTCCTCCAGCACGTCTTCACGCTGCTCGAGGAGGACGGCCGCGCCGCGGTGGTGGTCCCGGACA
>CAZXXL010000033.1:0-19260 GCA_964644635.1 uncultured Thermoanaerobaculia bacterium | reverse complement strand
CTCTCCCGCGCCGCGTCCTGCTCCTCGTCGACGACGATCAGGCCGAGGCGCGGGAGAGGGGCGAACAGGGCCGAGCGGGGCCCGACGACGACGTCGGCCCCGCCGTCCTCGACGAGCTTCCAATGCCGCCAGCGCTCGCCCTCCGACTGGGCCGAGTGGAGCACGGCGACGCGGCTGCCGAAGCGGCGCTCCACGGCGCCCACGGCCGCAGGCGTGAGACCGATCTCCGGGACCAGCACCAGGCCCGTCCGGCCGCCTCGCAGGACGGCTTCGAGACAGCGCAGGTAGACCTCGGTCTTGCCGGATCCGGTCACGCCCTGGAGCAGGAAGGGGGCGTAGCGGCCGGCCCGGGCGGCGGCCACGACCTCGTCCACGGCGGCCCGCTGCTCGTCGGTGAGCTCGATGTCCGCCGTGTCCGGACGCAGCGCCCAGCGGGGCCGCCGGGGCGGCTGCTGGGTGAACTTCTCCACGAAGCCCCTGCCGACGAGCTGGCGCACGACGCCCGGGCTGCAGCCCACGGTTTCCAGGAGCTCGTGCAGGAGGATGGGCCCCCGGCGGGCGGCGAGGAACCGGAGGACGTCCTGCTGGCGGGGACTCCGCGAACAGGACTGAAGCATGGCCTCCAGCGGCCGGTCGGCGAGACGGACGGCGGTCACCTCGGTCCTCGGCGGCCGGTCCCGCCGCCGCCGGCCGAGCTGGACGAGGCCCGCGCCGGCGAGGGCGTCGAGAGGCTTGCGGGTGGCGATCCCGGCCCGGGTGAAGAGGGAGGCGACGGTCATCTTCCCGCGTTTCTGCAACAGCGACAGGATCCGCCGCTGGGCCGGGGGAAAGCCGGCCGGATCCGCGGCCGCCCCGCGCGGCGTCAGCGCGGCCACCTCGGCGTCGGCGCGGAGCAGGCGCGCCGGGAGCATCGCCGCCAGGGTGTCGCCGATGGGGCTGCGGTAATACGCGGCGATGAAGAGGGCGAGATCGAGCAGATGGGGCGGCAGCAAGGGCCGCTGGTCGAGGATGGCGAGCAGCGGCTTGATGGCGGCGGGGTCGAGATCGGTGGCGTCGGACACGTCGACGATGATGCCCGTCACCTCGCGGTTGCGGAGATCGACGCGGACCCTGACCCCGGGCCGCGCCAGGGCCGCCAGCTCCACCGGGACCGCGTAGGTCAGGGCGTGGGGAACCCCGCGGGGAACGGCGACGGAGGCGTAGGCCGGCTGGCTCATGCCGTTTCGCTGCGTACCCGGCACCGGTCGGCGAAGCGCCGGACCACAGCGTCGGCGATCTCCGGGGCGCGGGTCTTCTGGAGATGGTGACCGCCGCCCGGGAAGATCTCCAGGTCGGCGTCGGGCATGAGCGCGGCCAGTCGGCGGGGGATGGCGGTCTCGATCAACGGGTCGTCCTCGGCGTGCAGGATCAGCACCGGGACGTGGACCCGCCGGGCGGCCCGGCCGAGGGTGCCGAAGTCCACGGACGCCATCAACCGCAGGTGCAGGAGGAGGTCGCGCCAGTGCGCGGGCGGCGGGAGCCGGCGTTGCCGGTACGCCTTCCCGGCGGCCGCCAGAATCGCCCGCCGGGCGGGCGGAAAATGAAGCATGGCGGCGAGGACGCCCCACACGAACGGCGGGCGGCTGAACGCCCGGTGGCGGCGGGCTCCCATCGAGGCGACCAGGACGAGGCCGCTCACGGGGGCGGTTCCGGCGGCCGCAAGGATGGCGGCGCTGCCGCCGAAGGAGTGGGCGAGGAGAATCGGCGGCACCGCCGACGCCGCACAGAGCTCGCGGAGGATCCGCGACCACGCGCGGACGGTGTGGACCGCCCCCGGCGGCGCCGCGCCGAAGCCGGGCATCTCGACGCGAAGGACCCGGAAGAACGGAGCCAGCAGGGGACCGAGGTAGCGGAAGTCCCGGCTCGAGCCCGGCAGCCCGTGGAGACACAGAACGGGCCATGCCGCCGGGTCGCCCTCGCCGGTCAGGCCGACGGTCCCGAAGGGGGTGGCGACCAAACGGGGCGTGGGGTCCGAGGTCGGGCGTCCTTTCACGGCCGGATTGTACCCTCCCGGCCGCCGGATCCGCGGCGCGCCGCGCCTTTCTGCACGGGGCGGGGGTAGACTGAGGGCAATGCGGGGGAACGTCCGGCTTCACGGCGACATCGAGGGCGAGGGAAGGTCCATCCGGGAAGAGGTCTTCGCGCTGGTCCGGGAGATCCCGGCCGGGAAGGTGATGACCTACGGCCAGATTGCCGCCGTTCTCGGCAGCCGCATCTCGCCGCGGGCGGTGGGATGGATCCTCCACCGGTGTCCGGAGGACGTCCCGTGGCACCGGGTCATCAACGCCTCCGGCGGGTGCTCCACCGACCGCTTGCCCGACTTTCCGCAGGGCCTGCAACGGGCCATGCTCGAGGCGGAGGGCGTGGAGTTCGGCCCGAAAGGAACGGTCGACCTCGAGACCTACCGCTGGACGCCGTGACGTCGCGAGCTCACGCGGTCCACTCCCGCCAGGGCCGGCTCCGCTCGATCAGGCCCAGCGCCCGGCACCGCTCCCAGAACTCTTGGATGGCCCGCCGCTCGGAGGGACCGATCCGGTAGCTGAGGAGCTTTCCCAGGTAAGTCTCGGCCAGGGGGACGGGCCACCCGGCCGCGGGGGCGTACGCGGCGGCCAGGCTCTCGATGCGCCCGAGGTTTTCCTCGCGCTGCCGGGCGAGGATCGCCGGCACCCGGCCGAGGCGGGCCCCCGTTCTCGCCATCCACACGGCGAACACGAACGGCAGCCCCGTCATCTCCTTCCAGGCCTCGCCCAGGTCGAGGCGGTGGGGGTAGAGTGATTCCGGCGGGCGGCGTGTGACCACCTTGTCGCCGATGAGGAGCACGGCCGGGGGGCCGTCGCCTTCCCGCTCCTCGCCGGGTCGCAGCGGGCAAAGCTCGGGAGTCCGGCCGAACCGGTCGTGCATGATGACCCGGAGCAGGGCCGCCGAGGTGTGGCTGTCGCCGTCGACGGTGATGCGCGCGATTTTTTCGATCGGCTCGCGGCTGAAGACGCTCACCGTCAGCGTCGGCCCGTCGCTTCCGATGCCGCCTGCGGGCACGATCCCGAGGGGGACGGGGGAACGCTGGAAGTCGATCACCGGGCAGAGAGAGAGATCGACCCGGCCGGCCACCAGGTGGTCCAGGAGGCGGCTCGGCACATCGGCGACGAGGGAGATCTCCTCGAAACGGTCAAGGCCGTGAACCAGGGGCACCGCGTTCAAATAGCTCACCACGCCGAGGGCAACCGTTCTCGTCATGTCGACTCCAGGAAACCGCCGGCGCCTCCCGGGCACGGGCGCCGGCCGAAGGACTCTACCACGCCTGTGCCGGGGCTCAGCTCACCATGGGGAAAACCAGGGGTCCCAGCAGGAGCACGAGGATCGCGGCGATCAGGCCGGCGATCACGTTGAGACGGACGCCCTCGCGGAACATGTCGGTCGCGGTGACCTTCCCCGACGCCATCACGATGGCGTTGGGCGGCGTCGCGACGGGAAGCATGAAGGCGCAGGAGGCGGCCACCGTGGCCGCCACCATGAGCAGATACGGCGGCTCGTGCAGCGCCAGGGCGAGGGCGGCCATGACCGGCATGAGCAGGGTCGCGGTGGCCGTGTTCGAGGTCAGGTTCGTGATGACGATCGTGACCGTGACCACGGCCAGGATCACCCAGAACAGGGGCAGGCTCTTGAGCGCGTGGAGCTGGTTGGCCATCCACAGGTCGAGCCGCGAGGCGTGGACGCCGTCGGCGAGCGCGAAGCCGCCCCCGAACAGCAGCAGCACGCCCCACGGGATGCCGTGCCGGATCTCGTCCCAGCTGACGAGCGGTTTCCCGACTCCGCCGCCGGACGGGATCATGCTCGCCGCGATGGCGGCGGCGATGGCGGGGACGGCGTCCGACACCAGCTTCGGGTTCCCCAGCAGGCGGCTCCAGCCGGGGATGACGAGGCTGCCGAAACGCATGTCGGCCCGGAAGATCCAGGCCAGGGCGGTGACGGCGAGCAGGAGCAGGGCGCGGGTCTCGGCGGGACGCATGGGGCCGAGCTCCGCCGCCTCGCGCTCGAGGATCTCGCCGGCGGTGCCGCCCCCGGTGAGACCGCGGGCGAGCAGGAGCCCGGCGATCGGCAGCAGGCACGTCACGGTGGGCACGCCGAAGAGCATCCAGCTTCCGAAGGTGATCTGCGGCAGGTCGGGAACCAGACCCGGCGCCATGCCGGCGAGGACCAGGTTCGGCGGCGTGCCGACCAGGGTTCCCAGGCCGCCGATGGAGGCGCCGAAGGCCACCGCCAGGAACAGCCGCATGGGCGCCCTCGGGTCGTCGAGCTTTTCGGCGACGCCGGCGGCGATGGGCAGCATCATCAGCGTCGTCGCCGTGTTGGAGAGCCACATGGAAAGGATCGCCGTGGCCACGAGGAAGGCCCAGATCAGCCGTCGCGGCGAGCTCCCGATGGCGCGGACGGTGGTCAGGGCGATGCGGCGGTGGGCCCCGGAGCGCTCGACGGCCAGCGCCATCACGAACCCTCCCAGGAACAGGAAGATCATGTGGTTGCCGTAGTTCGGCGCGACGGCGCGGACCCCGCGGACGCCGGCCAGGGGGAACAGCACCAGGGGGAGGAGGGAGGTGATCGCGAGGGGAACCGCCTCGGTCACCCACCACACGGCCATCCACAGCGCGATGCCGGCGACCACCTTCGCGCCGCCGGTGAGACCCCCGCCCGGTATCAGCAGGAGCACCACGAACACCCCGGGCCCGAGAATCCGCACAAGGGTCTTCGACCCCCGTCGTTCCACGCGCTCCTGTTTTTCCCCCATGAAACCCTCCCCGGGGACGAGGCCCGCCAGGATTATAGCTCCGCGACGAAACCGGATCGGCCCGGCGGGGATGGCGCCCAATTGTTGAGAAGATCCACGCTTGACAAGAGAGGCCGGGCGATGTACCATCGGCAAATGAGGTGCATTCTCAAGTAGGCGGCGACGACAACGAGGACGCGGAAGCGACGACCCGAAGACCGGCAAAATGGTCACTTGGTTTTCGGTGAGCCAGTAGTGAAACCGGCCGCGACCCACCCGAGAAGGGAGGCCGGTGTCTTGGTGACGACAGCCCCAACGAGCTAACGAAGAGAGCGTATCGGGCCCGGCACGGGCCATTGGCCGGTTTCTATTTTTATGGCGAAAGGAGCATGGAGATGTCTGAGAGATTTTTTTGGCGGATGTTGAAGGTGGCCGTGGTGGTGGGATCCATCGGGGTCATGACAACCGCGGGCTGGGCGAGTGGAGGGCACTCGTCCAAGAAGGTTTCGGCGGGAGAACAGCTGTTCCTGACGGACAGCGGGCCCCACGTTGGGGGGACGACCGAGCTGTTCAAGGTGCACATCGATCCCCTGATGGGGCGTGGGAACCTGGAGTACCTGACGACGATTCCCTTCGAGCAGGTGGACGCCTTGGCGTGTACGCCGGACGGCAAGCGTTGCTACGCCATCGACAAGGCGCACAACGATCCGCACAGCGCCGGGGAGCTCGGCTACGTGGATCTTTCCGACATGAGCTGGCACCTCATCGGCGTGGTTCAGGACGCCGGAGGACCGATTCCGGGCATCGTCCTCGCGTCCTTCGACCGGCACGGAAAGCTTTTCGCCGGGAGCGAGGACACCGAGAAGATCTACCAGGTCAATACCGGAACCGGCATGGCCGCCGAGGTGGGCGAGGTCTTCGAGGCCGCCACGAACACCTACATCGGTCTCAACGGCGCCGACTTCGCCTTCGCGGCCGACGGACGGTGCTTCCTTTGCACCAACGCGGAGGACGCGTGCTTCCAGATCACGATGCCGGCGACGTTCCCCAACGACATCATGGCGTTCCGCATGAACAGCCTGCCACCGGGTCTCAAGGTCACCGGGGTGGCCGTGCGCGCGAACGGCTTCGGGACGTTGATCGCCTCGGAGAAGGTCGGTGACAACTTCCTCACGCTGCCCCGGGGAGTCGGCGGCATCCTGGACACGTTCCCGATGTACCTCAACGGCTCGCCGTACACCTACACCTTCGGCGACATGTCCGCGGGCTCCATGAAGCTTTGCACGCGCACCATCGGCTACTACAAGAGCCACGACTGGGACGGCGCCGGCGTGAACATCTGCGGGGTCCCGGTGGACGAGACCATGGGCAAGAAGATCCTCTGGGCCGCCACCGGCAAGAACTTCTCGATGTACTTCGCCCAGCTCATCGCCGCCAAGCTGAACGTCAACGACTCCGGCGGCGTCACCGTCATCGACGCGGCGGAGTCGTGGTTGTGCAAACAGTCGAACGCGGTCAGCGGCGGCCAGCTGATCTGGGACGCGCACTTCACCAGCAAGGCCCAGAAGTACATGGCGACCTTCTACCAGGAAAAGCTCGACTGGTTCAACAACGCCTACGAGTGTGACGACGACGATGACCACCACGACAACGAGCATCACGACCGCCACCGCCGGCGCATCCGGAGACGTGCCAGGCATCACCATTAAGACGGCGCTCGGGGTCTCAGGACCCCGGCAAGGGACGACGGGGCCCCGCTCGGGGCCCCGTTTTTTAGCGCTCGAAGCTCCTCACCGCCGCGTTCTCGTCGTCGAAGATGTCGAAGACCCCGACCAGCCGCGTCATGGTGAGTAGCTCGTAGACCTTCATGTCCACGTTGAGCAGCTTGATCTCGGCGCCGTGCCGGCGGCAGGTCACCTGGCAGCGGATGAGCTCCCCCAACCCCGAGGAATCGACGACCCTGACACCACCAAGGTTCACCAGGATCTTCTTGTGGCCGTTGTCGAGAGAGTCCAGGAGCTGCCGGCGGAGGAGCACGTCGCCGCCGGCATGGCTCAGCCTGCCCTGCAGGTCGAGGATCTCGACGTCGTTCTTGGTTCTCGTATCGATTCTCATGGTCCGTCCTTCCGTGGTCTTCACGGCCAACATGTCGCCAAACGCGGTATCAATCTCTGTTTTGCATGGTAGTACGGCGGCTGAAGGGGATGGTTTCCCCCGTCGGCAACCCGGATCAGCGCGCGGAGGGAGGCCCGGCGGCCTCCCCCACACCCACATCGGGCATGACGCGGTTCCTTCCGCTTCGTTTGGCGAGGAGCAGCTGGCGGTCCGCCGCCTCGATCAGCTCCCGGGAGGAGGGAGCGACCGCATCCTGCTCCGGCGAGAAGGAGGCCAGGCCGATGGAGACCGTGATGCGAAGGGTCTCGGTGGGGCTCACCGGCAGGCGGATTTCCGCAACCTTCTGGCGCAGCTTGTCGGCCACCAGGCAGGCGCCGGAGAGGGTGGTCTCGGGAAGCACCATGAGGAACTCCTCGCCGCCGTACCGGCCCACGGCGTCGGTGGTGCGGAGGTTCGTCTTCAAGGTCTGGGCGACCCGTTGCAGGAGGGCGTCCCCGGCCAGGTGACCGTGCTGATCGTTGACCCGCTTGAAGAGGTCGAGGTCGGCCATGGCGACGGTCAGCGGCCGGCGGTACCGCTGGGCCCGGTCCCTCTCCTGCTCGAGGGTCCGCAGGATGGCCTCCCGCCGGAGGATGCCGGTCAGACCCTCGTAGGTGGCGGAATGAAAGAGCTGCACGTTCTGCAGCACCGTCGCCGAGTGATGCGAGAAGAGGTTGAGAAGGTCGAGCTCCTCGGAGCTGAACGGCTCCCCGTTCACCTTTGGGCCCACCGCCAGCAGGCCCACGAGCCTCCCATCGGCGACCAGGCCGCAAGCCACGGTGGCCTCCAGCTGCTCGAGCCGCTGAGCGAACGGTCGGCTGACGGTGGCCAGGTGCCGGGTTCGCATGGGCCTGCCGGCCTTGACCAGCATGGCGGCCCCGGCGTCGTGGGGGTCGATCAGGATCGACCGCCCCAGCGTCTGGCTGGCCCCGGGGAGGTTGGACGCGAGGGTCAGCAGGACCCCGGAGCTCGGGTCGGAGACGAAGAGGGTCGTGGGACGCACGCCGAAGGCGGAGGAGACCTCCCTGACCAGGTGCCTGCCGATGGCCGTCACGTCCCCGAGGGCGGGCAGACCGGCCACCGCCTTGACCAGCCGCTGGCGGAGGGCAATGCGTTCCGGGAACAGGCGCCGATCCACCAGGCGCTGAATCACGTTCCGCAACGGCCAGAACAGGAGGCCCAGGAGAAGGGTGGCCGCCGAGATGAACCACATGGAGTTCGGGTCCTTGCCCAGCACGCGGGAGAGGAAGAGGCCGCCGAGGCCGAGGATCGCGTAGAAGACACCGACCAGCACGACGGTGATCGCCGTGTAGACGAGACTCCGCTTGACGGCGAGCTCGATGTCGAAGAGATGCAGGCGGTAGATGGCGACGAACACCGCAAAGGGGTAGGGGAGGAGAACGAGCAGCTGGGCGATGGCGGCCCACGTCGGTGCGGCGTATCCCATCGCCTCGGCGATTTCGAAGCCGAGGGAAAAGAAGGCCCATGGCAGCAGGCTGACGAGGACCAGCAGGGCGTGCTGCCGCTCGCGCAGGCCGGAAGCGCGTTTCGCCTGGTAGGCGAGGATGCCGATCACCGTGAAGGCCCACACGGGCAGGCCGACGCCGAAGACGGCGAAGTCGGCGCTGGCCGCCGTGAAGGGGAGCGACCAGCCGCCGAAGGTCTCGCCGAGAAAGACGATCGTCACGCCCAGACCCAGGGACATTCCGATGGCGTAGTAGACCCGGGCGAGCCAC
Source organism: uncultured Thermoanaerobaculia bacterium (assembly GCA_964644635.1). GTDB lineage: Bacteria > Acidobacteriota > Thermoanaerobaculia > Thermoanaerobaculales > Sulfomarinibacteraceae > CAZXXL01. The sequence goes on along the minus strand of CAZXXL010000033.1, from coordinate 10,569 downwards.
GGCCTTCGTTCGAGCCAGGGGAGCGGCCTCGGAATGACCGAGGCCAGGTGCAGGAGGAGGCCGATCTGGAGGCCGGAGATCAGGTAGTACCATACCGTGCCGGCGATCATCCACGTCATGCTCGCCGGTGTACCGGTGGGAACCGCGAGCTCGAGAGCGACGGCCAGGGAAAAGAAGGCGAGGAGCCTGGCCCGGGGGTCCCTGTCCAGCTGGAACCAGGTGAGGATGCCGAGGAAGAGGTACGCCAAGGCCGTCACCGCGGTCAGCACCGCCAGCACCCATGGGAAGGGCATGCCCAGCCGCACCGGAACCCGAACCCGGCGATGACCGCGAAGGAGGGTGAGCCGGATGGACTCGTGGGGCCGAAACTTTCTCGCCAGCGCGATGTAGTCGTCTGCCGAGTGGATGGCGGTCCCATCGGCGGCGACGATGACGTCTCCTCTCCTGACGCCGAACCTGTGCGCCGGGGAGCCGCGTTGCACCCGGTCCACGCGCAGGCCGTCCTCGGCCCGCGAGACCTCGACCCCGAGGATGCGGGAGGTGTAGAGATACTGCTGCCAGAACTGGACGCCGAGTAGCGCTGCAACGGCGAGGAATGCCGCAAGAGCGGTCAGCGACGCGGCTCTCCGGCTCATCGTGGCGACGCTGGGCCGGCCGCGGCGGCGGGAACGTCCCGCCGAGCCGTGACGGGAGCCTGCGCGTACATCGTTACCCCTCTGCGGAGAGCTCTCCGAACAGGCGACATCCCCGAATCCTTTCGGCTTCACGGTAATACGACGGCTCCACGTCGTCAATGCCGGGAATCACACGCTCATCAGAGTAACAGCACGTGACGAAGATGAGATTTATACTCAACAAAACCCCCGCCGGAGCGGGGGTGGTACGCGTGCGGCCCGGGTCGAGCGTCACATTCTCTCGATGATGGCCCGGCCGAAGCCGGAGCACGAGACCTCCTGGACGCCCTCACGTCCCTCACGGCGCATGAGCCGTGCGAGGTCGTAGGTCACGACCATCTCACGGATCGATCTTTCGATGCCCCGGATGATGAGGTCGGCCGCCTCGGTCCATCCCATGTGGTTGAGCATCATGACCGCGGAGAGGATGATGGAGCCCGGGTTCACCTTGTCCATGCCGGTGTACTTGGGCGCCGTCCCGTGGGTGGCCTCGAAGAGCGCGTACTCGTCCGACATGTTGGCGCCCGGCCCGAGGCCCAGGCCGCCGACCAGGGCGATGGCGGCGTCGGAGAGGAAGTCCCCCTCTAGGTTCGGCAGGGCGAGGACGCTGTACTCGTCGGGGCGGGTCTGGATCTGCTGGAAGATCGAGTCGGCGATCCGGTCCTTGATCAGGATTTTCCCTTCCGGAACCTTGCCGTCGAACTTGTCCCAGACCTCCTTCTCGGTGATGGTCCTGTCCCCGAACTCCTGGGCCGCCACCTCGTATCCCCACTTGGCGAAGGAGCCCTCGGTGAACTTCATGATGTTGCCCTTGTGAACGATGGTGACCGACGGCAGGTTCTGCCGGATCGCCCACTTGATGGCGGAACGCACGAGGCGCTTGGAACCGAATTCCGAGATGGGTTTGATGCCGATGCCCGAGTCCGGGCGGATCTCTCTTCCCGTCATGTCCTTGATCAGCTTGATGATCGCCAGGGCGACCTCGCTACCGCGCTCGTAGTCGTAACCGGCGTAGACGTCCTCGGTGTTCTCACGGAAGAGGATGAAGTCGACCTTGTCCGCGAACTTGTTGGGCGCCGGGACCCCCTCGAAGTAGCGGACCGGGCGGACGCACGCGTACAGGTCGAGATGCTGGCGCAACCGGACGTTGATGGACCGGAAACGCCCGGTGACGCCGTCCTCGCGGCCGCACTTGTCACACTTGCCGCCGTGGTACTGCTGGTGGGCGCAGTACAGGCAGACGTGGGTCTCCTCGCCGATGGGGGTCGTGAACGGCCCCTTGATGGCGACCCTGAGGTAGCGGATGGCCTCGACCGTCTCCTCGGGGAACTCGGTGCCGTAGTGATGGAGGCCCTCGAGGCCCGCGTAGAGCGGACACCAGACGATCCCCCGCCGGCCGCCGTAGGCCTTCTCGACGGCGGCCTCGACCACTTGCTGCATCACGGGCGTGATGTCCAGGCCGATGCCGTCTCCCCGCAGCACCCCGATGATCGGGTGATCCCCCACCTGCAGCTTCCCGTCGCGCAGCGTGATGAGATCTCCCTCTGGAATCTTCACCTCTTTGAACTCAGGCATGACACACCTCCTGAAGATTGCGGTGGCGACCGCGGGGCCATGATACGCTACGTCACGTGGCTTGTCATGGTTTTCACAAGGTGGCGAGCGATGGCGGCGGGTGGTCTGCCGGGACCGCCGGCGGCAGGCGGGGGTCGGGCCCGTGCCGGGCCGGCATGATCGTCGCGGCGGGTGGCCGTGGATCACGAACGCGCCGGCGAGCGTTTCCTTCATGAGGGCGTGGCTCGCCTGAGGGGGCCGGGGCGATGAACGGGCGGGGTGGCACGGCGGCAGCGTGGCTCCTTGCCCTGGCGGGCTCATTGGCCGTCACGGCCTGCGGGCGCGTGGCACGGCATCCGGGCGACCTGGAGCGCATCCGTGCCTCGGGAGAGCTGCGGGTGATCGTTCGCCCGGGATTCTTCGGATCCCAGGACCGCGCCGCTGCGGGCGGCGACCAGGCGTCCATGTTGCGCCACCTCGCCGCCCGGCTCGGCGTGCGCCTCCGCTGGATCCAGGCCCGCCGCAACGATCAGGTGCTGCCGTGGCTGGCCGAGGACCGCGGTGATCTCGCCGTCCACCGCTTCTCCCCCGTGGGCCTGCGGGCGGCCGGGTTCCTTCCCACGGCCGCCGTGGACTGGGTGGACGATCTTCTCATCGCCAACCCCGGCGAGAGGATCGATTCGGTGGACGCCCTCGGGACACGTCCCGTGGACGTCCAGCGCTCGACCCTGCGGTGGTGCCTCGCCGGCGAGATCGGGGAGGGCCGCATGTCCCCCGACATCATCCCGGTGCCGGAGGAGGTGCCCCTGGAAGCGATCGCCGGGCGGGTGGCGGGTGGCAGGTACCGGCTCTCCATCGTCGATTCCGGGGTTTTGGACGCGTCGGCCCGGCGATACGAGGTCAAGGTCGTGGGCCCGCTGGCCGAGACGCGGGCCCTCGTCTGGGCGGTCCGCCGGCGGAGCGTGAGGCTGAAAAACGCGATCGACGACTTTCTCTTCGCCGAGAAGGTGCTGTCCAGCAAGAACGCGTCGCCCGCCTGCAGGACCCTCGCCGACATCCGCCGCGTGGGCGTGCTCCGGCTGGTGACCCGGAACTCGCCGACCACGTGCAGGGTGGTGCGCGGTGGTTTGGCCGGCTTCGAGTACGACCTGGCGTTGAGCTTCGCGCGCTTTCTGCGCGTCCGCCTCGCCCTGAGCATCCCCCCGCCGGGCACGGACGTCCTGCGCTGGCTGGAGGAGGGGTACGGCGACCTCGCCGCCCTTCACCAGCCCCTGCCTCCGAACGTCGAGCGACGTTTCCCGCTCACCCTCGGCTATCAGCGGGTGGACCTTGTGACCGTGGCCGGGAGGACCGCGGACCCGCCGGCGACGGTTGCCGACCTGGGTGGGAGACGGGTCATCGCGGACCCGCTGACGGCCCGGCTGGCCGCCCTTCTTCCCATCGAGCCTCCCGTCGGTCTGGTGTCGCCGGACCCGGGTGGAGATCCGCTGAGCACGATGATCGCGGTGGAGAAGGGCGCCGCCGGGCTGGGAATCGTGGACAGCGACACTCTGGAGCTCGAGCTTTCCGACCGGCCGACTCTCCGCCGCGGCCCGACGGTGCTTGCGGGCGCATGGCTGCGTTGGGTCGTGACGCCGTCCGCGCCCGGGCTCCGGATGGAGGCCGACCGGTTCCTGCGCGAGGCCCGGCGCTCGGGGCTGGTGCGGCAGCTGCGGCTGACCGACTTGAGGCACTGGGAGCGGTCCGTTCCGCCCGGCCGCCCGGCGGTGCCCCCGGGACACCTGACCCCGTTCGACGACCTCCTCATCGAGGCCGGGCGGGCGAACGGAATCGACTGGCGCTTGCTGGCATCGCTGATGTACGAGGAGTCCCGCTTCGATCCCAGGGCCGTCGGCCCGGGCGGATCGGCGGGTCTCTTCCAGCTGATGCCGGCCACCTGGCGGGAGCTCGGCGTCACCGACCCGATGGATCCCGAGCAGGCGATACCGGCGGCGGGGCGGTACCTGCGGCAGTTGATGGACCAGTTCCCCGGCGTGGCGATGGCGGATCGGGCGGCGATGGCCATCGCGTCCTACAACGTCGGGCCCCGGCACGTGGCGGACGCCAGGCGGCTCGCGGCCCTGATGCACCTCGATCCGGACCGCTGGGTGGGGAACGTCGAGACCGCGATGGTGCTTCTCGACGACCCGGAGGTGGCGCGACGGTTCCCGGCCGGTGTCTGCCGGTGCCGCCGGGCCGTCGGCTACACCCGGCGCATTCTCAGGCGGTACCGGGCCTACAGGGAGCAGTTCTCTCCGCTGGGTTCCTCCGGCCTGTAAAGGAAGGGGACCTAGACCTGGTTCCGCTGGAACATGTCGCGGAGAGCGAGCAGAACTTTCGCGAAGTTGTGTTCCTTGAGGAATCCCTGGAGCTCGTCCTGGGGTGTCCCGGCACGCATCTTGGCGAGGACCTCGTCGATGATGTCGTAGAAATCGGACAGGGGCTTCAGCCCCAGGGACGAGAAGCTCCGCTCGTACCAGTCGTGCTGGCGGACCTTCTCCCAGACGGTCGGCGTCGGCGGGACATCGCTCTTCCAGAGACCCTCGGCGATGGCGGTCACTTCGCGGTACAGGGCCCTGAGAACGAGGCGATCGTCACCGTCGTCGAGCGCCTTCTCGATGGCCTGCCGGCCCGGGGCGGGCGCCGGCGTGGCCGAGACGTCGCTCTCCTTCGCCTTCTTCTTCCGCGGCTTCCCCGGTCGCGCCGGCGTCTCTTCATTCGCAGGCGCCGGGCCGCGCGGAGCCGGCTCATCCGCGACCGCGACGGCAGGCCCGGCCGTCGCTCCCGCTGCCGGTGCGACCGCCTCGCCGGCCTCAGCCGGCCGGGCCGGCCTGGCCGCACCGCCTTCCCGGGTGCGCGCCTCCATCAACTTCTGGAAACGCTGATGGAACGTGCTCAGGAAGACGAGCTCGTTCTCGCTGATGCTCCTCGCCAGCGCCAGCTTCTCGCGCATGACCTCCATCTCCATGAGGCGGGCGTGGAGGAGGGGAGGGCTCGGGGCCAGGGTCCTGAGGAGGGGGAAGAGCTCGGGATCGCTTTCGAGAACCTCCAGGAGGTCCTCGAAGGACGCGAAGTCGAAGATCTGCTGGTACTCGCTCTCGTACCAGTCGATGGTCTGCTCACGCTCCTTGCGTTTCACGAGGCGGTCCAGAACCTGCGGCGGCAGACCCTTGCGGTGCCAGTCCTCGCCGTGCCGCTTCCTGAGCTCCTCGAACAGGCCGGAACGGAGATCCTTGAGGATCTGCGCGAGGACGCGGTATGCGTCCAGGTTCTCGTCGAAGTTCGCCATCGCCGTGCACCTCCACCGCGGCCGCCGCTTCCCGGGCCTGGGCCCGTGCTCCGCCGTTCGTCCGCCGGGCGCGGCCGTGAGACGACATCCCCGGCGCTGGGAGCAGCCGTCGGCCGGTACCCTGTGATCGTTCGGTGCAAAGGGTAGCACGACCCGCCCCGGCGTTGCAGGGCGGGTCGCTGCGGTTCGGTCGACTCGGGAGGGCTATCGCCTCCGGCCGGGAGCCCTCCAGGTCCGGGATCGTGTGGTGCGCACCGTGCGGGACCTCGTGACCGTCCGCCCGCTCCTCCGGTAGGTCGGCCGGGAGACGCTCCGCCGGGCGCGGATGTGGGACCGCGATACCGCGGAGACGTCGGACCGCCTGGTCGTGGTCCGACGCCCGGCAACCTGCCGCCCGGTGACGCTCCGCCGGCTGAACGGGCGCGTCACGGTTCGCGTCCGCGAGGCGGAGAACCTGCTGACGCTCCGGCCCCGGGAGGTGGAGAACCTGCTCACGGTCCGGGTGCGCGAGACGCCCGTCGCTCGGGACCCCGAAGCGGGCGAGGATCTCGCCGGCCGGACGAGCACGCCGGTTCGCGACCGCGTCGTCCGCGAGGCGGCGTACCGGGAGGCGGATCCGCTGCCGCGCGAAAGGCTCCGCGTCGTGGTCCGGCTCGCCGGCAGCGGCGCCCGGTACCAGCGCGAGGTCCGGCGGGCCGCCGCCGTGCTGCGGGTGAAGGAGGACGTGCGCCCGACGGCCTGCGACCGGCCCTGGAGGCGGCCGGTGCGCGAGACCGGGCGAGCCTCGAGACGCCTGGCGACCGCCGGGGACAGGCCGGTGCTGACCGCCTGCCGGGCATGGCGCGCGATGCTCGGCGCGACACCTTCCGGGCGGACCGCCCGGACCGTCCGCGACCCGATGCGGACCTGACGCTCGGCCACCGGCACGACGCGCAGGGGCCGGCCCGTCGCCCGCTCGACGCGGAAGCGATCGGGACCGCGCCGCAACGGTCTCAACTCTCCGGCGGGGAGCCGCGAGAACGAGGTCCCGGGGCGCACGTAGCGGGCTAGGTTCTCGGACGTGACCCGGTTCCACGAGACGTAGTTGGCGTATCGCGCGTCGTCCCAGCCGTCCCGGTATCCGACGTTGTACCCGCGGCGGAAGCCGTGGCGGTACCCGTGCCGGTACCCCCTTCTGTAGTTGCTCCAGCCCCACGGCGCGGCGGGGTACCAGCCCACGTAGGCTCCCGCCGACAGCCACGTCACGTGAGCCGGGTAGTAGGTGTAGCCGGGCACCCATGCCCAGCCGAAGGTCGTCATGGCCCAGGAGCCGTAGTGGTGCGGGATGTAGCCCCACGGCTCGTAGGCGACCCACGTCCAGCCGAGGTCGGTGAAGACCCACCGGCCGTACGTGTACGGGCGCCAATCGGCCGCGACCCAGGGATGCCAGACGCGGCCCAGGCCGTCCACCTCGACCCAGTCTCCGTACCCGTCGAGGGCCGCCGTGAAGCTCAGGGACCAGGACGGGGAGCTCCAGGCGGGGCCGTAGACGGGGTAGTCCGAGTAACCCAGGGAGAGGCCGAAATTCCCGGAGAAGATGCTGATGCCGATGCCGACCCCGGCGTGGGCCCGGCCCGGCACGGCGAGGAAGATCGCCGTCGCCATGAGGATTGCCGTGATGCCGATGAACCGTTTCATGATCGCCCCCTGACTGCCGGCCTGGCCGGCTCTCACCCTGCGGTTGTGCAACCTGCGTGCCAGGGCCAGGGGAACCCGGAAGGCTTCGCCCGGCACCGGTGTGACATCGGCGGGCGATGGGCATGTCCTCGAACGAGGACAGCCGGCCGAGGTGGCCATCCCGAGCAGCGCTGGAGCGCGCTACGGCCTTCTCCGGGAGGGCGTCCAATCGTGAGGGGATTGCTTCGTCGCTTCGCTCCTCGCAATGACAAGGAAGGGGTGCGAAGCATTCAACGAAGCCCTTCCCCTTGTCATCGCGAGGAGCGTGCCGCAGGCACGCGACGTGGCGATCCCTAGCAGTTCTGGAGCGCGCTCCGCACTGCTCCGGGAGCGCTCCCGGCGTGAGAAGGTTCCTTTGCTGCGGCCCTGGCGGCCCGCGCTCGGGACGCCGTTCGACGGCGGGAAGCGAAGCTTCCCTGTCTCACGGCGCTCCCGGCGTGAGGGGGTCCCGTCGGTCGGGCCCTGGCGGGCCCGCGCTCGGGACGCCGTTCGACAGCGGGAAGCGAAGCTTCCCTGTCTCACGGCGCTCCCGGCGTGAGAAGGTTCCTTTGCTGCGGCCCTGGCGGGCCTTCGCTCGGGACGCCGTTCGACAGCGGGAAGCAGAGCTTCCCTGTCTCACGGCGCACGGCCATGGACGGAATCGCGGTCTGAGAAGTATTGGGGAAGGTCCAGTTACGATAGACTGGCGCCGTGAGAAAGATCGTTCTCGTCTTCGGCATACTGGCGTTGGTGTCGAGCTGGAGTCTGGCCGTGGCCGGTGTCACGATCTTCGAGGGAGGTGTGGTCGTCACTCCGTCGGGGCCGAAGCACGCGGCCATCGTCGTCGAGGACGGGCGGATCGCCGCCCTCGTCCCGCCGGGCAAGCTTGGCCGCTGGCGACAGGCGGGCTCCCGCACGGTCGCGCTCGACGGGGCGTGGGTGTTGCCGGGTCTGATCGACGCCCACCTTCACGTCACAGGCTACGGCACGGCGCTGGAGACCGTCGATCTGCGGGGGGCGCGGTCGTTCGCCGAGGTCGTCGAACGCGTCAGGAGGGCGGCGCGCGGCCGGCCGGGAGCCGACTGGATCCAGGGCCGGGGATGGGACCAGAACCTGTGGCCGGAAAGGAAGCTGCCGGACCGGGCCGCCCTGGACCGGGCGTTTCCGTCGCGGCCGGTGTTCCTGCGCAGGATCGACGGCCACGCGGCGATCGCCAACGCGGCGGCCCTCGAGCGGGCCGGTATCGATGGAAGGACGCCCGACCCCCCCGGCGGCAGGATCGTGCGGCGGCCGGACGGGAGCCCTTCGGGCGTGCTGGTGGACGCGGCCGTGGACCTGGTCGCCCGGGCGATCCCCGAGCCGACCGACCGGGACATCGAGCGCCGGATCCTGCTCGCGGCACGGAGGCTGCGCGCCTTCGGCCTGACCCAGGTCTGCGATGCGGGAACCACCGCCCGGGAGCTGCGCGCGATGCGGCGCCTGGCCGCCGCCGGCCGGCTCCCGATCCGGATCGCGGTGCTGCTCGACGGCTCCGACGACGCCCTGCTCGGGCGGGAGTTGGCGAAGGGACCGGACCGGAGACCCGGCGCCATGGTGCGGATCTGCGGCGTCAAGCTTTACGCCGACGGGGCGCTGGGCTCCCGGGGCGCGCTGCTCGGGGCCGATTACGCCGACGATCCCGGCAATCGCGGTCTCGCCGTGACGCCCGTCGACCGCCTGCGGCGCGTGATTCGCCTCGCGTCGCGGGCCGGGGTCCAGGTGGCGGTTCACGCCATCGGTGACGAGGCGGTGCACCGCGTGCTCGAGCTCTACGCCGAGGTCGGGCCGGTGCGCTGCCGGAGGCTCCGTTTCCGGGTGGAGCATGCCCAGACCGTCCGGCCGGAAGACGTTGCGCTCTTCGCCCGCGTGGGCGCCATCGCGTCCGTGCAACCCACCCAGTGCACCTCCGACATGGCCTGGGCCCCCCGCCGTCTCGGCCCGAAGCGGATTTCCTGGGCCTACCGGTGGCGGTCCCTGCTGGCGGCGGGCGTGCGCCTCGCCGGCGGATCGGACGCGCCGGTCGAGGTGCCCGATCCGTTCCGGGGGATGTTCGCGGCCGTGACCCGCCGACGGCCCGACGGGACCCCGCCCGGCGGCTGGAATCCGGCCGAGCGCCTGACGCGCGCCGAGGCCTTCGAGCTGTACACGAGCTGGGCCGCCTACGCCCTGGGGGCGGAGGGCTGGTCCGGCACCATCGAGACCGGCAAGGTCGCGGCCTTCACCATCGTGGATCGCGACCCGTTCGGCGGTGATCCCACCACCACCCTCCTTCGGGTGAACGTTCTCGAGACCGTCGTCGGCGGCAGCGTCCGGCGCGGCCCGGCCGGGAAGATCGCCCGGGAGGATCGATGAGAGCGGACAGGCAGACCCGTTTCCGGTGGGGGCCGACCGGGCTGGCCTACATTCTGGGGGTCGGCATGATGGCGTGCGGAGTCTTTGGACATGGACGCGGCGACCACGAGGGCCCCGATTGGAAGGCCCTCCGGGAGCGGATGGTCAAGCAGCAGATCGAGGCGCGGGGGGTTCACGACCCGCGGGTTCTTGCGGCCATGCGGAGCGTTCCCCGGGAGCAGTTCGTCCCGGAATCCGTCCGCAGCCAGGCCTACGCCGACGGACCCCTGCCCATCGGCGACGGCCAGACCATCTCCCAGCCCTACATCGTGGCGCTGATGACCGAGCTTCTGGAGGTCGGTCCCGGCGACAAGGTCCTCGAGATCGGAACCGGATCCGGGTACCAGGGCGCCGTCCTGGGCGCCATGGGGGTGAACGTGTTCACCATCGAGATCCGGCCCACCCTCTGCCGGGAGGCTGCCGCGCGCCTGGCCCGGCTCGGCTACACGTCTGTGCACGTGCGCTGCGGCGATGGGTACGGCGGCTGGCCGGAGGAGGCGCCCTTCGACGGCATCATCGTGACGGCGGCGCCGGAGCGTGTCCCGGACCCGCTGCTGCGGCAGCTCAAGGTGGGGGGCCACATGGTGATCCCGGTGGGCGCCTTCTACCAGGAGCTCAAGGTGATCACCCGCACCCCCGAGGGGTACACGGAGAAATCCGTGGTGCCGGTGCGCTTCGTCCCCATGACCGGGGAGATCGAGCGGCATCAGGACTGAGCCGAACAACGCCTGCGGGCGCTCCGCCCCCCTTTCGCCGCGGCGCCCCCGCCCGCCGCAAGACCGTCCTTGGGAACCCCTTCGCCGTCGCCGTGGGGAGCCCGTGGCGTTGCATTTCCCCTTTCTGTCATCGCGAGGTGGCGTAAGCGCGCGAAGCTTCGCTTCGCCTGCG
>CAZXXL010000032.1:0-19641 GCA_964644635.1 uncultured Thermoanaerobaculia bacterium | reverse complement strand
GAAGGCGACCATGACCGCGGTCAGCGGATCGAGCTGGAAGGAGGCGTCGATGCTGAGCTTGCCGGCCGAGATCCAGGTGAAGTACCGCTCGACGAGCACCGTGGAGGGCTGCCCGAGGTACTGGACGAGCGCCCAGTAGGCGGCGACCGTGGCCGCGCCCACCGAGCCGACCCCGACGGCGTTGACCAGCCAGCGCCGGGCGCGGACGCCGCCGAGCAGCAGGTTGAGCGCGAACCCCGCGAGCGGGAGGAGAGGAATGATCCAGAGGGAGCCGAGCATGGGACCTCCTACCAGCGCAGGATGTTGAAACGATCCACGTCGATGGTCTCCTTGCGGCGGAACATGGCGATGAACAACGCGAGACCCACGGTGGCCTCGGCCGCGGCGACCGCGATGATGAAGAAGATGAAGACCTGGCCGTTGATGGCCGCGGCCGCGCCGCCGGCCCGGCCGGCGAACCTGAATGCGAAGGCGGCGAACGCCAGGTTGGCCGAGTTCAGCATGATCTCCAGGGCGAGGAAGATGGCGATCCCGTTACGCCGGAGGAGGACGCCGATCATGCCCACCGCGAAGAGAACGGCCGAGAGGAGCAGGATCCAGGTGTAGGGAACGGGAATGGCTGGGTTCATCGGCTCTCCCTCCTGGCCAGGATGAATGCGCCCACGATGGCCGCCAACAGGAGCAGGGAGATGAACTCGAAGGCGAAGAGATGGGTCGTCAGCAGGGCGTGGCCGATGGGGAACGCCGTGCCGCGGGCGCTTCCGGGCAGCGTGGCGCCCGCCGCGGGCCGCAGGCGGATGATCGCGGCCACCAGGGCGCCCGGCACGGCCAGGGCGACCAGCAGGCCCAGGACGGCCTGCATCCGGCGGCCGCTGCCGATCCTCTCCGTGGCCCGCAGGTTGAGCAACATGATCACGAACAGGAACAGCACCAGCACGGCCCCCGAGTAGACGATGATCTGGACGGCGGCGAGGAAGTCCATGCCGAGGATCGCGTACACGGCGGCGAGGGCGAAGAACACGACCACCAGCGACAGGACGTTGACGACCGGGTTGCGGTGAACGACGGTGACGATCGCGAAGGCGATCGCAACCACGGCCGCGGCGAGAAAGATGTAGGTCACCATGCGCAAGCCCCCTAGACGATGCCCAGCGCCATCGCGACCCCGACCCACAGGAAGTTGAGGACGGCGAGTGGAATCATGACCTTCCACCCCAGGCCCATCAGCTGATCGAACCTGAAGCGGGGGAGGGTCCAGCGAACCCAGACGAAGAACCACAGGAAGAAGGCCACCTTGACCGCGAAGATGGCGACCGAGGCCAGGGCCCCCAGCCAGCCGTGGGGCGCGGCGAAGCCCGGCAGCGTCCAGCCGCCGAAGAACAGGAGGACGATGAGGGCCGACGAGATCACCATGTTCACGTACTCGGCCATGAAGAAGGCGGCGAACTTCATGGCCGAGTACTCGGTGTGGTACCCGGCCACGAGCTCCGCCTCCGCCTCCGGGAGGTCGAACGGCAGGCGGTTGGTCTCGGCGAAGGCGGCGACGAGGAAGGTGATGGCGCCGATCGGCTGGACGAGGACGTTCCAGCGCGGGATGAAGCCGAGCCAGGTGCCGGCCTGGTGCATGACGACGGCGTCGAGACGGAGCGAGGAGCTGGCCATCAGCACCCCGACCACCGAGATGGTCATCGCCAGCTCGTAGGAGATCAACTGTGCGGAGGAACGGATCCCGCCGAGCAGGGAGTACTTGTTGTTCGACGACCAGCCGGCGAGCACGATGGAGTAGACGCCGATCGAGGCGATGGCGAAGACGTACAGGATTCCGATGTTGAGGTCCGGGGCGGCGATGAAACCGCGGATCGGGTGGCCGAAGAGCCTCAGCCCGGGGTCGAAGCCGAAGGGGATCACGACGAAGGTCGACAGGGCCACCACCAGGGCGAGGCCGGGCGCGATGAAGTAGATCAGCCGGTGCACGTCCCGCGGAATCAGGTTCTCCTTGGTCATGAGCTTGACCGCGTCCACCACCGGCTGCAGCAGGCCCCACGGCCCGACCCGGTTGGGCCCCAGGCGGTCCTGGATGAGGGCGGAGCCGCGGCGCTCGACCCAGACCATGATCGGCACCGTCCCGAGGAGGACGCCGAGCACCACGGCCAGCTTGACGAACGTGACGGCGGCCTCAGCCCACATGAGCGACCTCCTCGAGAACCGGAATGCCGGGCTCGGTCGCGAGCCGGCCGTAGGTCATGCCCCGGAAGGCGGGAACCTCGCGGGCGAGCTCCTCGAATAGCTGTCGTGCGCGGACCGGGCCGGCGGAGTCCGGGTCGAGAGAGCGGGCGAGGAGCGCCAGGATCTCCCACACGGGCTTGGCCTCGCCGGCCGGAAACATACCACGGGCCGCCAGCTGGACGCGGCCGGTGGAGGAGGTGTAGGTCCCCTCGGTCTCGATCCAGGATGCGGCCGGCAGCACCACCTTCGCGGCGCGGGTCAGCGGGGTGTGCCGGGTTCCACAAGCGACGATCGTCTGGCCCCGGATGGCCTGGGCGGCCTCCTGGGCCGCCAGCCAGGGATGTGCGGCGGCGTCGAGGACGACCACCGGGCCGTGAGAGGTCACCAGGAAGTTCTCGAGCTCGGTGGCATCGCCCGTGGTCAGCCCGAGGAGCCCGGCGCCGGTGGCGTTGGGGTGGGCGTTCTCACTCCTGATCCACTCCCGCCGCGCGTTCTTGATGGCCCTCGGATCTCCCGCGTCCACGGGGACCAGGACCTCGAGCTTCAACTGATCGACGAGGATCTTCCTGACCAGGTAGAGGGCCTCGTTGGACAGGTTGGCAGAGGCGACGACCCGGACGGGCTCGCCACCATCGAGGATCGCCCGGATGCGCGCCAGCCCGTCGCTCCAGGAGGCGGCCTCGAGCCCCCCGCCGCCGGCGTCCACGAGCACGCGGTCGATGTCGCGCTCGTTCAGCCCGTCGGCCAGGAAGCGGCCGTAATCGCACATCCACCAGCCGTTGACCTCGGGGTTCTCGCGGGGCGTGAAACGGTGCACGACCCGCCGGTGATGGCCGACGTCGATGTTGCAGCCGATGCTGCATCCCGGGCAGATGGAGGGGGTCTCCTCCAGGTGCCAGACCCGGGCCCGGAAGCGGAACTCCTTCACGGTCAGGGCGCCCACCGGGCAGACGTCGGCGGCGCACGCCGACCAGGGGTTGTCGTAGGGCTCGCCGTCGAAGGTGTCGATGTACTGGTGGTTGCCCCGGGACTTCATGGTCAGGTCGTGGGTTTCCGAGATCTCCTGGGTGAAGCGGATGCAGCGGGTGCAGTGAATGCAGCGGTTCTGGTTCTGGACGACGTGGGGCCCGATCATCCGCCGCTCGAGGCCGGGGTAGGTCCGGCGCTCGTCGACCATGTGCGTGGTGTCGAGCCCGTGCTCGAAGGAGTAGTCCTGGAGGTAGCACTCGCCGGCCTGGTCGCAGACCGGGCAATCGAGGGGATGGTTCTCGAGCAGGAACTCCATCACCGCGGCCCGCGCCTCCTTGACCCGGTCACTGGCGGTGAAGATCTTCATCCCGTCCTTGACCGGCGTCGAGCAGGCCGTCACCAGGCGGGGCATGCCCTCCACCTCCACGAAGCAGATGCGGCACTGGCCGACCACGCGCAGGCCGGGGTGATAGCAGTAGGTCGGGATCTCGATGCCGGCCTTCTTCGCCGCCTCCACCAGATTGATCCCGTCGGGGAGCTGAACCTCTCGACCGTCGATGGTGACCGAAACCATGGCGACTCCTAGAGCCCGAACGTCCCGCGGCCGGAACGAACGGGAAGAATCGGGAGCTTCTTGGGCTGGAGGGGCTTCGCTGCCGCGATGGCCGCCTCGAACTCATCCCGGAAGTGCTTGAGAAAGCTGGCGATCGGACCGCAGAAGGCGTCGCCCAAAGGACAGATGGTCATCCCCTGGCTGGCGAACCGCGAGATTCGCTCCAGGGCCTCGAGATCTTTCGGCTGGCCGTAGCCGCGCCGGATCCTCTTCACGATGTCCTTGGCCCAGTCGGACCCCTCGCGGCAGGGCGTGCACTGGCCGCAGGACTCGTGGGCGTAGAAGGTCATGAGGTTCTCGAGCGCCCACACCATGTCCACCGTCTCGTCCATGACGATGATCGCCCCCGATCCGAACATGGAGCCGGCCTCGGCCACGGAGTCGAAATCGGCCTTGATGTCGATGGCCGAGGCGGGCAGAATCGGCGCCGAGGAGCCGCCGGGGATGAACGCCTTGAGCTTCCTGCCGCCCCGGATCCCGCCGCAGTGCTTCTCGATGATCTCCCGGTAGGTGACCCCCAGGGGCAGCTCGTAGACGCCGGGCCGGTTCACGTGCCCGGAGACGCAGAAGAGCTTGGGGCCGGTGTTGCGGGGCCGCCCGATGGAGGAGAACCACTCGGCGCCGCGCTCGACGATGTGGGGCACGCAGGCCAGCGTCTCCACGTTGTTGATCACGGTGGGGCAGCCGAAGAGGCCGACCACGGCCGGGAAGGGCGGTTTCAGGCGCGGCTGACCGCGCTTGCCCTCGATGGACTCGAGCAGCGCGGTCTCCTCGCCGCAGATGTAGGCCCCGGCCCCGCGGTGAACGAAGAGGTCGAGGTCGTACCCGCTCTTGAGGATGTTCTTGCCGAGGTAGCCCTTGGCGTAGGCCTCGGCGATCGCCCTCTCCAGGATCTCCGCCTCCTCGTAGAACTCGCCCCGGATGTAGATGTAGGCGGTGTGGGCGTCGATGGCGTAGGAGGCGATGATGATGCCCTCGATCACCATGTGGGGGTCGGTGTGGATGAGCTTGCGGTCCTTGAACGTTCCGGGCTCGGACTCGTCGGCGTTGCAGACGAGGTACTTGGGTTTCGGGCTGTCCTGGGAAACGAAACCCCACTTCACGCCGGCCGGGAAGCCGGCGCCGCCGCGCCCGCGGAGCCCGGAGTTCTTGACCTCCTCGCGGATGGATTCGGGGGTCATGGCGAGTGCCTTCTTGAGGGCCCCGTAGCCGCCCATCCGGAGATAGGTGGCGATCGCCCGTGACTCCTTCTCGTGCTCGGCTCTCAGCAGGATGGGTTCCATTGGCCCCCCGTGATCACTCCGGCAGCGCGGCCAGGATCTCGTCGAGCCTCTCGACGGTCAGGCCGGTGTAGTAGTCGTTGTTGATCTGGACGACCGGGCCTTCGCCACACGCGCCCAGACACTGCACGTCGAGCAGGGTGAAGCGGCCGTCCGGCGTGGTCTCGCCGAAATCGATGCCGAGCTTCTGCTTCAGGTGCTCCACGATGCCGGAGGCGCCGCATAGCTGGCAGGAGAGGGTGGTGCAGACCTGGAGCAGGTACTTCCCCGGAGGTGCGGTCCGGTACATGGTGTAGAAGGTCACCACGCCTTCCACGAAGGCCGGGGCGAGCTCGAGCCGCTCGGCGACCGCGCGCATGACCCCGGCGGACAGCCATCCCCAGCGCTCCTGGCACGCCCAGAGCACGGGCAGCAGGGCCGCCTGCTTGGTCGGATACCGGGCCAGGATCTCCTCGATCCGGCCCTCCATGGCGGCGTCGAAGCTGACGCTTTCGAGCTCGCTGGGTGGGGCGATCTCGAGCGGGCGGGTCGCGGCCCGGGTCATGATTCACTCCGGCCGGTCGAGGACCCGGCGGCCGGCTTGCGCCGTGACCAGTCGAAGACGTCCTTTCTCCACAGGTACACGTAGCCGACGGCGAGCAGAACCGTGAACGCCAGCATGTCCCAGAAGACCGTCATCGACCGGCCGGCGAGGAAACTCCGGTAGGTCACGGCCCAGGGGTAGAGAAAGGCCACCTCGACGTCGAGGGCGACGAACACGAGGGCGACCAAATAGAACTTGACCGAGACCCGCTTCTCCGCCCGGTCGAGCAGAGGCACGCCGCACTCGTACGTATCACGCTTCATCGGCGACTTCGAGAGGGACCGCTGGGCCATCAACGCGGGCAGCGCCAGCATGCCCGCGGCGGTCAGCACGGCGAGCACCAGGACCATCAGAACCGGCAAGAATTGACTGGCCATGAACGAACCCCCATGTGGCCATTTTCACAAGGCGCATCCTAGCGGGGCGGCGGAAGTCCGTCAACTGGAGAGCGGTTTTCGGCCGTCCCGGCGACCGGCAGGGGATGGGGTGTTGCAAAGCACGGCGGAAGGGGTTATGTTGTGGCTCGGTGGTGGGGATGGGGCGTGAAACCGGAAATCTTTATCCGGATTTCTTGTTTCCCCGGGTGAGGACGGGGCGGGCCGAGCAGCCGGCCCCAAGGATGGGAACCATGCAGATCACGAAAACGGAGGAGCACGGGATCAGGCTGGTCATGCGCATGGCCGCGTTGAACCGGCAGCTGACGGTGGCCGAGCTCGCCAGGCTGGAGAACCTGCCCGAGCCGACGGTGGCCAAGGTGCTGCTCCAGCTCAAGGACGGCGGGGTGGTCGTGTCGGAGCGCGGCAGGAAGGGCGGCTACCGCCTGGCGGCCCCTCCGGACCAGCTCTCGGTCGGACGGGTGCTCGATGTGCTCGGCAACCCGCTCTTCGTGGGCAGGTTCTGCCGCCCGCTGCCGGTTCCCTCGGAGCGCACCTGCCCCCGGATCGACGAGTGCGGACTGCGCTCGGTGTGGCATCACCTCGAGACCATGATCATGCGCGTGCTCGCCGGCACCAGCCTCAGCGATCTGCTGGGCAAGGAGGAGTCGGTCAAGCGGCACGTGGTGGCCCTCTGGCCCGGGGGCGGGATCGACGGGCCGAACGGTACAGAATCCCGGGCCTCCGCCCGGAATACGAAAGTGCAAGGAGTCAACGGCTGATGAGCGCAACACCGGTTTTTTCGTGCCAGGACGTCCACGTGTTCGTGGAGGACAAGGAGATCGTGAAGGGCGTCAGCCTCGAGGTCGGGGCGGGAGAAAAGCACGCCCTGATGGGGCCCAACGGGTCGGGCAAGTCGACGCTCGCGGCCGCGCTGATGGGTCATCCAGGCTACCGCGTCGAGGGGAAGATCTTTCTCAACGGTGAGCCGGTCCACGACCTGAGCCCGGACGAGCGGGCGCGGCGCGGGATGTTCCTGAGCTTCCAGTACCCGGTGGCGGTGCCCGGCGTCAGCGTCGCCAGCTTCCTGCGCACGGCCCTCTCGGCGCGGCGCGGCGAGGAGGTGCCGGTGCGCGAGTTCCGCAAGATCCTCGGCGAGGCGTTCGCCGCCCTCGACATCCCGAGCTCCTTCATGGCGCGGTACCTCAACGACGGCTTCTCGGGCGGCGAGAAGAAGCGCCTCGAGATCCTCCAGATGATGGTGCTGCGTCCCACCTTCGCCCTTCTCGACGAGACCGATTCGGGCCTCGACATCGACGCCCTGCGGATCGTCTCCGAGGGCATCAACCGGGCGACGGGGGACGACGTCGGCGTGCTCCTGGTGACCCACTACCAGCGGATCCTCAACTACGTGCGCCCGGACGCGGTGCACGTCTTCATGGACGGGCGGATCGTCCGTTCCGGCGGCCCCGAGCTGGCGAACGAGCTCGAGAGCCGCGGTTACGACTGGCTCGAACAGCCCGCGGCGGAGAGCGCCGCCGGAGGTACAGGATGAGCACCAACAAGGAAACGATCGCCGGTCTGAACCAGGACTACCTCGAGAAGTACGGTTTCCACGATCCCGAGGAGTACCTGCTCAAGGCGCCCAAGGGCCTGAGCCACGAGGTCGTCGAGATGATCTCGCGGTACAAGGAGGAGCCGGAGTGGATGAGCCGGTTGCGCCACAAGGCCCTGGACATCTTTCTCGCCAAGCCGATGCCGACCTGGATCGACCCCGTGATGCTGGCCGACATGGATTTCGACGATTTCCACTACTACATGAGGCCGACGGGCGAGGTCGCGGGGAGCTGGGACGACGTCCCGGAGCAGATCAAGAAGACCTTCGACCGCCTGGGCATCCCGGAGGCGGAGCGGAAGTTCCTGGCCGGAGTCTCGGCGCAGTACGAGTCCGAGGTCGTCTATCACTCCATCCAGGAGGAGCTCGAGAAGAAGGGCGTCATCTTCACCGACATGGACAGCGGTCTGAGGGAGCATCCGGAGATCGTGCAGAAGTACTTCGGGACCGTCATTCCCGCGGCGGACAACAAGTTCTCCGCCCTCAACGCGGCCGTGTGGTCGGGAGGCTCGTTCGTCTACGTGCCGCCGAACACCCGGGTCGACGTGCCCCTGCAGGCCTACTTCCGCATCAACTCGAAAAACATGGGCCAGTTCGAAAGGACGCTGATCATCGCCGACGAGGGAGCCTTCGTGCACTACATCGAGGGCTGCACGGCTCCCGTCTACAGCTCGGACTCCCTGCACTCGGGGGTCATCGAGCTGATCGCCATGAAGGGCGCCCACATCCGCTACACGACCATCCAGAACTGGTCCACCAACGTCTACAACCTGGTGACCCAGCGCGCCAAGGCGTACGAGAACGCGGTCGTCGAGTGGGTGGACGGGAACCTGGGCTCCAAAGTGACCATGAAGTACCCGTGCGTGGTTCTCGCCGGCGAGGGTGCGCACGGCGAGGTGCTCTCCATCGCGTTCGCGGGCACCGGCCAGCACCAGGATGCGGGCGCGAAGATGATCCACCTGGCGCCGAGGACGACCTCGCGCATCACCTCCAAGTCGATCTCGAAGGACGAGGGCCGGGCCTCCTACCGCGGGCTGGTCAAGATGACCCGCGGCGCCACCGGCTGCCGCACCCACGTGGAGTGCGACGCCCTCCTCATCGGCGAGAAGGCGCGCTCGGACACCTACCCGACGATGGAGATCGCGGAGGACGACGTCAGCGTCGAGCACGAGGCGCGGGTCTCCAAGCTCGCCGACGAGCAGATCTTCTACCTCCAGAGCCGCGGCATCGACGAGGACCAGGCGCGGCTGATGATCGTCAACGGCTTCATCGAGCCGTTCGTCCGCGAGCTGCCCATGGAGTACGCCGTGGAGCTCAACCGGTTGATCGAGCTGGAAATGGAGGGGTCCGTTGGCTGAGGCGATCATGAACGAGCAGGAACACGCGGCGGCCGTCGACGAGGGCCGGGTGCTGGCGCTCTCCCGGCGGCTGGGAGAGCCGGCCGCCCTGCGCGAGAAGCGGCTCGAGGCCTTCCGGAGGTTCCGCACCACGCCGCCCCCGGACCGGGCGCTGCACCTGTGGCGGTACACCAATCCCATGCGCCTGCTGCCGGTGGACGGCGTGCAGCCGGCGGCCGGGCCGGCGATTCCGGTGCGCGACCCGGTGCCCGGCGGCGGCGCGCGGGTGGTTCTCGGCGCGGACGGATCGGTGCGCGCCGAGGTCGCTCCCGAGGCCCGGGCGGCCGGCCTGGAGATCGCCCCCCTGGCCACCGCCGGGGAGGCCTCCGAGCGGTTGGGATCGCTGGTGGGACCCGGCTTCGGCCTCCTCGAGGATCTCAACTTCGCGACCTGGGGGGCCGGGGTGCTGATCCGCATCCCCGCGGGCGGGCTGGTTCCGGGATCCGTGCACGTGATCGACGCCGCCGGCCGCGGCCTGTCGGCGCCGCGGATCCTCGTCGTCGCGGGCGAGGGCTCCGAGGCCACCGTCGTCGAGGACCATCGCGGCGGCGGCGAGGCGGCCCGGCTGACCTCGGTGACGGAGCTCCTGCTCGGCCCCGGGGCCCACCTGCGCCACGTCGTCCTGCAGCGCTTCGACCCGGGGACATCGGCGCATCTCACCACCCGCGGCCGGGTGGAGGGCGGCGCCTCGCTGAGGACCGTGCTCGCGTCCTTCGGCGGCTCGCTGGTGAAGATGGACCTCGGCGCCGAGCTCGCGGCGCCGGGGGCCCACAGCGAGATCGTCGGCTTCGTGCTCGGCGAGGACAGGCAACACATGGACCATCACACGGTGCACGATCACCGGGCCCCGCGCACCACCTCGAACATCGACTTCAAGGTCGCCCTGGCCGGCGGGGCCAGGTCGGCGTACACGGGCCTGATCCGGATCGCGGCCGGGGCTCCGGGGAGCGAGGCCTTCCAGGAGAACCGGAACCTCCTCCTCTCGGAGGGCTCCCGCGCCGAGACCATCCCGGAGCTGGAGATCATGACCGACGACGTCCAGTGCAGCCACGGCGCCACCGTCGCCCCGCTCGACCCCGAGCAGGTCTTCTACCTGGAGAGCCGGGGGATCCCGCCCCTCGAGGCCGAGCGGCTCATCGTCCGCGGCTTCGTGGAGGGGACCCTGGCCAGGATGCCGGACGGCCTGCGGGACCAGGTGGAGCGCCTGGTGGAGGAGCGGATCGGCCGCTTCCTCGGGGGTGACCGATGACCCGGCCGAAGGAGCGGCCCGCCGGGGGTGCCGTGACCCCGCCCGGCCTCCCGGACACCTGGCCCGAGCTGGCCGGGCGTTTCCCGGCCCTGGACCGCACCGTCAACGCCCACCGCCTCGTCTACCTGGACACCGCCGCCACGGCGCAGAAGCCGGACGTGGTGATCCACGCCGAGCAGGAGTACTACCGGCGGCAGAACGCCAACGTCCACCGCGGGATCCACACCATGGCCGAGGAGGCGACGGCCGCCTACGAGGCCTGCCGGAGCCGGGTGGCCGAGCTGATCGACGCTCCCTCGCCGTCGTCGGTGGTCATCACCCGGAACGCGACCGCGGCCCTGAACCTCGTCGCGCGCGGCCTCGAGCACACGCTCGAGGCGGGTGACGAGATCCTGCTCACCGAGATGGAGCACCACGCCAACCTGGTGCCGTGGATCATGCTCGCCCGCCGCACCGGCGTCGTCCTGCGCCACATTCCCATCACCGACGGTGGAGAGCTGGACCTCGGCGCCCTGCCGGGGCTGCTCAACCGCCGCACCCGGATCGTCTCCCTGGTTCACGTCTCCAACGTCCTCGGCACCATCAACCCGGTGCGGGCCGTGGCCGACGCGGCCCACGAGGTCGGCGCGATCGTGGCCGTCGACGCGGCCCAGTCGGTGGGCCATATGCCGGTGAGCATGGCCGAGCTGGGCGTCGACCTGCTCGCGTTCTCCGCGCACAAGTGTTACGGCCCCATGGGTCTCGGCTTTCTCGCCGCCAGGCCCGAGATCCTCGAGACCATGGAACCGATGGAGGGTGGGGGAGAGATGATCAACGAGGTCTTCCTCGACCACGCCACCTGGGCCGAACCCCCGCTCCGCTTCGAGGCGGGGACGCCGAACGTCGCCGCGGCGGCGGCCTTCCCGGCGGCGATCAGGTTCTTCGAGGAGCTCGGCCTCGCCAACGTGCGCGAGCACGAGAGGCAGGTCACGGCGTACGCCATCGACAGGCTCTCCTCGCTGCCGGGGCTGGTGATCTTCGGCCCCCGGGATGCGGAGCGCCGGGGCGGCCTGGTCAGCTTCCACGATCCCGAGGTCCATCCCCACGACATGGCGACCCTGCTCGACCAGGCCGGCGTCGCCGTCCGTGCCGGTCACCACTGCGCGCAGCCCCTGCACCGCAGGCTCGGCGTGGTGGCCACCACCCGTGCGTCGTTCGGGATATACTCGACCACCAGCGACGTGGACGCGCTGTACGAGGCCATCCAGTTCGCGCGGAGGTACTTCGGCTCATGAGCGCCAACCCTCTCGATCAGCTCTACCGCGAGGTCATCCTCGATCATCACCGGCACCCGCGGGGCCGGCACAAGATCGAGCGCGTGGACGTCGAGACGTCCGGTGTCAACCCGTCGTGCGGCGACGAGGTGACCCTCCAGCTCCAGCTCGACGGCGACCGGATCGTGGACGTCGCCGTCATCGGCAGGGGCTGCGCCGTGTCCACGGCCTCGGGCTCGATCCTGGCCGAGATGGTGAAGGGGAGGACCCTGGACGAGGCGCGGCGGATCGCCGAGCTCTTCAAGCGCATGATGCACGGCGAGGAGGAGCTGACGGATATCGACCTCGGCGACCTGGAGGCCCTGACCGGCGTCCGCAAGTTCCCGGTCCGGGTCAAGTGCGCCCTCCTGCCGTGGGTGACCCTGCTCGGGGCGGCGGTCGACCAGGACGCCGTTCACGAGCCCCTGGAAAAGGCGGGATCATGAGCCTGACCATCGACCGCGTCAAGGAGAGCCTGCGCCCGGTGAAGGACCCGGAGATCAACATCTCCATCGTCGACCTCGGCCTCGTCCGCGGCATCGAGGTGGACCCCGACGAGGGGAGGGTCACGGTGCAGCTCACGCTGACCTCGCCCATGTGCCCCCTCGGTCCCGAGATCGTCGAGGCGGCGCGCTTCGCCCTCTCCCGGCTCCAGGGTGTGAAGCACGCCGAGGTCGAGCTGGTCTGGTCCCCGCCCTGGGACCCGCGCGTGGACGCCAGCGACGACGTCAAGGCCATGCTGGGCATCTGGGACTGATCCTACCCCGCACGCCCGGCTAGGCCGGTGGTAAAGTTCCGCCGCCATGGCAGTCCTCGACGGCGTCATCCCCGTCTTCCTCCTGATCGGCCTGGGAATCGCCCTGCGGCGGCTGGGGTGGGCCGACACCGGCTTCGTGCGTGACCTCAACCGGGTGATCTTCTGGTTCGCCATCCCCGCGCTGCTCCTCCGCCTGCTCGGCAGGGCCCACCTGGGAAGCGCGTTCTCGCCGCGCATGGCCGCGGCCTGCGTCGCGGCGACCCTGATCTCCGGGATCGCGGCCCTGGCCGTCGCCCTGGCCGGACGCCAGCGCCCGGAGCGGCGCGGCGTCATCGTGCAGGCGGCGGTGCGCGGCAACCTCGTCTACATGGGATTTCCGGTCATCTTCGCCGTCGGCGGCGCGCCCGCCCTCACCGTCGCCGCGGTCACGGTCGCGGTGCTGATTCCGGTGCAGAACCTCCTCGCCGTGGCGGCCCTGGCCGAGGCCGGCAGCCGCGACGCCCGCCGCGCCGTGGCCGCCGTCCTGCTCAACCCGGTGGTCTTCGGGGTCCTCGGCGGGATCGCCTGGGCCGCCGCCGGCTTTCAGCCGTGGCCGTGGCTGGACGCCTTCCTCAGGCTCCTCGGCAACCTCGCCATGCCGGGAGCGCTGATCGCCGTCGGCGCCCAGATGGAGCTCGGGGCCCTGCGCGCCAACACCGGCGCGGCCCTGGCGACCACCGCTCTCAAGGTCGGCGTGACGCCCCTCGCCGGGCTGCTCCTGATGAATGCTCTCGGCGTCGGCGGCCTGCCGCGGCTGGTCGGGGTGCTGCTGCTCGCCGCCCCGACGGCCGTCGCGTCCACGGCCGTCGCCCAGGAGATGGGCGGGGACCTCGATCTGGCCGGCGCCTGCGTCATGGCGGCGACGCTCGCCTCGCTGCCGGCCTACCTGCTCTGGGGACTGCTGGTGGCCGGCTGAGCCGGCCGCGACGCGGTCGCGGCGGTCCGGTATGATGCGCTCGTCCGGCGGGCGCACGGGAGGTCCCATGCAGGCGGAGATCGTCCTTATCCTGGATTTCGGATCGCAGTACACGCAGCTCATCGCCAGGCGGCTGCGGGAGCTCGGCGTCAAGACGATCATCGAGCGCGGCGACTGCAGCGCCGAGGTCATCCGCTCGTACCGGCCCGTGGGCATCGTCCTCTCCGGGGGCCCGGCCAGCATCTTCGAGGAGGGGGCGCTGCGCCCCGACCCGGCGGTCTTCGATGCCGGCGTGCCGGTGCTCGGCATCTGTTACGGCATGCACGCCATGGCCCAGATGCTCGGGGGCGCGGTCGAGGGCTCCGACCGCCGCGAGTACGGCCTCGCCATCCTGCGCCACACGGGGCAGTCGCGGCTCTTCGCGGGAACGCCGTCCGAGCAGCCGGTGTGGATGAGCCACGGCGACTCGGTGGTCGCCCTGCCACCGGGGTTCACCGTGACGGCGCACACCGGGAACACGCCCGTCGCGGCCATGGAGGACGCCGGCCGCGCCTTCTACGCGCTCCAGTTCCACCCGGAGGTCCGGCACACCGCCCACGGCATGCGGATCCTGGAGAACTTCCTCCACCTCACGGGGGCGAGGCGGGACTGGAATCCGGCCGGCATTCGGCGCGAGATCGTGGCCCGGCTCGAGGAGTCCATTCCCGAAGGCCGCGTCATCTGCGGCGTTTCCGGCGGCGTCGACTCCTCGGTGACGGCGGTCCTGCTCCGCGAGGCGATCGGGGACCGCGTGATCCCGATCTTCGTCGACACCGGCCTGCTCAGGGCGGGGGAGGCCGACGCCGTGGCCGCCAGCTTCGCCGAGCTCGGCGTGCCGCTGGACAGAGTGGACGCCGCAGCCCGCTTCCTGGCCGCTCTCGACGGCGTCGCCGATCCGGAGGAAAAGCGCCGGATCATCGGCCGCGAGTTCGTCGCCGTCTTCGAGAACGAGGCGCGCCGCTTCCCGGACGCGCGCTACCTGGCCCAGGGGACCCTCTACCCGGACGTCATCGAGTCCTCCGGCGTGCGCGGCACGGCGGCCGTAATCAAGACCCACCACAACGTCGGCGGCCTGCCGGAGCGCCTCGGCCTCCAGCTGGTCGAGCCGCTGCGCGATCTGTTCAAGGACGAGGTGCGGCGGCTCGGCGAGGAGCTCGGGCTGCCCCACGACTTCGTCTGGCGGCACCCCTTCCCCGGTCCCGGCCTGGCGGTGCGGATCCTCGGCCCGGTGAACGCCGCCCGGGTCAAGACCCTGCAGCAGGCCGACCGGATCGTCATCGACATGATCCGCGAGGCCGGCCTCTACGACGAGATCTCCCAGGCCCTGTGCGTGCTGCTGCCGGTGCGGAGCGTCGGCGTCATGGGCGACCAGCGAACCTACGAGGAGGTCCTCGCCATCCGGGCCGTCACCACCGACGACTTCATGACCGCCGACTGGTACCGCTTCCCCCCCGACGTCCTCGACGCCATCGCCCGCCGGGTCGTCAACGAAGTCCCCGGCATCAACCGCGTCGTCTACGACGTCACCTCCAAACCCCCGGGGACCATTGAGTGGGAGTGACCTTCGGCAGCTCCCGCTGCCGAAGGTCATCCCGAGGGAAGCGAGCGCAGCGAGCGACCCGAGGGATCCCTTCACCATCGAACACCGCCCGGGTTTGCGTCCCGCAAACCCGCTGGCGGCGCGTCACCCTGAGCGAAGGCGCGGAGCGCCGAAGCGAAGGGTCCTTCCGCCATCGAACACCGCCGGGGGCAGCTCCCGCTGCCGAAGGTCATTTCGAGCCCAGACACGCAGCCGGCAGGTGGAGCGAGGTGATCGAAGACACGCCGCCGGGCTCCATCGAGCTTCGCAGCGGAATCCTCATGAAGACTGCGAGTTATCCCGGGACCCAGATCTTCTTGGCGGCGATGACCTCGGCCATGCCGAGCTCAATGGGTTCCTTGGACTTGGTGTAGAAGGCCAGGCCCCGGTACGGGACCAAGTAGTGGTACCGAGTGCCCAGAAAGGTCGTCGTGGACGTCACGACGATGGGGTTTTCCGCCATCGAGAGGAGCCTGCGGAACTCGTCCGGCGCCACGCTGACGATCACCCCCGAGGCCTTGAGGGCCTGAATGACGGCCGCACCGACGGACGCCGCCGACCCCGCCGCCGCTCCGCCTGCAACTGCTCCCATTCCTGCTCCCTTCCGGGCCCGCCCGGGAACCGCCGCGGGACCCATACCGTCCGGTCGTCTCCTCGTTGATAATACGGGCCCCCGGCCGCCGGGATTCCCGATTGCCGTCGGCCACCCGATGGTCTCGACCAGGCCATCGTATCGGGAGGACCGAAAGAGCGTCCAGCCAATGGGGGACGGTGTGACCGGTACGCGCGCGATGGCGTCGAGGTTCAGTATTCCGGCAGTTCGCTTTCGCCGCCCCGTCCATCCGGGAGCGCTCCGGCGGCGGACCCTGGTACCATGCCGTCGCGCCGCCGGTTCAGCCTTACCCGGCGGCCCGCCCGCACGAAGTGCGGGAGCTCGCGAGGAGGTGTCGCATGGCTAGAACCAAGGTCGTCATCATGGGAGCGGCGGGCCGGGACTTCCACAACTTCAACTGCCTTTTCCGGGACAACGAGGCCTACGAGGTGGTGGCATTCACGGCCACCCAGATTCCAGACATCGAGGGCCGCGTGTATCCGCCCGAGCTCGCCGGCTCCCTGTATCCCGAGGGGATTCCGATCCGGCCGGAAGGGGAGCTCGAGGCGATCGTGCGTGAGCACGAGGTGGACGAGGTCTGGTTCTCGTACTCGGACGTCCCCCACACCTACGTCATGGACAGGGCCAGCCACGTGATCGGCTGGGGCGCCCACTTCGGCGTGTGCTCCGCCACCAGGACCATGCTGGCGTCCGCCAAGCCGGTCATCGCCATCACGGCCGTCCGCACCGGCGTCGGGAAATCCCAAACCACGAGGTACGTCTCCCGTATCCTGAAGAAGCTCGGCAAGAAAGTGGTGGCGGTTCGCCACCCGATGCCGTACGGGGATCTCGCCAAGCAGGCGTGCCAGCGGTTCGAGACCTACGAGGACCTCGACCGCCACCAGTGCACCATCGAGGAGCGGGAGGAGTACGAGCCGCACATCGACAACGGCTTCATCGTCTACGCCGGCGTCGATTACGAGCGCATCCTCCGGGAGGCGGAAAAGGAGGCCGACGTCATCCTCTGGGACGGCGGCAACAACGACACTCCGTTCTACCGGCCCGACCTCCACATCACCCTGGTCGATCCCCACCGCCCCGGCAACGAGATCACGTATTACCCCGGAGAGACGAATCTGCTGATGGCCGACCTGCTGATCGTCAACAAGGTCAACACCGCCAAGGCCGAGGACGTCGAGAAGGTGGTCGCCAACTGCCGTGCGTACAACCCAGGCGCCAGGATTCTCAAGTGCTCCTCGGTGATCACCGTCGATGATCCGGAGCTCATCCGCGGCAAGAGGGCGCTGGTGGTCGAGGACGGGCCGACCCTGACCCACGGCGGCATGAGCTACGGCGCCGGCTGGTTCGCGGCGAAGGACGCCGGGGCCGCCGAGATCGTCGATCCCAAGCCCTACGCCGTGGGGTCGATCAAGGAGACCTACGCCAAGTACCCGAACGCGGGCCAGATCCTGCCGGCGATGGGGTACGGAGCGACCCAGATCAAGGAGCTCGAGGCCACCATCAACGCCACGCCTGCCGACGTGGTGGTCGAGGGCACGCCGATCGATCTCAGCCGGATCATCACCGTCGACAAACCCCTCGCCAACGTCACCTACGAGCTCGAGGAGGAGGAGCCCGGCGTCATCGAGGGCATGGTGAAAGACGTGCTCGGCGCTTGAGGGCGTCCGGCGGCACGATCGCGCGCCTGGGCCGGGTCCGGGGCAGCCGGACCCGGCCGTCGTTTCCGGCGATCGACGCGCGGTCGGCAGCACCCGCTTGAGCGGGCGAGGTAGACTTGAATGGTGACCAACTCTGAAAAATCAACGCCCGAAGTCGACCGTCTCTTCCAGGATCCGGAGCTCCTGCGAACGGTTCTCGAGGCCATGCCCGGCGCCGTCTTCATCAGCGAGTGGCAGGAGGGCCGCGGCCTCCGCTACGAGCGCACCTTCGAGAGCCGCTCCATCGAGAGCTTCACCGGCATCGCGCCCGAGGCGCTGCTCTCCCATCCCGGGACCTTCCTGGACCTGGTGCACCCGGACGACCGGAGGGCGATGCTCGACGCCCTGTACGAGGCCGTGCATGCCGACGAGGAGAAGGAGGTGACCTACCGCCTCCGCCACGCCGGCACCGGGGAGATGCGGTGGATCCACGAGCGCCTGCGGTCGGTCAGGACCCAGGACCCTGAGCGCATCCTCATCGTCGGCGTGATGATGGACATCTCCCGGTACCGCCGGACCGAGGACGAGCTGCGGCAGGCCAAGGAACGGATGCGGATCCTCGTCGAAGGAACTCCCTACCTCTTCTTCTACACGCAGAACGAGCGCGGAGACGTGACCTACGTCTCGCCGTCGGTGGAGCAAATCACGGGGTACTCGGTGGAAGAATGGCTCGGCCAGCGTCACTGGTTCGCCACCGACAGCAACATCAACCAGCCCGCCCGGGAGGCCTCCCGGGCCCACCTCAGGGGCTGCCCCAGCCGCGGCCCCACGCTGGTGGAGATCCGGAAGAAGGACGGCGAGCGGGCGGTCCTGGAGATCTACGAGAACCCGGTCATCCAGGACGGGAAGGTCGTCGGCCTGCAGGGGGTCGCCAGGGACGTCACCGAGCAGCGGAGACTCCAGGAGGCACTCCTGGAATCGACGAAGATGGAAGCCGTCGGGCGTCTCGCGGCCGGCCTGGCCCACGACTTCAACAACATGCTCCAGGGCATCGTCACCTGCGCGGAGCTGATCGCCGGCGAAGCCGAAGAGGAACGGCCGCGCGCCTGGGCGGCCGAGATCCTGGACATGGCCGACCGGGGCCGGCAGCTGGTTCGCCACCTCCTCGCCTATTCCCGGC
The DNA here is from genome assembly GCA_964644635.1 of uncultured Thermoanaerobaculia bacterium. Lineage (GTDB taxonomy): Bacteria > Acidobacteriota > Thermoanaerobaculia > Thermoanaerobaculales > Sulfomarinibacteraceae > CAZXXL01. The sequence continues at coordinate 1,283 of CAZXXL010000032.1, read as the reverse complement.
AGCAGGTGCTGCAACCCGAGGTCCTCGACCTCAACCGGGCCATCCGCGAGGCGCGCCCCCTCATCCAGCGCCTCCTCGGCGACGACATCCGCGTCGTGCTCGACCTTGCCGAGGGACTGCCGCCCATCGTCGCCGACACCACACAGCTGGGCCAGGTGCTGCTCAACCTCGCGTCCAACTCCCGCGAGGCGATGCCCGGCGGCGGGACGTTCACGCTGAAGACCCGCCTCGGCGAGAAGAAGGGGAACGACCCCTTCCCGCCCATCGTCCTCACCGTGAGCGACACGGGCGAAGGCATCGCGTCCGAGATCCAGCGCGAGATCTTCGAGCCCTACTTCACGACCCGGCGGGACAGCGGCGGAACCGGGCTCGGCCTGGCCTCCGTCCGGGGCATCGTGGAGCAGCACCGGGGGAGCATCGAGGTCCGTTCGCAGCCGGGGGAGGGCGCGACCTTCGAGATCCGGTTTCCGGCCGCCGCCCACAAGGAGGCGCCGCCCCTGCAGGCGGCCCCCGCAAGGCCGACGCCGTCACGCTCCGGTTCGGGCCCCGGGGGCGGCACCGTCCTCCTCGTGGAGGACCATCCCGAGGTCCGAAAGGCCATGCAGGAGGTGCTCGAGGGCTTCGGGGTTCAGACCACGGCCGTGGCATCCGTCGCCGAGGCCCGCGAGGTCCTCGACGGGGGGGCGGTCGATCTGCTCCTGACGGACCTCCAGCTGCCCGACGGGTCCGGTCTCGATCTGATCGCCGGGTTGAGGGAGAGCCGAAACCCGCCGATTCCGGCCATCCTCATGAGCGGTTACCCGCGGGGCGGGCTTCCCGGGGGCGCCGATTCGCTGCCCGACGGCGTGCAGTTTCTCGAAAAGCCGGTGACGGCGGGGACGATCGTCGAGGCGATCAGGAGGGCGCTGGGCTGGGGCTAGCCGGGAGCGGGCCGCCGCGGTGGTGCGGATTCGGTGCGGCTCGTCTACCATCGCCACCCATGAGAAAAGCGCATCGCCACCGATCCTCACCGATGATCTGGGCGGGAGCCGTCATCGTCACGCTCCTGCTCGCCTTCTTTCAGCGGGCGACCGGGCCGACACACCCGGCGCACGTTCGCTTCCGGCTCGAGGGCGGGACGTTCGCCGCCCGGCTGCCCCGGAGCCACCGCGCGCCCGGCGCCCTGGCCATCGCACCCCCCGTCGGCGGCCGCGGAGGCTCCGGGCCCGCCCGTCGCCCTAGCCCCCTCCGCAGCCTCCTCCGCACGGGGCCGGGCGTCCTCGGCAGTCCCTCGCTCTCCCGCA
>CAZXXL010000031.1:0-19911 GCA_964644635.1 uncultured Thermoanaerobaculia bacterium | reverse complement strand
TTGCCCTGTCATGGCGAGGAGCGTGCCGCAGGCACGCGACGTGGCGATCCCTAGCAGCTCTGGAGCGCGCTACCCAGTGTTCCGTTGCGGTGTCCAATCGTGGGGGGATTGCCGCGTCGGATTCCTGCGGAATCCTCCTCGCAATGACAAGGGAAGGAGGCGGAGCGCGTTGCCCACTGCTCCGGGGAGGGCTCCGGGCGTGATGAGCTCCCTTCGCTCCGGCCCTGGCGGGCCTTCGCTCGGGACGCCGTTCGACCACGGGCAGCGAAGCTACCCTGTCTCACGGCGCTTCGCTCGGGACGCCGTTCGACGACGGGCAGCGAAGCCGCCCTGTCTCACGGCGCTTCGCTCGGGACGCCGTTCGACGACGGGCAGCGAAGCCGCCCTGTCTCACGGCGCTTCGCTCGGGACGCGGTTCCACCATGGGCGGCGGAGCCGCCCGGTGTCACGGCGCCTCCTTCCGCGCCCGCCCCCGCCCGCCGCAGGACCGTTCTTGGGAACGTCGTTTGCCTTGCTCCGGCGAGCACGCTCGCGTCCCGACCAGGGGCTCCAGGACACGGACGATCAAGAATCCGCGCGCACTCCTTTGAAGTCACGTGACGTCAATATGTTACACGTGTATCTCCGGCGTCACGGAATTCCTGTTAGTACAGAGCGATCGTCACGAAACCGGCGAGAGGTCGGTCAGCCTTCCTCTTCCTCCTCCTCGCGGGCGCTGGCGGCGATGATCTTCTCCTGGAGCTGGCGCGGGACCTCGTCGTAGTGGCTGAGCTCCATGCTGTACTCCGCCCGGCCCCCGGAGATCGAACGCAGGGTCGGCGCGTAGGTGAGCATCTCGGCCAGCGGTACCAGCGCGTGGATGACCGTCGACCCGTCCTCCGAGTCCATGCCCTGGACCCGGCCGCGGCGGGAGTTGAGGTCGCCCATGACGTCGCCCATGAACTCGTCGGGCGTGTAGACGTCCACCTTCATGATCGGCTCGAGCAGGGTGGGCTTCGCCTTTTCCATGCAGGCCTTGAACGCCTTGCGGCCGGCGATCTTGAACGCCATCTCCGAGGAGTCCACCGGGTGCTCCTTGCCGTCGATCAGGATGACCCGGAAGTCCACCACCGGGTAGCCGGCGAGGTAGCCGTTGGCGGCCGCCTCCTGGATGCCCTTGTCCACGGCCGGCCGGTAGGTCTGGGAGATGGCGCCGCCGAAGATCTTGTCCACGAACTCGTAGCCGGCGCCGCGGGGCAGGGGCTCCATCTGGATCTTGGCCTCGGCGAACTGGCCGTGGCCGCCGGTCTGCTTCTTGTGGCGGGCCGTGGCCTCGGCGGGCTTGGTGATGGTCTCGCGGTAGGGAACCTTGGGCGGCTTCATGGTGACGTCCACCTTGTACCGCTTCTTCAGGCGCCCGATGACCACCTCGACGTGGAGCTGGCCGGCCCCGGAGATCAGGAGCTCCTTGGTCTGGGGATCCCGGCCCACGGCGATGGTGGGGTCCTCGTCCCGGATCCGGACCAGGGCCGAGGAGATCTTGTCCTCGTCGCCCTTCGACTTCGGCTCGATGGCGAAGCTGATCGCGGGCTCGGGGATCTTGACCGGCGGGATGATCACCTTCCCGTCGGCGGACAGGGTGTCGCCGGTCTTGGTCTCCTTGAGCTTGGGCACGGCGCCGATGTCGCCGGGCGCCAGCTCGGGGACCTGGACGAGCTCCTTGCCCTGCATGACGGCGAGGCCGCCCAGCCGCTCGGAGGCGTTGCGCACCGGGTTCTTGACGGTGACGTCCGCCGTCAGCGTGCCGGTGAACAGCCGGAAGATCGTGATCCGTCCGGCGTAGGGGTCCGAGAAAGTCTTGAAGACGTAGGCGGCGGCGGGCTGATCGCCGGCCACCGGCAGCTCGATCTCGCCGCCGTCCGGGCCCGTCGCCTTGACCGGCCGCCAGTCCGGCGCCGGAGCCATCTCGACGATGGCGTCCATCAGGGGCTGAACGCCCACGTTCTTGCCGGCGGCCAGGGCGAAGACCGGGAAGATGGTGCGCTCGGCGAAGGCCCGGGCGAGGCCGCTCCGGAACGTCTCGGCGTCCAGCTCGCCGGCCTCGAGGTAGGCCTCCATCAGCTCCTCGTCCTGCTCGGCGATCATCTCCATCAGCGCCTCGCGGGCCTGCCCCGCGCGCTCCGCCAGCTCGGCCGGGATGTCTCCCTCGGAGAACCCGGTGCCCTCGTCGCCGGCCCACGTGAAAGCCTTCCCGGAGACGAGGTCCACGACGCCGGTGAACGCCGACTCCTCGCCGATGGGCAGCTGCACCGGGACGACGCCGCGCCCGTACTTCTTCTGCAGCGCCTGGACCGTGCGATCGAAGGAGGCGCGGTCGCGGTCCATGAGGTTGACCGCGAGCATCACGGGCAGGCCGTACTCAGCCGCCCGCTTCCACATCTTCTCGGTCTGGACCTGGACCCCGGCCACCGCCGAGACCATGAGCAGGACGGCGTCCGCCACCCGGAGGCCCTGCATGGCCTCGGTGGTGAAGATGCCGTACCCCGGGGTGTCGATGAGGTTGATCTTGGTGTCGCGATGGACGACGTGCGCCACCGCCGTGTTGATGGTGATCTTGCGCTCGATCTCGTCCTCGTCGAAGTCGGTGATGGTGTGACCGTCGTCGACCTTGGCGAAGCGGTTGACGGCGCCGCCGTCGAAGAGCATGGCCGAGACCAGGGACGTCTTGCCGGTGTCGGAGTGGCCGACCACGGCCACGTTCCGGATGTTCTCGGTGGCGAACGTGGGTGCGCTCATGCTTCCTCCTTGAGAAGGGAATCTGGTGTGGTGGCGGGGATGTCCGGGAGCTCGAGGGGGCTGCCGGTGAGGCGCTGGTAGGCCTCCAGGTAGCGCTCCAGAGTGCCCTGGACGACGTCCGGGGGCAGCTCCGGCGCCGGCGGCTTCTTGTCCCAGCCGCTCGCTTCCAGCCAGTCGCGGACGAACTGCTTGTCGAAGGACCGCTGGGGCCGGCCGGGCTCGTACTCGTCCGCGGGCCAGAAGCGGGATGAGTCCGGCGTCAGCGCCTCGTCCATCCAGACCACGGCGCCGGAATCGTCGAGGCCGAACTCGAACTTGGTGTCGGCGATGATGATGCCGCGTTCGAGCGCGTACGCCGCCGCCGCCGCGTAGAGCTCGAGGGTCAGGCTGCGCAGCCGCTCGGCGATCTCGCCGCCTGTGATCTCGACCATCCTGTCGAAGCCGATGTTCTCGTCGTGACCGGTGGCCGCCTTGGTCGCCGGCGTGAAGATCGGCTCGGGCAGCGCATCGGACTCGACGAGGCCCGGCGGCAGCTCGATGCCGCACACCGGCTCGCCGCGGCTGTAGGCCTTCCACGCCGAACCCGAGAGGTAGCCCCGGGCCACGCACTCCACCGGGATGGGCCGCAGGCGGCGGACCAGCACGCTGCGGCCCGCCAGCTGCGGATGGCCGCGGTAGGGCGGCGGAAATTCCCGGTGATCGGTGGCCAGCAGGTGGTTCGGCACCCGGTCCGCGAACTTCCCGAACCAGAAGTTGGAAAGCTGGGTCAGGATGACGCCGCGGCCGGGAATGCCCGGCCGCAGGACGCAGTCGAAGGCGCTGATCCGGTCGGTGGCGACCAGGACGAGCGTCCCGTCGCCGGCGTAGATGTCGCGAACCTTCCCGCGGCTCACCAGCCGCCCTCCGGGGATGTCGGTGGCGAGCAGCGCGGCCGTCATCGCCTAGGCTTTACCGCCAGCGACGAGAGACTGAACCTGCCGGGAAAGGCGGGACTTGTAGCGCGAGGCCGCGTTCCGGTGCAGCACGCCCTTGCGCCAGGCCACGTCGATCACCGACATGGTCTCCGGCAGCAGGGACTGCGCCGCCGCCGCGTCACCGTCGGCGATGGCCTGCCGCATCTTCCGCATCTGGTGGCGGACCCTGGTCCGCACCGAGCGGTTGCGCATCCTTCTCTCGAGCGACTGGCGATGCCGCTTTCGCGCCTGTTTCTTGGTTCCCTTGATCGTTGCCATGAACTTGTATCTCCTTGAAGTCCTTGTCCTTGACGGTCTCTTCGTCAGCGAATGGTGATCCCGAGGCTGCGGAGCTTCTCCCGGGCCAGGTCGGCCTCCTTGGTTCCCGGGTGCTCGTAGACCACGTACTGGAGGTTGACCACTCCCTGACCCTGGTTGCCCAGCTTGAGGTAGACGAGACCCTTCTTCAGCTGGGCCGCCGCTCCCTTGTCACTCGTTGGGTATTTTTCCAGGACGCTGGAGAACGCCTGCAGGGCCTCCTGCTCCTTGCCCTGCGCATCATAGCATTCCCCGATCCAGTACAGCGCGTTGTCCGCGAGGTCGGTCTTCGGGTACCGCTTCAGGTACTCCTGGAAGCCCTGGATGGCGAGGTCGTAGTTGCCGTTCAGGTAGTCCTGGTAGGCGCTCTGGTAGAGGCCCTGCGGCGTCGACGGCTGCGGCGTCGGCGTTCCCGCCGCGGCGGGGGCCGCAGGTGCGCCGCCGGCAGGCTGTGACGCGGCCTGGCCGGCTGCGGGGGCGGTCGTCACCGGCGGGATGGCGGCGCCGCGCTGGAGCCGGGAGCCGGCGGCCAGCTCCTGGGAGATCTTCTCCAGCTGCCGGGTCGTCACCTCCAGGTTCGCCTGCAGGCTCTCGATGCGCTCCTGGAGCTTGCGCACCCGCACCGCCAGGTCGGCGTTCGAGCGGAGCACCTTCTCCGTCTGCTCCTGCATCCGCTGTTCCATCGGCGCGAGGTCGCTCTTGTCCAGGGTCGCCTGCCGGAGCTGCTGCACCTGGCGCTGGACGTCGGTGATCTCGCGGTGGAGCAGGGCCATGTCCTCCTGGGACGTGCACGCGCCGAGGGGCAGGAGGAGCAGGGCGGCGGCGGCGGCGAAGAGGCGGCGCATCGTCGTCTTCCTCATCGCGCTGTGATCACGAAGTGGGCCCGCCGGTTCAGACGCCACGCGGACTCGTCGTGCCCGAGGGCGAAGGGCCGTTCCTCGCCGTAGCTGATGGTCCGGATGCGGTCCGCGGACACCCCGAGGAAGACGAGGTAATCGCGCACCGCGTCGGCCCGGCGCTGGCCCAGCGCCAGGTTGTACTCGCGGGTGTTGCGCTCGTCGCAGTGGCCCTCGACGAGGATCTTCACGGTCGGATGGCGTTGCAGCCAGGCGGCGTCGGCGGCCAGGATGTCACGCGCCTCGGGCTTGAGGTCGTAGCTGTTGGTGTCGAAGAAGACGTCCTTGAGGTAGCCGCGGCGATTGAGCTCCTTGAGGTCCTCCGGGAGCTGCTCGGCCTCCTCGACGGAGGGCACCGGGGTCGGCGCCGGGCTGGTCACCGCCTCTTCGGGCACCGGCGTGGGCGACGGCGCGGCCTGCTGCTGGGCGGCCGGCGCGGGCGCCTGGGGCCGGCTGGACCGGCATCCCGGGAGCGACAGGGCGGCGATGGCGAGCGCAGCGACGGCGGCGAGACCGGGGGTCGACCTCATGGCATCCTCCTTGGACCGCCAACTCTAGCAGCCCGCCCGCCGGTTGACAAGCCGGAAACCACGGTCCCGGCTCAGGTTCCCGCGTCCTCGGGCGGTCCTTCGACGAGACCCCCGGACGGCCGGTCGAGCGCTCCGCGGCGGTGGAGCTTGGCCAGGTGATCGTAAATGACGATGGAGCCGGCGACGGCCAGGTTGAGGGAGGGAACGAGCCCCCACTGTGGGATCTGGACGATGAGCGAGGCGGCGTCCAGCAGCTCGGCCGGAACGCCGCCCAGCTCGGCGCCGAGGAGGAAGCAGGGCCGTGGAGGGTACTCGGCCTCGAAGAGGTTCACCGCCCGGGGATCGAGCTCCACGGCGACCAGGTTCCATCCCCGGGCGCGCACGTGCTCGAGAAGGGCCGCGGCGTCGGGAAGGTGCACGATCTCGGTGTAGAGCTCGGCGGTTCTGGCGGCGTACCGGTTCCACTCGCGCTCGCCGACGAGGAGGACCTCCTCCACGGCGGCGGCGTGCGCGGTGCGAACGAGGCTGCCGACGTTGTGCTCCTTGGAGATGTTCCAGGCGGCCACGGCCATCGGCCGCAGGCCCGCCCGGTACCGGCGGCGCCGCAGCTCCCGGCGCCGTTCGCGGCGCTCCCGGCTCCACGCCTCGCGTGTGTTCGGCATCGCCTGCGCAGCGTAAGCCACCCGCACCCGCGAGGCAAGCGGGCCCGGTATAATCGGGGTGCATGCACCTCGAAAACGCCGGCGACGGCGGATACAGCTCGATCGTCGAGATCGTCTCCCGGTTGGGGCGCGAGGTCAGCCGGAGGACCGACGCCGCGACCTTGCTCGACAGCGTGGCCGAGACCCTCGGAGAGTCGCTGCCCGCCGAGGGGGTCGGCGTCGTCTTCTTCGGCGATCCGGACGTCGCCGGCGGAGCGCCGCTGGTCGCGTCCCGGGGCGACCTCACCCGCGAGGAGGTCGAGCGGGCCGCCGAGCGGTTCTTCGACGGGAGCGACGTGAGCCAGGGCACGCGAATCTTCCTGGAGCGGGCGCCCGGGGGGGGACCCGGCCCGGTCGCCGGTGACCGAACCGTGTGGGTCCAGCCGCTCGGCTCCGGGGAGGCCCTGCGGGGCGCCCTGGTCGTGTCCCTCGCCCATACCGCGACCTCCCGCGACCCTGTCCTTCAGATGGTGACCGTGGTGGCGCGCATCATCGACGTCGGGCTGGAGCTCCGGCACGGCCTGGTCTCGGCCAAGAAGGCCGAGCGGTGGATGCACAGGTTGCTGGACAACATGCCGGACCCGGCCGTGCTCTTCGACGCCGAGGGCCGCATCCTCGACGTCTCGTCGACGGTGATGCGGCTCCTGGGCGTGGCCCGGGGCACCCTGGTCGGACGCAGCTTCCTCGAGCTCGTGGACCCGGAGGACCGGGGCGAGATCGCGGCCAGGCTCGCGGCCCCCGCAACCGCCTGGGTGGTCCAGGCACGCTTCAGCCTGGCGTCCGATACGGGCGGGGGCCGCCGCCTTCACCTGCACGCCCGGCGGATCAGGCCGGACGCGTGGCTGGCGGTCCTGCACGATTACACGCGTTTCGCCGCCAGGGACCGAAGCCGGCGGATCATGCTGGACTCGATGCCGCGGATCGCCTCGGCCGTCCGCGCGGACGAGGTCTGGTCCGCCCTCTGGGACGCGGTTCACGAGATGCTTCCGGGCGCCACCGAGATCAGGGTCTACCGGGGGGATGCGGCGGCCGTCCGCCTCGTCTGGGCGTCCGATCCCGGAGCGAGGGAAATGAACTTCACGCTGCGCGGGTGGGGCCGGGAGTTCATCCGCATGATGCAACAACCGGAGTACGCCGAGGCGTTCCTCGCCATGTTCGGCGACTCGCGCCAGGAGGCCGAGGGACGTCTCCAGCGCTTCTTCTCGGGCCGCGGGAACCCACTCCTGCTCAACGATCCCAACCGGCAGCTGGGCGTCTTCCTGGCCGCCGAGGACATCCAGAAAATCGTCGCCGCGCGCAAGGGGAGGGACGCGCCGGGTCAGGAAATCCTGTGCCCCATCTTCTCCGGCGAGGCCATCGACCTGGTGGCGGTGGTGATGGCCGCTCCCGGCGAGAAGCCGTTCACCTGGGACAATGCGGCCGACGTCTGGCAGCTCGTGCAGCTGGCGCGGGAGGTGCTCGTCCGCATCGAAACGGGCGCCGCCGTCCGCCGTCACCTGGAGGCCGTCAAGGCCGTCCGGTCGATGATGCGCGGCGTGGGGCTGGCGACGAGCCAGGAGGAGCTCTTCGCCACGGTGGGAGAGCACGCCCGGACGGTGCTTGGGGCGCCGATGGCCCTGGCCCTGGACGCCACCCCGGGCGACGGCGGGTCGTGGGCCGTCCGGTGGAGCGTCGGCGTGGACGGGGTCCGCCGGGAGAAGCTCGCCGGCGCCCTGCAGGAGCTGGCCTCGGGCGCGGCGAACGAGACGGCGGCGATCTTCGTGGAGAGCACGGGCGGTGACGAGATGCTCGAGGCCCGGGGCCTTCAGGTCGCCGGGATCGAGGCGCTGGCCGTCGTACCCCTGGGCTTCCGGGGCACCGTGCTCGGGGCGCTGGCGCTGGCTTGGCCGGCTCCACGCAGGCTGGAGCCCGACGAGAGGGCCCTGTTCGAGTTCTTCGGGGCCGAGCTGTCCCTGGCGACGATGAACCACCGCCTGTTTCAGAGGGCGACCGACGCCCAAGCGGAGCTCGGAGAGATCGTCCGGACCGCTGCCGACGGGATCCTGTCGCTGGACGCGGGAGGGCGGGTGCGGTACTGCAACCCGCGGGCGGTGGATTTGCTCGGGATCCGGGCGCCGGCCGTGGACGGGCGCCCCCTGCTGGATCTCCTGGACGAGCCGTCGCGCAGGGACATGGCGCCGGTGCTCGGCGCGGTGCTCTCCGGGGAGTCCGTTCGGGAGAGAGTGGTCCCTCTGAACGACCGGCGCCTGCGGGTGACGGTATCCGCCCTCGGTCGCCGGGAGCATTCCATCGGGTCGGTGTGGACCCTTTCGGACCTCACCCGGGAGGTGGTCCAGAGCGCGCGCCTTCACCAGGTCTTCCGCCACGTCTCGGAGCCGGTGCTGGTGCTCGACGGCGAGGGAAGGCTCCTCGACGCCAACGAGGCCGGGAAACGGTTCCTCGCGCTGGCGGAGGGCGCGCGCGGGGCGGGGGGCTGGCCGGAGACGCTGTCGCCCGAGCTTCTCGACAGGCTGCACCGGGAGGGCACCGCCCAGTTCGGCGGCCGCATCGATCCCGGGGGGCGGCGGGCCATCCCGTTCGAGGCCCAGCTGTGGCCGGTGGACGAGGGCGGAGAGTCGAGGCTGGTGGCGTTCGTGCGCGACCTGTCGAAGGAAGAGGAGCTCAGGGCGCTGAAGCGAGAGCTTCGCGAGACCAGGCGGGCCATGACCCAGCTGGCGGGTCTCGTCGCCAACCTGCAGGCGGCCTTCGGCACCCAGGAGGACCTGGTGACGTCGATTCTCGGCCAGTGCCAGCTCGCCCTGGGCTCGGAGGACCCGGCGCGCCAGAGGGCGGCGCTGGAGGTTCTCCAGGCCGTCGGCGAGCGCGGGAGGCGGGGCCTGCTCCGGCTCGGCGAGGTGGCCGGCGAGATCGCCGACCTGCTGGCGAGCGAGATGGAGCGCGAGCTCGGGGACGAGGCGGGAACCAGGCAGGTCGTGTGGATCGTGAGCGACCGGCCGCGGCGGCGGGAGGAGATTCGCGAGGCGCTGGACAGCCGCCACCTCGAGGGTCTGACCATCCAGCCCGAAGAGGTGCCCCACGGCCTGGAGTACTCGCCCGCGCCGGCGTGGGTCGTCGTCGACCTGGTCTCGCTGAGCCGGGCCGAGGACGTGTACCGGCGCTTCCGGAGGATCCAGCCCTCGCTCCCGCTGGTCGTCGTCTCGCCGCTCAGGCGCATGGGGGGCGCGACCGAGGCTTCGGAGGATCCGAGGCTGTTCGTGGTCGAGCAGTTTCCAGCGGGAAGGGCTCTCGACGCGTTCCTGGAGACGCTGGCCGGGCGCTAAGGCCGCACATACGAAATCCCGCCGCAGCGGGATTTCGTGGCGGCGGGTATGCCCGCCCGGACCCTTGCAGTGGCTCACGCGGCTGCGAGATCCGTCGAACGCCCGCGATCCCCGGAGATACCGCGAATATCGGTCGAACGCCCGGCGATGTCAAGGGCCCTCCCGTCCCGACCGTACCGTCGGGAGAACCCTTTGCGCTGTCATCGCGAGGTGGCGTAAGCGCGCGAAGCTTCGCTTCGCTTGCGCGCACGCCACCCCGAGGAGCGAAGCGACGAAGGGGACTCGGCGCAGCCCGGCGACGTGGCGACCCCTGACAGCTTTGGAGCGCGCCCGCCAGTGCTCCGTCACGGTGTCCAATCGTGAGGGGATTGCTTCGTCGGCTTCCTGGGGGAAGCCTCCTCGCAATGACAATGCGGCAGCGGAGCGCGCCGCCCACTGCTCCGGGGAGCGCTCCGGGCGTGATGAGGTCCCGTCGCTCTGGCCCTTGCGGGCCCTCGCTCGGGACGCCGTTCGACGACGGGCAGCGAAGCCGCCCTGTCTCACGGCGCTCTTCCCCAACGAACCGGGGCGTTCCATAATGGACGGACTTCGATCGGAAAGGAGGAACGACCATGGCAGAGTCCTACTTCCCGCCGCGACGCGTGCTGATGGGGCCGGGGCCCTCGGACGTGCCGCCCCGCGTGCTGGCGGCCATGGCCCAGCCCACGGTGGGCCACCTCGATCCGAGCTTCGTCGGGCTCATGGACGCGATCCAGGAGCTGTTGCGCGCCACGTTCCGGACGACGAACCGCCTCACGCTGCCCGTCTCGGGCCCCGGCTCGGCCGGGATGGAGGCGTGCCTCGTGAACCTCGTCGAGCCCGGCGACACGGTCGTCGTCTGCGTCAACGGAGTCTTCGGCGGCCGCATGAAGGCCATCGTGGAGCGCTGCGGCGCCACGGCGGTCACCGTCGAGGACGCCTGGGGGGATCCGGTGGACCCGGCCAAGGTCGAGCGGGCCCTCGAGGAGCATCCCGAGGCATCCCTGGTGGCGTTCGTGCACGCGGAGACCTCGACCGGCGCGCGCTCCGATGCGGCCGCCCTGGTGGAGCTGGCGCACCGCCACGGCTGCCTGGCCGTCGTGGACACGGTGACCTCCCTGGGCGGGATCCCGGTGGAGGTCGACGGCTGGGGTATCGACGCCACGTACTCGGGCAGCCAGAAGTGCCTCTCCTGCGTGCCCGGTCTCTCGCCGGTGACCTTCGGACCGCGGGCCGTGCAACGGATCGAGCGCCGGAAGATGCCCGTGCAGAGCTGGTTTCTGGACATGAGCCTGGTCATGGGGTACTGGGGCTCGCAGCAGCGGCGCACCTACCACCACACGGCGCCGGTGAACGCGCTGTACGCCCTCCACGAGGCGCTGGTGATGCTCCACGAGGAGGGGCTCGAGAAGGCGTGGGCCAGGCACCGCCGCAACCACCTGGCCCTGTGCGCCGGGCTGGAGGCGATGGGGCTGGAGCTCCCGGTGGCCCCCGAGCATCGGCTGCCGGAGCTCAACGTGGTCGCGGTGCCGGCCGGCGTGGACGAGGCGGCGGTCAGGAGGCGGCTCCTGGAGGACTTCTCCCTGGAGATCGGAGCCGGCCTCGGCGAGGGCGCCGGGCGGATGTGGCGGATCGGGCTCATGGGCGCCTCCTGCACGCCGCGGCACGTGTTACTGTGCCTGACGGCCCTGGAGACGGTGCTTGCCGACATGGGAGCGGTGATCCGGCGCGGCGCGGCCGCCGCGGCGGCGCGGGCGGTCCTGGAAGGCTGAAACGGGGGAGACATGGCGCTGCGGGACGAGACCATCGCGATAATCGGCTGCGGGATGATGGGCGAGGCGATCGTCGAGGGCCTGCTCCGGGACGACCTGGTCAGGCCCGGGCGGATTCTCGCCAGCCACCCGCGGGAGGACCGGCGGGCCGAGCTGGCCGCGGCCTACGGCATCGAGGCGACCGCGGACAACGGCGAGGCGGCGGCGCGGGGCTCGGTGGTCATCATCACGGTCAAGCCGCAGGTGCTCGGCGAGGTGCTCGCGGATCTCGGGGGCCGGGTGGCGCCGGAGACGCTGGTCATGACCATCGTGGCCGGCGCGACCCTGGAGCGCATCCGCCGGGCGCTGGGCACGCCGGCCGTGGTCCGCGTCATGCCCAATACGCCGGCCCAGATCGGGAAGGGGATGTCGGTCTGGACGGCGACCCCCGCCGTGGACCGTGCCGGCCGGCGGAAGGTGCGGACCGTCCTCTCCGCCCTCGGCGAGGAGGAGTACGTGTCGCACGAGGAGGAGCTGGACATGGCCACCGCCCTCTCCGGGACCGGGCCGGCCTACGTCTTCCTCTTCATGGAAGCGTTGATCGAGGCCGGCGTCCACCTCGGCTTTTCCCGGCGGCTGGCGGCGCGGCTGGTCCACCAGACCATGCTCGGGGCGGTGGAGCTGGCCATGGAGGCCCCGGAGCACGTGGCCCGGCTGCGCAACCGGGTGACCTCGCCCGGCGGCACCACCGCCGAGGCCCTGTACGAGCTGGAGAAGGGGAGGCTGCGGACCGTGCTCTCCGACGCCGTCTGGGCCGCCTACCGCCGCTGCCGGGAGCTGGGATCGGGGAGCGGCAACGAAGAACCGGCCGGGTGACCCCGGCCGGCATCGTTTGCTCGATCGCGGGTATACGCGCCCTCAGCGCCGGTTGCCCCCGCGGTCGTTGCGCCCGCGGCCCGGACGGCCGCCGCGCCGGTCGTTGCGGTCGTTGCGCCGCTCGGGCCGGCGGGTCTCGCGGTGGGGGATCTCCTCGCCCCGCGCCCTGGCCTCCTCCTCGAGGATCACCCGGTGCGAGAGCTTGATCCGGTCGTTGGCGTCGATGCCGATGATCTTCACCTTGATCGTGTCACCCTCGGAGAGCACGTCCCGGATGTCGGGGATGCGCTCCATGGAGATCTCGGAGATGTGCAGCAACCCGTCGTGGTTGGGCAGGATCTCCACGAACGCCCCGTAAGGCTCGATGCGGCGGACGACGCCCTCGTAGACCTCGCCCACCTCGGGCATGCGGGTCAGGCCGTGGATGATGGCGATGGCCTTCTCGGCCGCCGCGCCGTCGTTGGTGGCGATCTGGACGGTCCCGTCGTCCTCGACGTTGATCCGCGCCCCGGTCTGCTCGATGATGCTGCGGATGGTCTTGCCGCCCGGCCCGATGACGTTGCGGATGGTGTCCGGGTCGATCTTGATCTGGGTGATGCGCGGGGCGTAGGGCGAGATGTCCTCGTGCGGCTCGGGGATGGCCTCGGCCATCCGGTCGAGGAGGAAGAGGCGGGCCTTGCGCGCCTGCTCCAGAGCCTGCTCGAGGATGGCGCGGTCGAGCCCGGAGATCTTGATGTCCATCTGCAGGGCGGTCACGCCGTCCCTGGTGCCGGCGACCTTGAAGTCCATGTCGCCGAAGTGGTCCTCCTGGCCGGCGATGTCGGTGAGCACGGCGTGGCGCTGACCGTCGGACACGAGACCCATGGCCACGCCGGCCACGGCCTTCTTGACCGGCACGCCGGCCGACATCAGGGCCATGGAGCCGCCGCACACGGTGGCCATGGACGAGGAGCCGTTGGACTCCAGGATGTCGGAGACCACCCGCATGGTGTACGGGAACTCCTCCTCGGGCGGGATCATGGGCGTCAGCGCGCGGCGCGCGAGGTTGCCGTGGCCGATCTCGCGGCGGCCGGGCGAGCGCAGGAAACGGACCTCGCCCACCGAGAAGGGCGGGAAGTTGTAGTGGAGGAGGAAGCGCTGCCGGCTCTCGCCCTCGAAGGCCTCGATGATCTGGGTGTCCTCTGAGGTGCCGAGGGTGCAGGTCACCATGGCCTGGGTCTCGCCGCGGGTGAACAGCGCCGAGCCGTGGGTGCGGGGCAGCAGGTCCACCTCGCAACTGACCGGCCGGATCTCGTCGAAGGCGCGGCCGTCCAGGCGCCGGCCGTCCTCGAGGATGGTCTTGCGCGTGATTTCCTTCTCCAGGGTCTGGAAGATGGCCTTGACCCAGGGGGCCTGCTCCTCGGCTTGCTCCTCGGGCAGGGCGGCGACCGCCTCGTCGCGCACCGCCCTGATCGCCTCGTGCTGGGCGAGCTTGCCCTTGACGTGCAGGGCCTCGGTGAGCGGGCCGGTCCAGCGCTCGCGGAGCGCGGCCTCGAAGTCCTCGGGCCACGGGTTCTCCGGCGGAGCCCAAGGCTCCTTCTCCACGCCCAGCTCGGCCAGGATCTCGCGCTGGGTGGCGATGATCCGCTTGATGTTGCGGTGGGCGAGGTCGATGGCGTCGAGCAGCACGCTCTCGGGCAGCTCGTTGGCGCCGGCCTCGACCATCACCACGGCGTCCTCGGTCCCGGCCACGACCAGGTCGAGGTCGCCCGCGTCACGCTCTTCGTGGGTGGGGAAGAGGACGAAGTCGCCGTTCACCCGGCCCACGCGCACCGCGGCGACGGGCGTGAAGAAGGGGATCTTGCGCGCCGCCATCAGCGACATGGAGGCGCCGTTGAGGGCCAGCACGTCGGGGTCGTTGGCGCCGTCCGCGGAGAGCACCATGCCGATGATCTGGGTCTCGCGGTGGTAGCCGGAGGGGAAGAGGGGCCGCAGCGGCCGATCGATGGCCCGGCAGGTGAGGATCTCCTTCTCGGTGGGCCGTCCCTCCCGCTTGAACCAGCCGCCGGGGATTCTGCCGCCGGCGTACGTGTACTCGCGGTAGTCGACGGTCAGGGGAAGGAAATCGATGCCGGTTCTCTCGGTGGACGCCGCGCAGGCGGTGACCAGGACGATGGTGTCCGCGAGGCGGACGGTGCAGGCGCCGTCCGCCTGCTTCGCGATCTTGCCCAGCTCGTAGGTGAGTGTCTTGCCGTCGATTTCGACGGACTTCGTGATGGTCATTCAGGTGTCCTTACCCGCGCAGGCCGAGCCTCTTGACGAGGTCACGGTAGCGCGCAATGTCTTTCCGTTTCAGGTAATCGAGGAGACGGCGCCGCCGTCCGACCAGCCTGAGCAGACCCCGCCGGGAGTGGAAATCCTTCTTGTGGGTCTTGAAATGCTCGGTCAGGTACTGGATCCGGCGCGTCAGCAGCGCGACCTGGACCTCAGGGGAACCGGTGTCCCCGGGGTGGGTGCGGAACTCGTCGATGATTCCAGGTTTTTGAACGTCGAAGTGACTCACGGGTTTCCTCCAAACCTTGCACAGCCTTCCGGTGACGAAGGCGGCCATACGTTACCAGGACGGCGCCGATCTGGCAACGGCTGCGTCATGAGGCATCCTCCGCCAGGACCATGCGCGGCCGGATCACCACCGTCCTGCCGCGGGCGAGCACGTTGGCCGCCACGCCGACGCCGATCAACGGCCCCTCCTGGCCGTGGACGGCGACGCTGTCTCCCGGGGCGAGGGCGGTGGGACCCCGGTGGAGCACGATGACCTCGCCCCCGTGCAGGAAGCGGTCCCGGGCGGCCGGGTTGAGATCGATCCGGGGGAACGGCAACTCCACCGCGTCGAGGGGAATCCAGAACGGCCCCTCCACGATTGTGGCGGGGTCCTCGGTGGCCTCCAGCTCGGCCTGGGGCAGCGCCCTGTCCAGCGTGTAGGGCCCGATGTTGACGCGCTCGAGATGCTCGAGATGCCCGCCGCAGCCGAGATGCACGCCGATGTCGTGGGCCAGGGAACGCACGTAAAAGCCGGTGGACGTGGTCACCTCGAACGACAGGAGGTCGCCGGCCGCGCGCTCAAGCTTGAGCGCGAGCACGGTCACCGCCTTGGGCTTGACCTCGACGTCGCGGCCTTCCCGGGCCAGCTCATAAAGCTTTCTCCCGGCCACCTTCTTGGCGGAGTATGGGGGCGGGAGCTGCTGGATCTCGCCGGAAAACCTTTGCGCGAGGGACGCCAGGACCGTGTCGTCCAGCTCGGGCACCGGACCCGACGGCGGGATGGTCTCGCCCTCGGCGTCGTAGGTCGTGGTGGCGCGTCCCAGGCGGAGGAGGCCCCGGTAGGTCTTGTTCCAGCCGAGGAGGTACTGCTGGAGGCGGGTGGTGCGCCCGACGCACAGCAGGAGCAGCCCCTCCGCGGCCGGGTCGAGGGTGCCGGTGTGGCCGATGCGGCGTTCGCCGAGGGCCCGGCGGGCCATGTCGACCACGTCGTGCGAGGTGGGGCCGGAGGCCTTGGCCACGGGCAGGAGCCCGTTCCAGCGCGGCCGGCGCCGGCTCATGCCTCGCACTCCAGGAGCTTCTTCAGGCGCGCGACGAGGGTCCCTCGCACGGCGGGAAGCTCCCCGGGAACGGTGCACCCGGCGGCGTTGGTGTGTCCGCCGCCGCCCAGCTCCACGGCCACCGAGCGCACGTCGACGCGGCCCTTGGAACGCAGGCTCACCCGCACGACTCCCGGATCCCACTGTTTGAGAAAGGCGACCGCGCGCACGCCGGCGATGGTCCGCGGCACGTCGACGATGCCCTCGGTGTCGGACGGCGTCGCCTGGGCGCGCCGGAACGCCTCGCGGTCGGCCGAGATCACGGCCAGGCGCCCCCCGCAGGTGATCTCCAGGGTGCGCAGCACCTCGCCGAGCAGCCGCACCGAGGCGGCGCTCTTTCGCTCGTGCACCCAGCCGGCGACCTCCTCGGGGCGGGCGCCGGCGGCGACCATGCCGGCGGCCGCGGAGAAGGCGCGCGGGGTGGCGTTGGAGTAACGGAAGTCGCCGGTGTCGGTGGACAGGGCGACGAACATGGCCGTCGCGGCCCGGGGCGAGGGCTCGCATCCGGACACGCGGTACATCAGCCAGACCATCTCACCGACCGCCGGCGAGGCCTCGTCGAGATAGTTGAGCTTGCCGTACCGCTCGTTGGCGCGGTGGTGATCGATGTTCAGGATGGGCAGCCGGTCGAGCCCCTCGAAGCCCGCCCGGTCCAGGCCGGGGCACTCCATGGTGACCACCAGGTCGTAGGCCTCGGGGAAGGCGGCCGGCAGGGCGTCCAGCACCTGCACGGCGTCCGCCCCGGGGATCTCGGCGATGCCGGCGGGCGCCGGGTCGCGGTTGACGATGTCGGCGCGGACCCCGAGATCGGTCGCCAGCTCGGCGACAGCCAGCTCGGAGCCGATGGCGTCGCCGTCCGGGTTGCGGTGGGAGGTGACGAGGACCCTCCGGGCGCGGGCGAGCTCGGCGACGGCGTCCCCGGGATTGGTGGTGACGCGGCTCACGAGCCCTCCTCCTCGCCGCCGTTCCCGGAGGGCGGCAGGAGGCCCTCGTCGTGCAACTTCTCCAGCACCCGCTCCATGTGGTCGCCGTATGCGTACGAGGTATCGCGCAGGAAGTGCAGCTCCGGGATGATGCGCAGGCGCATCCGGCGCGCCATCTCCCGGCGCAGGAACGGCCCCGCGGCGGCGAAGCCGTCCGCCGCCTGGCGCTCCCGCTCCTCGTCGCCGACCACCGAGAAGTAGACCTTGGCGTGCGAGCGGTCGCCCGAGAGCTGGACGCCGGAGATCGTCACGCCGGCAAGGCGGGGGTCCTTCACCTCGAACATGAGGAGCTCGCTCAGGGTCGAGCGGATGGCCTCCTGGAGGCGGGCGTTACGATCGAAGCTCGCGCGCGGCACGGTAGCCTCCGTTTCAGAGTTGGATCAGGTCGACGGACCAGTCGAGAATGATGCCCGGCCAGCTGTCGTCCACCGTGGCGCGGACGCGCTCGAGCCGCTGCTCGGCGTCCGCCGCCACGGTGGAGGCGGCGCAGATCGCCAGGCCGGCCCGCTGGTGGAGATCCCCGCGGCCGGTCTCGAGAACGAGCACCCGGTGCCGGTTTCGCAGCCGTTCCACGAGCGGGCGGACGGCGCGGCGCCGGTCCTTGAGGCTCCGGGCGTCCGGGATCTGGAGCTCCAGCCTCGCCACCCCGACGTAGAGATTCCCGTCCTGGCTCATCGAAACGGACCTTTCGCTCAGAGCTCGGGCGTGATCTCGACCATCTTGTAGGCCTCGATCACGTCACCGACCTTGATGTCCTGGAACCGCTCGAGCCCGATGCCGCACTCGAAGCCCTGCCGGACCTCGGCCACGTCGTCCTTGAACCGCTTCAGCGACGCGATGGCTCCGTCGTAGACGACGACGTTGTCCCGGAGGAGGCGGACCTTGGCGTTGCGCGGGATCACTCCCTCGACCACGTGGCAACCGGCCACGGCGCCGATCTTGGGCACCCGGAAGACCTCGCGGACCTCGGCCTGGCCGAGCTCCTCCTCCTTGTACTCCGGCTCCAGGAGCCCGACCATGGCCTTCTTGATCTCGTCGATCAGCTCGTAGATCACGGTGTGCAGGCGGATCTCCACCTGCTCGGACTCGGCCAGGTCCCGGGCCGTTCTCTCCGGCCGGACGTTGAAACCGATGATGATGGCGTTGGACGCCGAGGCCAGCATGACGTCGTTGGTGGTCACGGCGCCCACGGAGCCGTGGAGCACGTTGATCTTGACCTTGTCCGTGGACAGGTTGGTCAGGGTGTCCTTGAGCACCTCGACCGACCCCTGCACGTCGGCCTTGATGACCACGTTGAGCTCCTTGATCTCGTCGGCGGCGATCTGGTCGAAGAGGTTCTCCAGGGAGACCCTACGGGTCGCCTGGAGCGACTCTTCCTTCTGCTTCTGCCGCCGGTAGGACGCCACCTCCACCGCCTTGGCCTCGCTCTCCACCACGTGCAGGAGGTCGCCGGCCTCGGGAACGTCGTCGAAGCCCATGACCTCGACGGGCTCGGAGGGCCCGGCCTCCTCGACACGCTTGCCGAGATCGTCGGCGAGGGCGCGGACGCGGCCCCAGGTCGCGCCGCAGAAGAAGTAGTCCCCGACCTTGAGGGTGCCCTGCTGGACGATCACCGTGGCCACGATGCCCCGGCCCTTCTCCTTGCGGGCCTCGAGAACCACGCCCCGGGCCGGCCCTTCCCGCGTGGCCTTGAGATCCTTCATCTCGGCCACGAGGAGGATCATCTCGAGGAGATCCTCGATGCCGATCCTCTTCTTGGCGGAGACCTCGACGGACGGGACGTCCCCGCCCCAGTCCTCGACCAGGACCTCGTGCTCCGCCAGGGCCTGCTTGACCCGGTCGGGATTGGCGTTGGGCTTGTCGATCTTGTTGATCGCCACCACCAGGGGGACCTTGGCCGCCCGGGCGTGGTTGATGGCCTCGATGGTCTGCGGCATCACGCCGTCGTCGGCGGCCACCACCAGGACCACCAGGTCGGTCACCTGGGCGCCGCGCGCCCGCATCTGGGTGAAGGCCTCGTGACCGGGGGTGTCCACGAAGACCACCGTCCGGCCGTCCGGAGTCTCGATCCTGGAGGCGCCGATGTGCTGAGTGATGCCGCCGGCCTCCTGGTCGGCCACGCGGGTCGAGCGGATGGCGTCGAGCAGGGACGTCTTGCCGTGGTCGACGTGACCCATGACGGTGACCACGGGCGGCCGCGGCTCGAGCTCCCCGGACGCCTCCTCGCTCTCCTCGCGCTCGAACTCCATGACCTCCTCCATGGAGGCGACCATGGCGTCGATGCCGAGATCCGCGCAGATCTGCTCCGCGAGCTCGTGGGGCAGCGACTGGTTGGTGGTCACCATGACCCCGCGCTGGATCAGGAGACCGAGCAGGTCCTTGACGGTGATGTTGAGCTTCTCGGCCAGCTCCTTGGGCGTGACCAGCTCGGAAAGGATGATCGGTCCCTCGGGCTTCTGCCCGTCCTTGAACTGCACCGTGCGCTGCGGCTGGGGCGGGGCCGGTGGAGCCGCACCGCGCTGCTGGCGCCGGCGCTTCTTCGAGGAGCGGCCGGGCGCCCTCGGGGCGGGCCGCCTCGGCCCCGGCGCCGCGGCCTCCTGCTGGCTCTTGAGCTTCTGCTCCTCGAACTTGTTGAGGAGCTCGCGGATCTCGCGGGCGTCGGCCGCCGCCTTCTCCTTGCGGCTCCGCGGCCCGGCGGCCGTCTTGGCCGTCTTCTTCCGCCTTTTCTCGGCCTCGCGCTGGGCCTTGAGGCGCTCCTTGATCTCTTCGGCGGTGAGCTCGCGCAGCTTGCCCTCGAGCGGGGTCCGCGCCGTGCGGCGCGCCCGGACCCGCCGCGGCCCCTCCTCCGGTGGCGTCTCCCGCGAGGTGGTGAGCTCCTCCTCGGAGATCTCGGGAGCCGGCTTGACCTCGACTTCCTCTTCCCCGGCGGCCTCGGCGGGCTCGACGGCGGCCGCCTCGTCCACGGCAGCGGGCGCCTCCGCCGGAGCGGCCTGGGCCTCGCCCTCGGCCGGAGTCCCGGGCCTGACCCCCGCCTCGCCGGCCGCCGCCCCCCGGGCCGCCGCCCCCTCCGCCCGCCGCCCCGCGGCCGGTCTTCCCGGACCCCCCCCCCGCACCTCCGCGTCACTCCAGCGTCTCCGGCGCCGCTCGCCGCCGGCCGAGCCGCCGCGACGCGG
>CAZXXL010000030.1:0-20024 GCA_964644635.1 uncultured Thermoanaerobaculia bacterium | reverse complement strand
GACGGCGGGCGGGCGGGTGCTCTCGGTCTGCGGGCGGGGGGCGACCCTCAAGGAGGCCGTGGCCACGGCCTACCGCGGGGTGGCCCACATTCATTTCGACGGGATGCAGTACCGGACCGACATCGGCGCCGACACGCTCGCCAGGCTGGAGGGGGGCGCGTGAGCGCCTGTGAGGTGCTCCTCCTGATGGGCTCGTCCAGCGACTGGCCCGCCGTGCGGCCCGCGGTGGAGGTACTCCAGGAGCTGGGGGTCGCGGTGGAGGCGCACGTGGCGTCGGCCCACCGGTCCCCGGAGAGGACACTGCAACTCGTCGAGGAGGCCGAGGCCCGGGGCTGCCGGGTGTTCCTGTGCGCCGCGGGGATGGCGGCCCACCTGGCCGGCGCCGTGGCGGCCCACACCCTCCGCCCGGTGATCGGGATCCCCCTTCCCGGAGGCGTGCTCGACGGTATCGACGCCCTGCTCTCCACCGTCCAGATGCCCCCGGGCATCCCCGTGGCGACGGTCACCGTGGGGCCGGCGGGGGCCCGCAACGCCGCCTTCCTCGCGGCGGAGATCGTGGCCATCGAGAGGCCCGAGGTCGCCGCCGCCCTCAGGCGGCAGCGGATCGCCGGGGAACGCAGGATCGCCGCCGCCGACGCCGAGATCCAGGCCGAGCTGGGAGAGCCGCAATGAGCTGCCCGTGCGGTCTCGCCGTGCCGGCGATGGCCGGGGACTGGGTCCGGGTCATCATCGGCGATGGGATCCCCCCGCTCCCTTGTCGCAAGGGTGAGCTGGAGCTGTGCCACGGCGATCCCGTGGTGGTGGAGACCCCGGACGGGCACTTCGTCGGGCATGCCACGCTCCACGCCTCGCCGGTGGTGAAAGAGCCGAGGAGCCGGGCCGGGCGGGTGGTCCGGCGGGCCAACGACGAGGATCTCAGGGCGGCGAAAGTGGCTCGCTACGACGGGGATCTCATCGTGCGTGAGATCCGCCGCCGGGCCCGCGACATGGGGGTCGAGCTTCACGTGCAGGGCGTCCGCGTGCCCATCTCCGGCCGGCGGGCCATCGTCTACTTCACCTCGGAGCAGAAGGTCGACTTCCGGCGTCTGATCCGGGATCTGGCCAGGGAGTCGGGTCGCCGGATCGAGATGCGTCCGGTGGGGGTGCGCGACGGGGCCAAGGTGGTCGGCGCGCTGGGCCCGTGCGGCCGCTGCCTGTGCTGCGTGTCGTTCATGAAGCGTTTCCACTCGGTCACCGTGCGCATGGCCAAGCGCCAGAACCTGAGCCTGAACCCGGCCAAGATCTCCGGGATGTGCGGGCGGTTGATGTGCTGCCTCGCCCACGAGGTGGACAGCTACCCGGCGCCGGCCCGGCGCCGCAAGTAGACGGCCCCGCGGCCGCGCTCACGGGCCGCCGCCCGAGGCTGACAGACCGGCGTGCGATGGGTTATGATGATGCAACGAACCGGTGATGGAGGACGTGACGCCGACAGGACGTACGGGCGGGGGGCGTCCCCCCGGAGTTGAAAAACCATCTCGGTCGCCAGGCGTCGAAGGAGAACGAACATGTCTGATCGCAAGCTGATACGGCCCTCGCTCAACGAAATGGTCGAGCGCTACCCGACGCGGGCCACGGGCCGCAGGAAGCAGGTGCCCGCCGAACAGACGAACGCCGAGAACTTCTACTATCTCAAGCAGATGCAGGCGCGCACGCCGATGGTCGTGGTGCTCATGGACGGCACCGAGCTCACCGGCTGGATCGAGTGGTACGACAAGAACTGCGTCAAGCTCAACCGTACCGACGCGCCCAACCTGCTGCTCTTCAAGCACGCCATCAAGTTCATGTTCAAGGAAGAGGAGCTCCACACCCGGCGGCGAAGGCGGTCCTCGGCGGCCCGGCGCACGTCGGTCTGACGCGGGTCCGGCGGGGCATGCGGGCCGCCGGTCCGGCGGCCGGTCACCTGTCTGGGAGCCCCTGTTCGATACGGCTGATCACCAGGTCCAGGGCGACGGTGTTGAATCCCCCCTCGGGAATGATGATGTCGGCCCACCGCTTGGAGGGCTCGACGAACTCCTCGTGCATCGGCTTGACGGTCTCCAGGTACTGGCGGATGACGTCCTCCACCGTCCGGCCGCGCTCCTCGATATCGCGCCTGAGCCTGCGGATGAAGCGGATGTCGGCGTCGGTGTCGACGAAGATCTTGACATCCATGAGCTCGCGCAGCGCCTTTTCGGCGAGCACGAGGATTCCCTCGACGAGGATGACCGGCTTCGGCTCGACCCGCTCCACGCGATCCAGACGCACGTGCCGGCTGAAGTCGTAGACCGGGAGGGCGGCGGCCTCTCCCCGCTTGAGGCGCCGGAGGTGCTCGACCATGAGGTCGGTCTCCAGGGCGTTGGGGTGGTCGAAGTTGTGGTGCAGGATCGCCTCGGCGGAGCACCCGGCGAGGTCGTGATAGTAACGGTCATGGGTGAGCACGGTGACATGACCCTCGCCCACCCGGCGGACGATCTCGCTGGCCACCGTGGTCTTGCCCGACCCGGTGCCGCCGGCGACGCCGATGACGAGGGTTTTCATCGCGCCGGCACGCCGGTGCCGGCACGGGGGTCCCGGCCCGCGCCGCTCACAGGTACTTGAGGGTCTGCTTGACGGTCGCCGCCTGCTTGCCGTTGGGTTCCACCTCCAGGTAGTGCTGGAGGGTCTTCTTGGCACCGGTCATGTCGCCGGAGCGGAGCAGCAGCATGCCGTACTGGAAGATGCAGGGCCCGTAGTTGGGATCCGCCTTGAGGCACTGCTCGAGCAGGGGCCTGGCGTGCTCGTCGTCCATCTTGTTGAGGAACGCCGCCGCCTTGTCGAACAGGGTCGCGGGGTCGTCCGGGTTCAGCTTCTGGTAACGCTCCAGGTACTCCTTGGCTTTCTCGGTCTTGCCGAGGGCCTTGCAGGAGTTGGCCGCCACGGCGAGGCACTGCACGACCTCGTCGTCGAGCTCGAGGCACTTTTGGGCGTCGTCCAGGGCCTGCCGGTAATCCCCCAACTCATAGGCCAGGGTGGCGAGGGCGCTCCAGCCCTGCACCAGATCGGGCTTGAGCTTCACGGCCTCGCGGAACTTGGCCGCGGCGCCGGCCTTGTCGCCCTTGTCGAGGAGCTCCTTGCCCTCGCGAAACTCCTTGAAACCGGGCTCCTCGAGAACCTTCGCCTGGGCCTCCTGCTGGGCCTCCTGGATCGTCTTGAGGGTGAAGTCGAAGACGTTGTCCGTGCTTCCGGCGGGAACCTTGAAGGGCTCCTCCATCGCCTGGTACCCCGGCGCCTCGACGTGGAACTTGTAGTGCCGCGTGGCGTCGAGCAGGAGGAAGTGGTAGGCGCCCCTGGCGTCCACCTTGATGACCTTCTTGAAATCCGTCATCTCCGGCGTGGTGACGGTGACCACGGCGGTCGGGATCGGCTTGCCGGCGGTATCCTTCACGTGGCCGGACACCCGCGCCCCGCGGCCCGCGAAACAGGTGGCCGTCGCGGCGAGAAGCACTGCGCCCACGGCCGGGATCTTCAGTCTCTCGATCATCGTCGCCTCCCTCTTGAGGCCCCCGCGCACACAGCGACCCGCGCGGGCGGGAGCGCCTCGCGGTGACAGCATACCCCGATTCATGGGCTCCCTCAACGACGTTCGCGTCAGCTGCGGCTCTTGAGACCGAGCATGGCGCGCAGCACGTGACCGGCCACCGCCGGGTTCTCCCGCAGGCGGCGGATGGAGTACGGGTACCAGTCGGGCCCGAAGGGGACGTACACCCGGAGCCGGTGGCCCCGGGAAAGGATGATACTGCGCAGCTCGGGGTCGACGCCGAGGAGCATCTGGAACTCGTAGTCGTCGGGCTGCAGCCCCCGGCGGTCCACCGCCGCCATGCCGGCCCACACGAGGTGCTCGTCGTGGGTGGCGATGCCGACGTAGCAGCCGTGGTCGAAGAGCTTCTCCATCGCGGCCACGTAATTCGCCCGGACCGTCCCGTAGTCCTGCCAGGCGCGCTCCCGGGGCTCCACGTAGATGCCCTTGCAGAGGCGAACGTTGGGCTTGAGCGGCAACAGGGCGCCGATGTCGGCCAGGGTCCGCCGCAGCCGGGACTGAAGGACGATGCCCACGTTGTCGAAGCTCGTGCGCAGGTCCTTGAAGATCCTGACGGTGGCATCGGTGCAGGTGTGATCCTCCATGTCGATGCGCACGAAGTTCCCGTGCGAGCGCGCCCGCTCCAGGACCCTGGCCACGTTGTCCCGGCAGTAGGACTCGTCGATGCGCAGGCCGAGCATGGTGAGCTTGATCGAGACGTTGCAGTCGAGGCCGCGTGCCTCGATGGTGTCGAAGATGTGGAGGTAGACGTCCACCGCCTCCTCCACCTTCTCCCGGACCGTGATCTCCTCGCCGAGCACGTCGACGGTGGCCATGGCGCCCTCGGCGTTGAGCTCGCGGATGGTCCGGCAGGCGTCGTCCAGGGTCTCGCCGGCCACGTAACGCTTGGCCACGGCGCCGACCACGAACCTGGGCAGCACGGGCAGACCGTGTTTCACCATCGTGTTGAACAGACTCATACCAGCCTCCGGGGATCGGGAGCGGCGCACAGGGCGGCGCAATGCACGCGCCGCGCACCGCCCGCCAGGAGAACCGCCGCCGCGCGGCGGAGCGTGGCGCCGGTGGTCAGGACATCGTCGATGACCAGGATCTCGCGGCCTTCCGCCTCGCCGGCGAGCTCGAAGGTGCGGGCCGGGAGCTTGAGCCGGCGGGCCCGGCTGCGGCGCACCTGGAGCCCGCGCCCCCGCCGGTGCAGGCAGGGGCGGTATTCGCGCCCGAGGGCGGCGGCCACCGAGCGCGCCAGAAGCTCGGCGGCGGTCCAGCCGCGCTCGAGGCGGTGCAGGGGATGGGACGGTATGGCCGTGACCAGGTCGACGTCGTCGACCCAGGGCTCGGACGCGAGGCGCAGGGCGAGCCGTCCGGCCAGCGGCTCCGCCAGCTCGTCGCGGCGGTGATGCTTGAGCGCCAGCAGCGCCCGGCGCAGCGTCCCGTCGTACTCGCCCCAGACGGTGGTCGTGGCCTGGGGCGGCGGATCGGCGGCACAGGCGAGGCAGGGGTCGACGCCCCCCTCGGCCGGGTTGCCGCAGCGCGGGCAGCGGTCCTCCGGCGCCGGCACCACCGTGGCCCAGCACCCGGCACACAGCCCGCGGTCGGCGGCCGCCAGCGGCTCACCGCAGACCAGGCACACCCCGGGCAGGAGGATCTCGACCAGGCGGGATGCGGCAGAAAGCGCGCACACGGCGCGTATCGTACCAGAATTCACGAGCTTCACGCGCACCCGGCCGGGGGGTATACTCGTTGCGGCCCGGCACCGGGCGGGAGGTCTATGCCACACCTGATCCTCGAGGGCGGTCCCGACTGGGACCGGCTGGCGAAACAGCTACTGCCGGAGGTGGTGCGCTGGGGCCGCGCGGTGCTCAAGACGTCGTCGGTCTGGACCCGGGCGGACGGCGGGGCGGCGCTGGTGGAGGGCGTGGTGGTCGAGTTCTCGCGGCCGTTGCTGCCGGTGGCCCTCGTCGCCCCCCACCACGAGAACACCGCCGTTCGCCTCTGGCCGGCGGTTCCCGTCGAACGGACCCGGGCCGTGCAACGGTGGCTGGCGCTGCTCGCGGCCCGTGTGCGGCACTTCGGCGCGGGCCCCCTGGTATCCACCAACCTGCCCGAGGACCTCTGGAAGGACCTGGGCCTCAGCTCGCCGCAGCCCCGAGTGCCGGCCTGATCCGGACCGTTCACTCGCGATCTGCTGCAACCGGTGATTCGCCGGGCAGCGCCGTGCTCAGCACCACGGGGCCCTCGTCAACACACTGTCGACAATCCCCCCTGGAGCTTCCCCAAGATTGGGTGAACGGTCTCCGATGGGTGAACGGTCTCCGAGAGGCGTCGTGTGACCGAAGCTTCTTCCATGGCCGTGGATGGAACGGGCCTTTGGGAGCGTCGCGCCCGTCGCCGCGGCCTGGGCCGCGGCGACGCGGTGCGCTCGGCGGACCGGCTGGCCGCGAGCGTCCCGCCGTCCCGCCGCCGCACCGCGCCGGTGGGAGCACCCTTCACGCTGTCATGGCGAGGTGGCGTAAGCGCGCGAAGCGCAGGTTCGCTTACGCGCACGCCGTCTTCCGCTCCTTTTTTTGTCATGGCGAGGAGGCCGGCGCAGCCGGCCGACGTGGCCATCCCTAGCAGCGCTGGAGCGCGGTGCACAGTGCTCCGCTGCGGGGTCCAATCGTGATGGGGGTCCTTTCGCTCGGCCCTGGCGGGCCTTCGCTCGGGACGCCGTTCGACAGCGGGAAGCGAAGCTTCCCTGTCTCACGGCGCTCCTCGCGGTGCGGCGCCGCTTGGGTCCTCCTTTGCCACGTCTGGGTGGTTGGACACACGCTCCGGGAGACACCCCGCGCTGGAGGATCCACAAAAGCGTGCTCCCAGCCATGCTGGGGAAGGTCCGGTGGCTCAGGCAGCTCGACGCTCAGAACCCGCCGCTGACAGACTTCTCGCCGGTATCGTGAGGACGGCTCATGAATGATCCGGCCTGAGCCGGGCCCCTACTGCTGCAGCGCCTCGTCGAGCTGGTGGAGGCTCTCCTCCTGGGAGCGCTGCAGGTTCTCGAGCCGGTCGCGCACGGCCCCGGTGGCGGTCTCGGATCGCGGCTCGCCGCCGAGTGCCCGCCGCGCGGCCTCCAGCTGCCGGCGCGCGGTCGCGAGTCGGACGCCGCCGCCGTACAGCGCGTAGCTCCAGAGCTCGTCGGCGGCCGAGCGGATGGCGACCGCCGCATCCAGATCGCTCCCGGAGGCGGCCTGGGCCCAGGCCGCCGCCGCGGCGGCGATTTCCCGCAGCCGGGCCCGGGAGTCGGCGATCGTCTCCGGGCCGTCCACCATGGCTCGGAGCTCGCGAATCGCGGCGGCCGCGGCTCCCCGGTCGAGCGGGGCGGCCTCGACCCCCGACTCCCGCAGGTCGGTGGCGATGGTCCGCACCGCCCGGACGTCCTCGTGGGCGCTCCTCGACTGCAGGTAGATCACGATCGCGGCGGCCAGCAGAATGATGAGCAGAAACGCTCCGCCGATGCGCACGGTGCACCTCCCGTTTCCTCGTGACCCAATGTACACCGGGTTGGCCCGGGGTGTCTCCCGAAGAGGACGGTTCGGCGGGAGACCGGCCGCCTCCGCCGGCGCGGCCGCTGGCACGCTGGTTGCAACGGGAGCCGGTCGAGGAGGTTCTCATGAAGCGATTCACGGTTTCGATGCTTGCCGCCACGATGCTCCTGGTACCGGCGGCTGGGTTTGGCCAGCTCGCACCCGCGTGGATGATCCCGGCGGCGGCCCACAGAGAGGGCGTTCTAGGAACCTTCTGGCGCACGGACGTGAACCTGCACAACCCCCACCAGTACGACCTGCCGGTCGTCGTCCAGCTCCTGCCCAGCGACACCGAGAACTGGTCGGCGCCGGCCCTCGCGCTGACCCTCGGCCCGTGGGAGACGGCGAATCTCTGGGACGTGCTCGGCCCGGACTACTTCGCCGTGGTCGGCAGCGGGGCGCTGCTCGTCTACGCCGACCAGGACGCCATCGACTGCTCGGACCCCGCGGCCTGCGAATTCCTGGCCACCTCGCGCACGTACACCCCCGATCCCGACCGCCCGGACGGCGAGTTCGGCCAGGCGATGCCCGGCCTCGCGACCGGCCAGGGGCTGGACTGGAACACCTACGCCTACGTGGCCGGAGTGATGAACGACGGCACGTTCTTCCGCGCCAACGCCGGGGTGGCGTCCTGGACCGCCGGCTGGACCACGGTGCGCATGGACATCCAGGACGCCGCCGGCGACATCGTCGACAGCGTCGACATCCAGGTCCCGCCCTTCGGGCACGTGCAGCGCCGGATCAGGGCCGCGGTGACCGCCGGGAGCGTGGTCTTTTCGCTGGTGGACGGACCCGATGACTCGCTCGTCTTTCCGTACGTCACCGTGGTCAACCAGGCGAGCGGCGACCCCACCTTCCTCCCCACCGGGGTCTCGGAGGTCGGGGTCAGCATCGCCTCCATCGCGCGGGGCGGCGCCCGCCTGCGGGAGGTGCCGGGTGTTGCGGGAGAGCGGAAGACGGTGACGGTCGTGCGGGCCGGCCGCCGGGCGGCCGATACCGCCGACCGGTGACGCGGGGCGGGCGGCTCGCGTGTACAATATGAAGGCGACGCAGGAAACGGAGACTGAACCGAGGTGCGGTGCGGCGGCGCCGCGCCGGACGGGGAAGCGAACATGGTCCAGTTCGACAACCAGTACCGGCAGGTCAAGATCAAGATCGTGTATTACGGGCCCGCCCTGAGCGGCAAGACGACCTGCCTCGAGTACCTCCACCGCAAGGTGTATCCGCAGCAGCAGACCAAGCTGTACTCGTTCAACACGGCCAACGACCGGACGCTGTTCTTCGACCTCCTCGGTCTCGACCTGGGCCGCATCCGTGGCTACCGTCTCGCCCTCCAGCTGTACACGGTACCCGGCCAGGTGCAGTACAACGCCACCCGCCGCGCCGTGCTCACCGGGACCGATGGAATCGTCTTCGTCGCCGATTCCCAGGCCGGCGAACGGCAGGCCAACATCGATTCCCTGGAGAACATGTGGGCCAACCTCGAGGCCAACGGCATCGACCGAACCGGGGTGCCGGTGGTCTTCCAGTTCAACAAGCGCGACCTGGAGCCGGTGCTGTCCATCGACGAGATGAACGCGACGCTCAACCCCGGTGGCGCCCCGGCCTTTCCCTCGGTGGCCATCCGCGGCGAGGGCGTGATGGAGGCGTTCGCCGCCATCGCGGAACGAACACTGATGGCGGTCGCCGACAAGCTGGGCGTGGGTGGCAAGCCGGCGGCCGAGGAGCAGCTGCGGCGCCAGGTCGCCGCCGCGATTCGCCCGTTCCTCGGCGCCCCGGCCGGCCCCGAGGGGAACGGGGTCGCGGTGGTGAAGCCGGCACCGGAGGCCGGTGAGGGCCCGTTGCCGGACGACAAGCTGGTCCACGAGGCGGTGCGGGCCAACCTGGAGATGACCGACCTCAACCTGCGCCTGGACACCCTGCGCCGCGAGCTCGAGCGCAAGGTCCGGGTGCTGGGCGGCATCGCCGAGCTCGGCCAGCGCGTCGGCGAGGAGCTGGCCCCGCAGGCCGTGCTCGACGAGCTCCTGCGGGCCGCCACCGACCTGCTCGACGTCGGCGCCGCCGCCGTGCTGCTGGTCGCCGACACGGGGGGGCTCGAGGAGGCCGCGACGACGGGCCTCGACCGCGACCCCGTGCAGGGGGCGGTGGCGGACACCGGGGAGCCGCTAGCGGCGGTGGTGGCGGACGCGGGGGAGCCGCGGCTGGTGGTGCCCTCGGACGACGACCCCCTCCTTGGCGAGGTCGTGGAGGGGGCGGGATTCGGCTCGGCGCTCCTCGTCCCGCTGCGGGCGCGGGGCCGGTTGCTCGGGCTGCTCACGGCCTACCGGGGCGCCGACCGCAACGCCCTCGACGAGGCCGACCTCCAGCTGGCCGGTGTGCTCGCATCGACCGCCGCCGTCGCCTATACCAGCGCCGTCGCGTGGGGAGAGCTGAAGCGCCTGAACGAGGACCTCGAGGCACAGGTCGCCGAGCGGACCCGGGCCCTCGAACAGAGCCTGGAGGACGTGCAGCGGCTCAACGCCGAGCTCGAGTCCAGGAAGGCCGAGGTGGAAGAAGCCTACCGCCGCCTGGCCGAGCTCGACCGGGTGAAGAACGAGCTCACCATCCGCATCGCCAACGACCTCAGGGCGCCGGTGCGGTCGGTGCTCACCGCCGCGCAGCTGCTGGACGACATGGCCGGCGAGCTCCCGGAGCGGGCGCGCCGCTACGGGGCGGTCATCCGCGAGAAGGGGCGGGAGCTCGAGGAGATCATGGAGAACGTGCTCCAGGCCTCCCTGCTGGCGGCCGCGGACGAGGCCGTGAAGAGCCGGCCGGTGGCCGTCCGCGAGCTGCTCAAGGCGGCCCTCGGGCCCGTCCGCGGGCGCGCGGAGACCCGCGGCATCCGCCTCCACGTGCTTATCGCCAGCGGGCTCGAGGAGCTCCACTGCGAGCCGGACCTTCTGACCGCGGCGCTGCGTTCGGTGGTCAAGAACGCCATCGACTACAACCGTGACGGCGGCGAGGTGCGGGTCGAGGTCTTCGGCGTCGACCATTCCGAGCGAGCGATGACCGCCATCCGGGTCAAGGACACCGGAATCGGCATCCCGCCCGAGGATCTCGACCGGGTCTTCGAGCCCTTCTGGCGGGGGGAGCGCAGCGGCGGTGACGGCCCCGCGGGAGCCGGCCTCGGCCTGGCGGTGGCCCGGCGCGTGGTGGAGGCCCACGGCGGCAGCATCGCCCTGGACAGCACGCCCGGCGAGGGCACCACCGTCACCATCGTGCTGCCCCGGCGGTAGCCGGGCTTCTCAGCCGGCCGCCGCCTCTCCTTCGAGAATGGCCGGCGTGGGGCGGACCTCGGCCAGGATGCGCGCCGGCCCGGCGAGGCGCACCGGGCAGAGCGGCGGCTCGCCGAGGGCCTCCACGGTGAGTTCCTGGCCGGAGCGCGTGGCGCAGACGAGGCGCCGCCCGCCGGCGCGGGCCATCCACGCCAGGGCGGCGGCGACCACGCCCGAGGCGCAGGACAGGGTCTCGGCCTCCACCCCGCGCTCCCATGAACGCACGGCGATGCCTTCCGGCCCGGCCGGGGCCAGGAAGTCGACGTTGGCCCCGGCGGCACCGAGGTCAGGGTGACGCCGCAGGGGCGGCCCCCAGTCCGCGACCGGGAAGGCGTCGAGGTCGCCGGGAACGGGGATCACCAGGTGCGGGACGCCGATCTCCACCAGCCAGCCCTCCCAGAGGCGGTCGCCGGCGGCGAGACGGACCGGCCGGGGCTTGCCGGGCGGCGGTGGGAGGCGGAGGGCGACCGTGCCGCCGCGGACCTCGGCGGGGATGTCGGCCCAGGCGGTGCGCACGACGAGGGCGGGCGCGGCGCCGAGAAGGCGCACCGCGGCGAGGGCGGCGCAGCGGGTGCCGTTGCCGCAGAAGGCCGCCTCGCCGCCGTCGGCGTTGCGGTAGGTGAGGCGGACCGCCTCCGGTCCCTCCGCGAAGAGGGCCAGGGCGCCGTCGGCCCCGAGGCCGAGGCGGCGGCGGCAGAGACGCCGCACCAGGGCCTCGTCGCCGCCCAGGCGCGAGGCCCACTCGCCGGTGCCGAGCAGGAAGTCGTTGCCCGCCGCCTCGACCTTGTAGAGGCCGCCGCTCATGGCCCGCCGCCGGCGATGGTCTCGCAGGTGACGGGCTCGGATTCGTTGCCGGCCCGGTCCACCGAGCGGACGGCGTAGGTGACCTTGCCGGCGGGGGGCTCGGCGTCCGTGTACTCCTCGCCCTTGACGTGGAAGTCGAGGTGGTCCCAGCCGCCGCGCTTGCGCCGGCGGAAGACCCGGTATTCCACCGCGTCACCCACCTTGGCCCAGCGCAGGCGCACCCTCCCGGTCTCGGGGAGGCAGACGAAGCTCCCCGGTGGCGACGGCGGGTAGACGTCGGGGTAGGCCACCGCGAGCGGCGGCGAGGGATCGCCGAGCACCGTGGTGCCGCCGACCTTCTTCACCGAGCGGAGGCGGTAGAGCCAGGTGCCGCCCTGGACCGCGGAGACGTCGCGCCACGGCCCGGCCGGGACCGGCTCGGCAGTGATCCGCCGCCAGCGCTTGCCGTCGGCGGATCGCTCGATCACCACCGGGAGACCGTCGGCGGGCAGCCAGCGGAGCGTGATCCCGTCGGCGGCCGGCGTGCCGGCGACCTGCGTCGGCGGCGCCGGCGGCACGTTGGGCTCGAGGCGGACGATGTTGGACAGCTCCGAGACCCGGCCGCCGCAGCAGATCGAGCGCACGGCGTACCAGATCACCAGGGGCAGCCGCTCGCGGTTCTCCCGGTACCAGGCGCCGAGGTCGTCGCGGTAGACGAGCTTGGAGCCGCTGGTGGCCGCCCGCAGGGCGTCCCTGGAAAGTTGCGCCAGGCGGTGCCCCTTGGCCAGCAGGAGCTGCTCGCGGACCCGCCGCTGGCGAGCGGAGGTGCCCCCTCCCGGCTCCTGGGCGGGGGCCAGGCTGAGGCGCCAGACCTCCACCGACTCGAGGTCGGGAAGCGGTCCCCCGGCCCGGGTCATGGAGGGATAGCTCCAGCTCAGGACCGCCGCCGTCCCCACCTGGGCGACGTTGAGATCGCGCGTGCGCTCGGCCACCCGGATGATCGGCGGCTGGGGAGCGGCCTTGCGGCCGCAGCCGGCCGCGGCGGCGGCCGCCACGGCGCAGCCGAGAACGAGGGCGCGGCGCGGGGAGACGAACGGCACCGCCGGCCTCACAGGATGTAACGGGCCAGGTCGCGGTCCGAGACCAGCGGCTCCAGCCGCTCGGCGACCATGGCCTCGGTGACGGTGTAGACCTCGCCGCTGCGCTCGGGGGCGGTGAAGGAGATCTCCTCCAGGAGGTGCTCCATGACGGTGTGCAGGCGGCGGGCGCCGATGTTCTCGGCCGATGCGTTGATCTCGCCGGCGATGCGGGCGATGGCGGCGATGGCCGGCGGCTCGAAGACCAGGCTCACGCCCTCGGTGGCCAGGAGCTGAGTGTACTGGCGGATGAGGGAGTTCTCGGGCTCGGTGAGGATGCGCTCGAACTCCTCGGCGCCCAGGGAGTGGAGCTCCACGCGGATGGGGAAGCGCCCCTGCAGCTCGGGGATGAGGTCGGCCGGCCGGGAGACGTGGAACGCACCCGCGGCGATGAACAGGATGTGGTCGGTCCGCACGGGGCCGTAGCGGGTGTTGACGGTGGTGCCCTCGACGATGGGCAGCAGGTCCCGCTGCACGCCCTCGCGGGACACGTCCGGGCCGCGGCCGCCGTCCTCGCGGGAGGCGATCTTGTCGATCTCGTCGAGGAAGACGATGCCGTTCTCCTCCACCCGGTGCAGCGCCTCGCTCTCCACCCGGGAGCGGTCGATCAGCTTTTCCTCCTCCTCCGCCTGCAGGATCCTGCGCGCCTCCGCGACCTTCATCGTCTTGCGCTTCTTCTGCCCGAACAGGCCCGAGAACATGTCCTGGAAGTTGATGCCCATGGACTCCATGCCCTGGGGGGTGAAGAGATCGACGGTGGGCATCTTTTGCTCGGAGACCTCCACCTCCACCTCGCGCTCCTCGAGCTGGTGCTCCCGGAGCAGGCGCTTGACCGCCCGCCGGTTCTCCTCCCACGAGGCGTCGGGCGTCCCCGTGTGCTGGGGAACGAGGAGGTCGACGAGGCGGTCCTCGGCGGCCCGCGCCGCGCGCGCCTTGACCCTGGCGGCCTGCTCGGCCCGCACCAGCTGGATCCCGGCCTCCACCAGGTCGCGGACGATGGATTCCACGTCGCGGCCCACGTAGCCCACCTCGGTGAACTTGGACGCCTCCACCTTGAGGAAGGGCGAGCCGGTGAGGCGCGCGAGCCGGCGCGCGATCTCCGTCTTGCCCACCCCGGTGGGCCCGATCATGATGATGTTCTTCGGCGCCACCTCCTCGGCCAGCTCGGGGTCCAGGCGCTGGCGCCGCCAGCGGTTGCGCAGGGCGACGGCCACCGCCTTCTTCGCCGCCTCCTGGCCGACGATGTAGCGGTCGAGCTCGGAGACGATCTCCCGGGGAGTCAGGTTGTCGGCGTGCACGTCACAGCTCCTCGATGGTGAGGCGGTCGTTGGTGTAGATGTCGATGGCGCCGGCGATGGTCAGCGCCTCGCGCACGATCTCGGCCGCCTCCAGCTCCGTGTGGGCGAGCAGCGCCCGGGCGGCGGCCAGCGCGTAGCCCCCGCCGGAGCCGACGGCAACCACGTCGTCGTCCGGCGACAGGACCTCGCCCGTCCCCGAGACCAACAGGGTGGTCCTCTCGTCCGCGGCGATGAGCATCGCCTCCAGGTGGCGGAGCACCTTGTCCGTCCGCCAGTCGCGGGCGAGCTCGACCGCGGCCCGCTCCAGGTTGTGGCCGAAGGCCTCCAGCTTGGATTCGAAGCGGGCGAAGAGGGCGACGGCGTCGGCCACCGAGCCGGCGAAGCCGGCCAGCACCCGGCCGCCGGCCAGGCGCCGCACCTTCGACGCCGAGGCCTTGAGGACCGTCGTTCCCAGCGTCACCTGGCCGTCCGACCCGAGGGCGACGCGCCCGTTCCTCCTCACCGCCAGCACGGTGGTGTGATGCCACTGCTCCATCACGGCCTCCCCCGGCGATTGTGGCGCAGGCGGCACGCCGGTGCAACCGGCGGCGTTTGCCAAGCGGCCGGGGAGCTGGTGAGATGGAGATGGGAGGGGGTGAAGATCCGTCCTGCGATCGTGCGACGACCCCAGCTGCGGCTGGTGCTGGCGGCGGGGCTGGCCGCCGCGGCGGTCTACCTCGCGGTGCCCGTCCGTTCCATCTCCAGCGACAACCTTGCCCACATGATGACCGCCGACTCCCTCCTCCACGGGGAAGCAGGGCTCCTCGACGGCGCCGTGCTCCGGTTCCGGCGGCGCGGCCTGGCGCCGCGGGTCTATCTCCTGCCGTCGCGGCTGGGCGGCTGGGTGGGCCCGTACGGCCTGGGGGTGCCCCTGGCCCTGCTGCCCACCATCGCGCTGACCGCAGCCGCCGGCGCGCCGCCGCGGGTGGTGTGGGGGCCGGCCGGGGCCCACCTCGCGGCCGCCCTGTGGACGGCCGCCGGCCTGGCGCTCCTGCTGCTCGCCTTCGGGCGCCTGGTCTCCCGGCCGGCGGCGCTGGGCTCGGTCCTCCTCGTCGGCCTGGGCTCCCCGGCTCTGGCTCTGCTCTCCCGCGAGCCGTGGCAGCACACCCTGCTCTTCCTGCTCGGCGCCGCGGCCCTGGCGGTGGCGGCGGACAGAGAGCCGGGCCCCCAGGGCTGGTGGACGGTGGGCGCGCTCGCCGGCCTGGCCATGCTCACGCGGCCGACGGCCTTCGCCTACGCCCTCATCTGGGCCTGGTACGCCTGGCGCCGCGGCGGTGCGGGGGCGCTGCGGCGCGTCGCCGTGCCGGTGGCGGCGGCCGCGGCGGCGGTGGGACTCGTCAACCAGCTCTACTTCGGCGCCTTCTACCGCTTCGGCCAGGCGCTCCTTCCCCTCGGACGCCTCGGCGCCCGCGGCCTGCTGGGCGCCCATCCGGCGGCCGCCCTGGCCGGCCTGCTCGTCTCACCGGGGGCCGGCCTGCTGGTCTTCAGCCCGGCCCTGGCGGTGGCCGGGCTCTCCCTCGTCCACCGCCGGCGGGCGGCGGACCGGGCGCTGATCGACCTCTGCTGGGCCCTCTTCGCCGTCAACCTACTCTTCTCGAGCCTGTACCGGGAGTGGTGGGGCGGGTGGTGCTACGGCCCGCGCTACCTCACCGACAGCCTCCCCTACCTGGGCGTTCTCGCCGCCTGCGGCCTGGAGCAGCTGCGGGCCCGGCCGGGCCGGGCCCTGGAGATCGCCTTCGCCGTCCTGCTCGCTCTCTCGGTGACCGTCCAGGCGGCCGGCCTCCTGGTCGACCCCTACGGTCCGCGATCCTTCTCGGCCGTCCACGACATCGATCACCATCCCCGGGCCCTGTGGTCGTGGCGGGACGCTCCGCCCGTTCACAACCTGCGGCTGTGGTGGCGCGGGAGGCTCCGGGAGGCGCTCTGGTAGACTGACGCGGTGCCACGGCGACATCCCCATGGCTGGCGCGGGAGGCGGGTCCTGCTGCCGGCCGCAGCGGCCGTGCTGCTTGCCGCGTCCGCGGCGGCGGGCAGCCTGTTGGGGCGCGTGATCGCCCGGGACGGAAAGCCCCTGCCCGGCGCGCGGATCGCGGTGGCCGGAAGGCCGGGGATCGCGGTCGCCGACCCGGCGGGCGTCTTCGAGCTCGACCCGACGCCGCGGCCGCCGTTCGTCCTGCTCGTGGCGCGGGCGGACGGCGTCGCCTTCCGTCCGGTGACGGTGGCGTCGCTGCCCGCCGCCGGCCCCCTGGAGGTGCGCGTGCTGCCCCTGGGCGGGGAGGTCACGGTGGTCAGCGGCGAGGCGCCGGACGTGGAGCTGCCGCCTGCGGCGGTGGTGACCGTGCTCGGGCGGCCCGAGCTGGAACGACGGGCGCCGGTCAACCTGCCCGACGTCCTGGCCAATGTTCCCGGGGCCTCGGCCAGCGGCGCCGGCCTGGCGGCCGTGCCGGCGCTGCGCGGGCTGTCCAAGGGGCGGACGCTGATCCTCCTCGACGGGGGGCGGGTGAGCAGCGAGCGGCGGGCGGGGCCGTCGGCCAC
This sequence comes from uncultured Thermoanaerobaculia bacterium, assembly GCA_964644635.1. Classification (GTDB taxonomy): domain Bacteria; phylum Acidobacteriota; class Thermoanaerobaculia; order Thermoanaerobaculales; family Sulfomarinibacteraceae; genus CAZXXL01. Next base: position 3,767 of record CAZXXL010000030.1, on the reverse strand, counting down.
GTTCCTCGACCCGGAGACGGTGGCCGAGGTGGAGGTCGTCCGCGGCCCGGCCGGCGTCGCCTACGGCTCGGACGCCTTCGGCGGCCTGATCCGAATCCGGTCGCGGATGCCGCAGCCGGGCGCGCCCACGAGCGTTCGCCTCGCCGCCGACGTCGCCGACGCCACCGGCGAGACCCGCGTGGCGGCCGAAGTCTCCGGCCCGGCCGGCCGGGGGGCGGCGCTGCTCGGGGTGCACGGGCGCAGGTTCGGCGACCGCCGGAGCCCGCGCGGCCCGGTCCGCGACAGCGGGGGCGAGACCAAGGGCTTTCGCCTCGCCTACCAGCGGGAGCTCGCCGGCGGGACGTTGCGCGTGGGGTGGCGCACCGACCTCGGACGGGACATCGGCAAGCCGGCGCCGGACTCGGACGTGAAACGGAAGGTCTACCCCGAGGAGAGCTCCCACCGGCTCCTGATCGGCTTCGATCGGCCGCTGACGGGGGCCTGGCGGCGCCTCGGTGTGACCCTCGCCTGGGACAGCTACGAGCTCGTGCTCGACAAGGAGAGGCTCGCCGCCGGTACCGTCAGCCGGTCGGACACCGACGCCCGCGATTACCAGCTGCGGGTCGAGACCGAGCGCGGGGTGGGGGCGGCGCGGCTGGTGATCGGCCTCGATGCGACCGGCCGCTTCGACCTCCACGCAGTGAACAGCAGCTTCCGGCTGGAGCCGGGGGGGTCCCGGCGACGGACGGCGTCGTCGGTGGCCATCGCCGACGCCCGGCGGGACGACCTGGGGGTATTCGCGGCCCTGAGCCGCGGGCTGGGACGGCTCCGGCTGTCGGGAGGGTTGCGCGCGGACACGGTGCGCTCCAAGAACGAGGGCGGCTTCTTCGGCGACGTCGAGGACACCAACGGGTCGGTCTCCGGCTTCCTGGCTGCAACGTTCCCGGTGGCACACACCACCAGCCTCACCGTCCAGCTCGCCCGCGGCTTTCGGGATGCCCGGCTGTCGGACCGCTTCTTCCGGGGCGAGACCGGCCGCGGCTTCATTACCGGGAACCCGCGCCTGCGGCCGGAGACCTCGCGCCAGCTCGACCTCGCCCTGCGCTCCCACCACGCGGCGGTGAGCCTCGGCCTGTCCGCCTACCTGTACCGGATCTCCGATCTCATCGAGCGTTACAGGGCGGGGGGCGACTACTTCTTCCGCAACCGCTCCGAGGCCCAGCTGGCCGGCGTCGAGCTCGAGGCGACCGTGCGCCTGTCTCCCCGTCTGCTGCTCCGCGGCGGCGCCGCCTACGAGCACGGGAAAATTCGGGGCGGCGGCGACCCGGTGGACGACGTCCCGCCGGCCGGGCTCCTCGTCGGGCTCGAGGGCGCGGGCCCCGCCCGCCTGTGGTGGATCGTTCGGGCGGCGGCTTTCGCCCGCAAGAACCGGCCCGGCCCCTCGGAGCAGGTGGTGGGAGGCTACGCCGATGTCGAGGCCGGGCTGGGGCGGGGGCTTGGGCGGAACCTCGAGCTGCGGGTCTACGGGCGCAACCTGCTCGACCGCACCCACCTCGACTCCAGCGACGAGAACGCGGTCCTCGCCCCGGGCCGCACCTTCGCCCTGAGTCTGCGCGCCCGCTTCTGAGCCGCATCATTCGAGACCTGCCCCGCCTCCCGCTACGGCACGCAAGCGCGGTGCTTGATGGCGTATCACCGGTGGCGGGAGATCGTCAGCGAATGATGCGGGCTACGGACCGTCCTGCTGCGCCTCGCCGCTGGCCACGAGGGCGTGGCGCCAGAGGACCGGCCCGATGAGCTGGTTGAGCACCACGGAGCCGACCACGACGGCCGCGAGCGTCTTGCCGAAGGCGGGAAAGTCCCGGGCGATGCGGGTGGCCAGCCCAAGGGAGAACCCCGCCTGGGCGACGAACCCCATCCACGCCCAGCGCCGGATGGGCGGCTCGGCGCCGAGGGCGGCGGCGGTCGCCCCGGTGAGGCCCCAGACCAGCGCCAGGCGGACGAGGAAGAGGAAGACCACCGCCCCCCAGGCGGCGGCGAAGACGCCGAGGTCGAGGCCGGCGCCGATGAGGCCGAAGAAGATGACGTAGACGGGGGGCGAGGAGCGCTCCAGGGCGTGCAGGAAGCCGCCGGCGGCGCGGGGGAAGATGTTGCGGGCGGCGAACCCGGCGGCCATGGCCACCAGGAGGTGCTCGAGCCCCGCCGAGCGGGCCAGCTCCATGGAGATGAGCACCACCGCCAGCACCGTGATCTCCGGGTGCAGGCGCACCCAGGTGAGGTAGGCGCCGAGGGCGAGCCCGAGCAGGAGACCCGCGCCGAGGGAGAGGCCGATCTCGAGCCCGAGATGGGCCATGGCCGCGGCGTCGACCCCGCCGCCCCCGGTCCAGCCGCGGGCGAGGCCGCTGACCAGGGTGAAGAGCAGCAGGATGACCAGGTCCTTGAGGATGGTCACGCCGAGCACGGTGTCCACCAGGCGGCCCTCGGCCCGCGTCTCGGTGATGATCGCGATGGTGGTCGCCGGGGACTTGGCGACCGCGATCACGCTGAGGAGCGCCGCCGCGGCGAGGATCTCGCCGGGGCCGAGGGGGCCGAGGAACGGTATCCGGCCGAGCGCCAGCCAGAAGATCCCCGCCGACACCACGAGGATGCCCACGGCGTGGGCGCCGGTGATGCCGACGATCTCCCGCCACCGTTCGGCCACGGCCTCCACGCGGAACTCCCCGCCGGCGGTCAGCGCGATCAGCCCGAGGGCGATCTCCTCGAAGATGTGGAGGCTGGCCAGGTCGCCAGCGGAGACGAGGCCGAGGGCGAAAGGCCCGAGGGCCATGCCGAGGATCAGGTAGCCGGTGATCCGGGGCAGCCGGGCCCGCGCCGCCAGCCTGCCCGCCAGGTCGCCGCCGATCATCAGCAGACCCAGGGCGAGCAGCGTCGAGGCCGCGGCGCCGCCCCCCGCGGGACCCAGGGTGACGCGGAGCGTCCACGCCAGGGCGCCGATGGCGGCGAAGAAGACCCAGCGCATCACGCCTTCACCTCCGGGGGGGCCGCGGGTCGCCGGAAGAGGCGCCGGCGCAGCCAGGAACTGCCCGCCAGCGTGTTCACCGCCAGCGCCGCGAAGGCCGCCTCGACGACCCCGGGAGCGAGCCCGCCGAGGAGGGTGGCCGCGACCAGCAGGACCAGGGCGAGCGGACCCTGTGGCAGCAGGCCCATGCCGAGGACGGGGATCGTCACCCGGGCGCCCCGCCGCCGGGCGGCGCGGGCCAGCAGGGCGCCGCCGGCCAGCCGTGCCCCCGCCGAGACGCCCGTGAGGAGGACGAAGGCGGCCCAGGAAAACGGCGCCGGCCGCCACCACGCCCCGAGCAGCAACAGGAGGGCGGTGAGGACCGCCGCGTCGAGCCCGTGGGCGGCGCGGAGGATCCGGTGCGGGAGGGTGGAGCGGTTGACGATCACCGCGCCGGCCACCATCGCCATCAACATAGGCTCGCCGCCGAGGAGGCGCCCGGCGCCGGCGGTGAGGGCGACGGTCCCGGCGAGGATGGCGATGATGCTCACGGCGTCCTTCTCGCCGCGCAGGAAGACGATCGCCGCGTACCCGGCGAGCACCGCCAGGGCCAGGGTCAGGCCGAGGATCTCGGCGGGTTCGAAGGGCCCCGGGCCGGCCGGGCTCAGCGTGACGCCGGCGCCGAAGAGCACCAGGGCGGGCGGGCCGGAGAGCGCGACCACCAGGCGAACGAGGCGCATCGCGGCGCGGTCCACGGGCGGCGTCGCCCGCGCCAGGCGATCCATCACGC
>CAZXXL010000029.1:0-20154 GCA_964644635.1 uncultured Thermoanaerobaculia bacterium | reverse complement strand
CGAGCGCCCCAAGGGACGCCGCCGCAGGCGGCGGGCCCATGCCCGCGCTGGGGCGGTGGGATCCTTTTCCCTGCGCGCTCCGACGCTGCTAGGGGTCGCCACGTCGCCGGGCTGCGCCCGGCTCCTCGCGATGACAGCGCGAAGGGTTCTCCCAACGGTACGGTTCCGGGAACCGGCGCTCCGCAATTGACAGTGCGGCGGCGCCGGTGCCACCATCGGGCGGTGAGCGACCGGGGCGATCTGCTGGTGCGGGGCGGGACGGTGGTGCCCATGGTGCGCGACGGCGAGGCGTACCGGGGGGACGTCCTGATCCGGGACGGGCGTATCGCCGAGATCACGCGCGGCGCGGCGCCGGACGCGGCCGGCTGCCGTGTGATCGATGCCGGCGGCTGCCTCGTCCTCCCCGGCTTCGTCCAAGCCCACGTGCACGTGGTGCAGTCGCTCCTGCGGCACCGGGCGGACCAGCTGGAGCTTCTCGACTGGCTGCGCCTGCGCACCCTGCCCTACGAGGCGGCGCTCGACGGCGACGGTGTCCGGGCGGCGGCCGAGCTGGGCATCGCCGAGTTGCTGGCGGGCGGGACCACGACCGCCCTCGACTTCGGGACGACGCACGACCACGACCGGGTCTTCGAGGCCGCGCGGGATCTCGGTATCCGCATGGTCTCGGGCAAGACCCACATGGACACCGGCGACGGCGTTCCGGCGCGCCTGCTCGAGGACCCCGACCGCTCCCTGGCCGAGGCCGAGAGCCTCGGCACGAGGTGGCACGGCGCGGCGGGCGGCCGCCTGCGCTACGCGGTGGCGCCGCGCTTCGCCCTCTCGTGCTCACGGGAGCTGCTGCGCGGCTGCGCCGGGCTGGCCCGCACCCACGGCTGGCTCATCCAGAGCCACGCCTCGGAGAATCTCCGCGAGGTGGCCGAGGTCCGCCGGCTCACCGGGAAGGGCAACGTCGCGTACCTGCACGAGCTCGGCCTGACCGGCTCCGACGTGGTCCTCGCGCACGGCATCCACCTCGAACCCGGGGAGATCGACATCCTGGCCCGCACGGGCACCTGGATCTGCCACTGCCCCGGAGCCAACCTCAAGCTGGCCTCGGGGATCGCCGACGTCCCCGGGCTGCTCGCCGCGGACGTGGGCGTGGCCCTCGGCGCCGACGGCCCGCCGTGCAACAACCGGCTCTCCATCTTCCACGAGATGAGCCTGGCCGGGACCCTGCACAACCTGCGCCACGGGCCGGCCGCCGTCGACCCGTGGACCGTGCTGGCCATGGCCACCCGGGAGGGCGCCCGCGCCGTCGGTCTGGCGGACGTCGGCACGCTCGAGCCCGGCAAAGCGGCCGACATCACCGTGATCGACACCCGGGGCTGGTCCCTGCAGCCGGAGGCCGATCCGGCGGCGCGGGTGGTGTACGGCGCCGGCACCGCCGACGTCCGCCACGTCATCGTGGACGGCCGGGTCGTGGTCCGGGAGCGCGAGCTCCTCTCCCGGCCGGCCGCCGAGATCCGCGAGCACGTGCGCGAGGCGGCCGCGGCCACGTGGGCCAGGGTGAAGGAGCTCGTCCCGTGAAGCTGCCGTTTTCCAGACCCAGGATCGAGGAGCTCGACCGCTACATCGCGCGCAAGCAGTACGACAAGGCCCTCGCCGCAGTGGGCCACGCCCTCAAGAAGAACCCGAGGCAGTTCAACCTCCTGCTGCGCCAGGCGGACATCCTCGCCATGGTCGGTGACCGCGGCAAGGCGGTGGAGATGTACCGGGACCTCGCGCGGAGGTTCGCACACGACGGCTTCTACGCCAAGGCCATCGCCCTGTACAAGAAGGTGCTGCGGCTCGACCCGACCCAGGACGACGTCCACGCCGAGCTGGCCCGACTGATCGACGAGGACCGCAGGAGCCACCTCTCGGTGGAGGAGCGGCTGGGCCTGGCCCGCCCCAAGGGGACCGACGGGGGCGGGCTCGAACAGCAGATCAAGGAGCTGCGGGCCTCCGAGCTGTTTCGGAGGTTCGACCGCGACACCCTGGAGGAGCTGCTCTCGTCCACGTCCCTCAGGTCGTACCACGAGGGCGCCACCATCGTCCGCGAGGGCGAGCCCGGATCCTCGCTCTTTCTCATCGTCGCCGGGAAGGTCGAGGTCTTCACCCGGGCCGAGGACGGGAGCCAGGTCTTCCTGGCCGAGCTCGGTCCCGGGGATTTCTTCGGCGAGGTCTCCCTGCTCACGGGCAAGCCCCGGACCGCGACCATCGTGGCCTCGGGCCCCCTGACCGCCATCGAGCTCGACCGGGCCTCGGTGGACCGGATCGCGGCCAGGCAGCCCGAGGTTCGCAAGGTCCTCGAGGAGTTCTACACCCGCCGGGCCCACGAGACCGTGGAGGCCGTGATCCGCCGCCTGCGCGGAGGCTGAGATGCCGGTCCGCCCGGTCCTCCTGTACGGCCACCCGGTCCTGGCGGCGCCGAACCGGCCGGTGGAAGGCCCCGGCCCGGAGCTCGACCGGCTCATCCGCGACCTCGAGGACACCTACCCGGCCATCCCCGGCCTCGGCCTGGCCGCGCCGCAGATCGGCGTCAACCTGCGCGTGGCCGTAGCCGATCTCTCCGCCGGCCGAACCCCCGGCGCGGCCGTCGTCCTCGTCAATCCCGAGCTCATCGCCAGCGGGGGGTCCGCGGCCCTCGAGGAGGGGTGCCTCTCGTTTCCCGGGCTCTTCACCACCCTTCGCCGGCCGCGGCGGGTGGTGGTGCGGGCCCGCGACCAATCCTGGAACGTACGGGAGCACACCGCCGAGGGCACCCTCGCCCAGGCCTTCTGCCACGAGCTCGACCACCTCGACGGCATCCTCCTGCCGGACCGCATCCGGGGCCTCCGCCGTGCCCTCTTCCTCTTCCGCGTCCGTCTCGCGCGCCGGCGCTGGCGGCGTCTGCCGGCCGCCGCCTACGTGCAGCCCCCCGGCTACAGGGACCGCGGCAGGCCGGACCGCGGATCCCGGGTGTAGAGATCGGCCACGCGCCGGGCGAGCTCCTCGCCGGCCGGGGAGACCACGCGCGGAACGACGATCTGGACGGTGTACAGGTGGTCGCCGAAGGCGCGCGTCTTGAGGTTCCTCACGCCCTTGCCGCGGAGGCGGAAGGTCTGGCCCGACTGGGTGCCCGGGGGCAGAGTCGCCCGCACCGGCCCGTGCACCGTCCCCACCTCGATCTGCGCCCCGAGGTAGGCCTCGGTGAAGGTGACGGGCACGGTAGTGTGAATGTCGTCGCCCTTGCGCTTGAAGAAGGGATGGGGCCGGACGCGGACCCGGACGTACAGGTCCCCGGTCCGGCCGCCCGGAGATCCCTCGGCGCCCTTGCCGGGTATTCGCACCCGGGACCCGTCCTTGACGCCCTCCGGGATCTTCACCCGGAGCCTTTCGGTCGAGATCACGACGCCTGCCCCGTGGCAGGCGGAACAGACCCTTCCGCCGACGTTCCCGGAACCGCCGCACTGGCCGCAGTGCACCTGGCGCTGGACCGGCAGCACGGCCGTGGTCCCCTTGACGGCGTCCCGGAAGTCGATCTCCACGCTCATCTCCTGGTCGGCCCCGGCACGCGGCCGCGCCTTGCGGCGGGCGGTGCGGGGGCGACCCCCGAAGATCTGCCCGAAGAGCTCGCTCAGGTCCTCGAAGCCGCCGACCCCGCCGCTGCCGCCGAAGCCCCCGAAGTCGAAGTGGAACGATCCGGCTTCCTGCCACCCGGGCCGTCCCCCGGCCGCCGTGTGGAACCCCTCGGCGCCGGTGAAATCGACGGTGCCGAAGGTGTCGTACTGCTTTTTCTTCTCCGGATCCGAGAGAACCGCGTACGCCTCCTGGATCTCCTTGAACTTCCTTTCGGCCTCCTTGTTGCCGGGATTGACGTCCGGGTGGTACTTGCGCGCCAGCTTGCGGTACGCCTTCTTGATCTCCGCCGGGCTGGCATCCTTCGAGACACCGAGTATTGCGTAGTAATCCTTGGCCACATCCCCCTCCGCGCACCAAATATGAGTGTTTCTTTGTAAAATTTCAAGTCCAACGGACGCGAATCTTGAGGAATCGTCGCCGGTGAGTCGGCGCCCGCGGCAGGTGCTCGGCCTGCAGGATGGCACGGTACAATGCCCGGTGTGTCTCTGGTCCCGTTTCCCCCGATCGCCGCAGCGCTGCTCATGACCGCCCTTCTTCCCGGCAGAAAACGCTGGCTCACGCCCCTGGTCGGCGGGCTCCTCCTGACGGCGGCCGTGAACGTGCCCTGGATCGTGAGCCTTGCCGGCGGCGCCGACCGGATCCTCACCACGGCCGGCTTCGGGCCCACCAGCCCCGCCGTCATCCTCGCCGGCAACGCGGCCGCGGTCATCCTCCTCGCCTGGGCGGTGGTCCTCCTCCTCACCGACCGCGATCCCCTCGAGCGGATGGCGGCGAAGCTCCGCCGGGAGGGTGACTTCAGCGGCGCCGGCGAGCTCTACTTCCGCGCCGGCAAGCCCAAGAAGGCGCTGTGGATCCTGAAACGGGCCCACGCCTGGGCCGAGGCCGCCCACGTCGCCCGGTCACTGGGCCGCCTCCGGGAAGCTGCGGACCTCCTCCGGCGGGCCGGCAAGGACCATCTCGAGGAGGCGGCCCGAACGTACGACGCCCTGGGCCAGGACGACCTGGCCCGGGAGTGCTTCCAGGAGCTGGCGAGATGGCAGATGGAGAAGAAACGGTTTCCCGAGGCCGCGGTGGCGTGGCTCCGGGCGGGCGAGCCGGTGCGGGCCTGCCGGGCCGCGTCGCTGGCGCTGGACCGGGGAACCCTGGTTCGGGGAACGGCCGAGCTCAGGGCCGTCCGGCTCGCCGCGGAATCCACCCGCGACCACGTCCTCCTCGCCCGCCTGGCGGAGGCCGAGGGAAACTTCGCCGAGGCCGCCAGGCTCTGGTCCGCCGCCGAGGATTACGAGAGCGCGGCGGAGGCGGCGCTGCGGGTGGGCAGGCTCGAGGAGGCGGCGAGACTGCTCGACCGGGCCGGCAAGTCCCGCGAAGCCACGCGGCTACTGTATCAACGGCTCCGTGATAAGCTGCGCGAGACGCCCCCCGATGGCGGCGGCGGCCCCGGCCGGGAAATCCTGCGCCTCGCCGAGATGGTGCTGCCCCGTCTCCAACGCCTCGCCATGACCGAGGAGTACCTGGAGCTGCTCCAGGACCTGGGGCGCACCGAGGAGGCCGTCCGCTGGCTGACCGCGCGCGGCCGCGACGCCGAAGCCGCCGACGTCGCGTACCGCGGGCAGCGATGGGACCTGGCGGCGCCGCTTCTGGAGAAGCTGCAACGCTGGGGCGAGGCCAGCGACGTGCACGAGCTGGCCGGCGATCTCGAGAGCGCCGCCCGCTGCGCGGAGATCGCGCAGGAGGACGACCGCGCCCTGGCCATCTACCGCCGTCTCGGGGATGCGGCGTCCGCCGCTCGCTGCCTGGCCCGCCTCGGCCGGGTCCAGCAGGCCCTGAAGGAGCTGACATCGATCGGCGAATTCGAGGAGGCGTGGGAGCTTCTCCACCAGCAGCCCGGGCCGGTTCCCGACATTCCCGACGTCATCCTCGACCTGGCCACGGCACTCCACGGCCAGGGGAGGCTGCGCGACGCCATCGCCTGCCTCCAGCGCGCGGTGGTCGGCGTCGCCCTGGCGCCGGCGCGCCTCCCGGCCGCCCTCGCCCTGGCTCGGCTGCTCATGGAAGCGGGCGACCTCGAGGCCGCCCGGAACGAGGTCAGGAGGATCCTCGAGTTCGACTACTCGTTCGCGCCCGCCCAGGAGCTCAACGCCAGGATCCGGCGCTCGCTCGAGGGGATTTCCCCGGCCGAGACCAGGCCGCCGGCCCCGGGGCCGGTGCCGGCCGTCCAGCCCCAGGTGAAGGGCGAACGTTACGAGATCCTCACCGAGCTCGGGCGCGGCGGCATGGGGGTCGTCTTCAAGGCGGTCGATACCCGCCTCGAACGGATCGTGGCCATCAAGGTGCTCCGCACGACGTCGGAGGCGGAGGTCGAGCGGCTGCGCGCCGAGGCCAGGGCCGCCGCGAACCTGAACCACCCCTTCATCGTCACGGTCTATGATTTCGAGGAAGGAATGAGCGGCTACCTCATCGCCATGGAGTACGTCAACGGGCAGCCGCTGGACAAGGTGCTCCGTACGGAGCCGGAGAGAATCCGTGCCCACCTCGTGCCGATCCTCCTGGAGCTGGCCGAGGCCGTGGCCTACGCTCACGACCACCGCGTCATCCACAGGGATCTGAAGCCCGGCAACATCCTGCTGACGGTGGACGACAAGGTCAAGATCTTCGACTTCGGCATCGCCACCCGCCTTGACACCGAGGATCCCCGGGCCGCCAAGGTCTGCGGCACGCCGTTTTACATGTCTCCGGAGCAGATCCGTGGTGAAGCGCCGACGCCGGCCAGTGACATCTACTCCCTCGGAGCGACCTTCTACCACCTCGCCACCGGCCGGCCGCCGTTCTCCCGCGGCAACATCCTCGAGGCCCATCTCAAGACCCCCGCGGCCGACCCCCGCAACATCAGGCCGGACATCCCGGAAAACCTGGCCGGCGTCATCCTCCGGTGCCTCGAGAAGGACCCCGGCCGCAGGTATCCCGACGCCCACGCCCTCCACCGCGACCTGCTCCAGGTCGAGACCTGGTAGCCGTGACGCCATCCCGGCTGCGTTCCTGGAACGTTCCAATGTTTGACAAGACGACCTTCCTGTTTCATGATCATGTTGAAATGAAAATACTTGCCAGGTCACGGGCCACGGTACGGGGCGGCGACGACGAGCGAGCATGGAAGCTCCGCGTCTACCGGCGCCACGCGGCCCGGGCCATCGCCGAGGGCCGGTGGGCGGCCGCGCAGGTCTTCTTCGACCGCATGCTCGAGGTGGATCCCCGGCAGACCGAGGCGTGGCTGATGAAAGGGCACCTTTTCCGGCACTGCAAGAACGACCCGGAATCGGCCCTCGACTGTTACCGCAAGGTCATCGTCCTCGGCGGATACGACACCACCGATCCCCACGTCCGCAGCGCCCAGCGAGCCCTCGAGCATCTGCTCAAGCGCCTCGCCTGACCCGCACATTTCCTCGCGATCCACTGCAACCGGTGATACGCCGGCCAGCGGCGGTGTGAGAACTGTGACCCGGGTCACCGGCCGGCGCCCGAGGCGTCAACCCGCCGACGCCCCACCGCGTCCTGCGGGTGAAAAACGAAAGGAGGACGCTTTATGAGCCTCACCAAGCCATCGACCCGTCTCGCCGCCGCCGTGCTCGCCCTGAGCCTGGCGGCGCCCGCCCTGTGGGCCTGCGCCCCGCATCGGACCACGGTCGTCCGCGTCGGTCCCCCCGCACCGATCGTGGAGGTGCGGCCGGCCCGTCCCGCGCCCGGCGCGGTGTGGATCGCCGGCCACTGGCGCTGGACCGGGCATCGCTACGTGTGGGTGCGTGGTCACTGGGCCCGTCGACCGCGCCCGCACGCGGTCTGGATCGCCGGCCATTGGGTCCACCGCGGCGGCGGCTGGATCTGGATCTCAGGCCGCTGGCGGCTGTAACCCCCAACCTGCGCAGCAGGAACACGACGGCGCCGGCCTCGCCGGCGCCCCATCCTCATCCGGCGGCCGGGCCTCGGCGTCAGAAAAAAGCGCCGCCGGTTGCGGCGCCGAAAAAAGACGTGGCGAAAGGAGGTGCATGGTTGCCACGATCATGACGCCGGCGCGCCGGCGGCACGGTGACCGGCGTCACATTCTCCCCGCCTTCTCGAGCACCACCAGGGTCGCGTCGCCGGCGATGGGGATGTCGCCCGCGGATGTCCCCGGGCCGTCGAGGATCCGCTCGCACAGGGTGCCCGCGTCCTCGGTCCCGGGGCCCCAACCGGCGGCCGCCGGCACCCGAGCCCCGGCTGCCTCGCCATCGGTGGGTTCATGGCTCCTCGCCCGTCTTGCTGGAGCGCCCCACCGGGCCGCGCGGGATCCAGGCCCGGGCCACCGCACCCGGACCGTCGCGGCGCCGTTCCAACATCAGCCGGCCACCGTGGGCCTCGGCGATGGCACGCGAGAGTGTCAGCCCGATCCCGGTTCCGTCCGGCTTCGTCGTGTAAAACGGCACGAAGACGTCCTCCCCCTCCGGCGGGCCCGGACCACCGTCTACGACCTCGAATTCGACACCACCTTCACGCAGCGACCAACGAACCCCCACGCCACCCTCGCCCCCGGTCGCCTCAACCGCGTTGCGGAGCAGGTTGAGCAGCATTTGCTCGAGCAGCGTCACGTCCCCCGGCACCACCAGATCAGGTCCCCCCACGACCTCCACCGCCGGATCTCCCAGCAGGCCGACCACCCGGCCGACCAGCTCGCGCACCCGGACCGGAGCCGGCCGGGGCCGGGGAAGCCCGGCCAGGCGGCTGTAACCTCGCACGAACCGGGTCAGCGCCTCGGCGCGCGAACGGATCGCGGCGAGGCCCTGCCGGACGTCGTCCCGCCAGCCCTCGGGCGGGTCCGGCCGCTGGAGCAACCCGTGGAGGGACTCGGCGAGCGAGGTGATGGGCGCCAGCGAGCCGCCCAGCTCGTGACCCAGCACCCTGAGCAGGCGCCACTGTCCCGTCCGCTCCCCGTCGCGCCGCGCACGGCCGACGTCAGCCACCACGAGCAGGGTGTGCTCCCGCCCGTGGACGCGGACCGGCCGCCGCCGGACTTCCCAGCAGCCTCGGCCCCCCGGGAGCTTGAGCTCCGCCGGCCGTTCGTCCCCGAGCTGCTCGAGGGGCTCGAGCCAGAGCTCTCCCAGGGACCGGCCCACGCAGGTCTCGGGCCGTCGCCCGGCGAGCCGCGCCGCCGCGCGGTTCAGCCACCGCGCCCGCCCGCGAGCGTCAAGCACCAGGAGGGCGACGTCGAGCGCGTCGGTCACGCGTTCGAGGAGCGCCGTGCGTTCGGCCTCGCGCAGCTGTCTCTCTTGCAGGCGGGCGGCGAGGCGGTCGAGGGCGGCGGCGAGCTCGGCGTGGACGCCCCGTGCGGCGCGCCGCCCCACGCGCACCTCGAGATCACCCTCGGCAAGGGCCGCCACCACCGTCGCCAGGTCCGCGGCCTCGCTCCGCGTTCGCCGCAGCGCAAGGAGAAGGAAGACGATCAACCCGAGCGTCAGCGGAACGACCACCCATGACAATCCTGCAAGAGCGCTCACGGTCGCTCCAGCCCGTGCTTCTTGATCCGTCGATACAGCGCTTGCCGGCTCAGCCCAAGCTGGCGGGCGGCCTCCGCTATGTTGCCCCGGGTTCGAGCCAGGGCGCGGACGATGAGCTGGCGTTCCGTAGCGTGAAGACCGTGCCCTTCGGCCGCGGCGGCACGTCCCACCGGGAGCCAGAAATCCGAAGGACGGATCCGGTCGTCCCGGGCGAGAATCACGGCGCGCTCGACGACGTGCTCCAGCTCCCGCACGTTGCCCGGCCACGAGTAGGTTGCGAGCCGCTCGAGCGCCTCCGGCGAGAACGCGAGGCGCCGGCGGTGGTGGCGGCGGGCGAACCGCTCCAGGAACAGGTGTGCCAACACGGGAATGTCCTCGAACCGCTGACGCAGGGGCGGCAGCCGAATCTCGACCGTGTTGAGGCGGTAGAGCAGGTCCTCTCGAAACCTCCCGGCCGCCACCTCTGCCGCCAAGTCACTGTTGCTTGCGGCGAGAATCCGAACGTCCACCTTCCGGGTTCGCGGCGACCCGACGGGCTCGAACTCACCGGTCTCGAGCACGCGGAGCAGCTTCGCCTGGGCCGCGGGGGGGGCGGTCACGACCTCGTCGAGGAAAAGCGTGCCCCTGTGCGCGAGGTCGAAACGCCCGAGGCGGGTCTCGGCAGCGCCGGTGAAGGCTCCGCGCGTGTGCCCGAAGAACTCGGCTTCGAAAAGGCTCTCGGGAACGGCACCGACGTTCACCGTGATGAAAGGCTCTTCGGCACGGGGCGAAAGCGCGTGCAGCATCCGCGCCACGACGCTCTTCCCGGTTCCCGACTCCCCAAGGATCAACACGTTCGCCTCGGTCGGTGCGGTCCGGCGAACGAGGTCGAGCACCCTACGCATGGCGGGCGACTCGGAAACCAGCTCGGGGATGCCCGCCTCGCGGAGCAGCCGGTTCTCCGCCTCCAGCCGCCGCCCGCAGCGAACCGCCCGGGCAAGCTCGGCATGCGTCCGGAGCAGCGTGACCAGCCGGGACCTTTGCCAGGGCTTCTGGACGAAGTCCCTGGCCCCACGCCGCATCGCCTCGACCGCGAGTGGCACGGTCCCCCACGCCGTCATCACGATCACCGGCAACGTGTCGTCCAACTCGCCCAGGCACTGCAGCAGGTCGATCCCTTCGTCGCCCGACGTGGCGCCGCGGGTGAAATTGAGGTCGATGAGCGCCACGTCGAACTCCTGCCGCCGAACCGCTTCCCGGACGTCGTCCGGCGTGGCCGCCTCCGTCACCTCGAAACCCTCTTCGCGAAGAAGAATGCGAAGCGCCGTGCGGACGTCCGCCTGGTCATCGGCGATCAGCGCTCTGGCTCGGCTCTCAGGTTGCATGAAACCCGCCCACCTATTCGTGGCGCAGCGCCAACGCCGGATCTACGAAGGTAACCCGCAGGGCTCCCGGAAGAGCGCCAAGGAGACCGGAAAGAGCCGCTGCGGCGAGTATCGCCAGGGCGAGGGCGGCCGGGGGACCCTCCAGGCCGGGAATGCGGGACGCCACGTACCACGCCCCAACCACGCCCGCCGCCACTCCGAGGGCGGCGGCGGGAACGACAACGCGCGCCACCTCGGCGAGGAGATCGCGGACCAGCCGCGCGGGTGTTGCGCCACACGCGGTCCGGATCCCGAGCTCTCGCCGCCTCTGAACGACCCAGAACGTCACCAGACCGTAGACGCCTCCGCAGGCGAGGGCGAGCGCCGCGATGGCGAGCCCCGCCAGGACCTTCCGCAGCAGCAACGTGTTCTCCAGGGTCGCCCGAACCTGGGCGGCGAGCCGGACGGGCCGACGGACGATGACCCGGCATCCGACGTCCTTGACGGCGCCGCGGAGCAGTCGCAGGAGCCGGTCCGGCGGGGTCGAGGTCCTCGCCACCACGTACGGTGGCGCCATCGACCGCACGACGGCGAACGTGCCCCCCAGTTTCATCCCGAACGGCAGATAGAGCGTGGGCGGAGGTGGTTTTGCAGGCCCCTCGGCCCGCACGTCGGCGGCGATGCCGACCACCGTCACCATCGTGTTTCCGGACGAGAACTCCTCACCGAGGGCCAGGCGCCGACCCAACCGCGGTTCCCGCCACAGCCGACGGGCCAGCCCGCGGCTGACGATCGCAACCGGGACGCCGGACCGAGCTTCGTCGGCGCTGAATACTCTGCCGTCGACGGCCGGAATGCCGAGGATGTCGAAGTAGGTATTGGTCACATACTGCACGCGCGCACGAAGGTGGCGCCCTTCAGAGCTGACCACGTCGATGTCCGAGCGAGCCTCGCCCAGGGGCACGGCCGTCGCCAGCGCCACCCGACCCAGCGTCCCCTGGAGCCGGCGGTAGATCTCGAGCTGCTGCTCGAGCGTGAATTCCGGCCCACGAGGCAGGGGGAGGATCAGGGACGTGACCACGCCATGCGAACGGAAACCGAGCGGAACGTGGACGAGTCGCCCCGCACTTCGCGCAACCGCTGCCGTAACGGTCAGTGCGCCGGCGGCGATCACCACCTCGAGTGCCACCAGGAGTCGGCGCAGCCTTCCAGCCCACCGACCCCCGCCGGACAACGACCCGACGCCCTTGAGCAGGGCCGCGTAGGAAACGCGCAGGACGGCCACGGTGGCGGGCAACGCCGCCGCCAGGGCGGCCGCCGCCGCCACTCCGACCACGATGAAGGCCACCCACCGGTCCACCCGTACCGGCACCGCCTGGGTCAAGGAACCGCCCAGCGTAGGCCCCAGCCACCCCTGGGCGGCCGCCGCCGCTCCGAGACCTATCACGGTCCCAGCGGCCGCGACCAGGCCGGCCTCGAGAACGACCAGACGCACCACGGCCGACGGCCGTGCTCCCACCACGACTCGCACGGCGAGCTCCCCCCCACGGGCATCGGTCCGCGCCAGCAACAGGATGGCCAGGTTGCAGGCCGACAGCGCCGCGATCAGCCACGCTACACCCAACAGCGCCCGCAGCGGGCCTTCCGCGGAGCCCAGGATCGCATGGCGGAGCGGCATCACCACCGGGCTCACCTCTCGGTTGCCCAGCAACGATCCGAGCTCCCGGCGCACGGCCCTCCAGGACACGCCACGGCCCCGGTGAACAAGAATGACGAGATCCCTGGACCGCACGCCCGCAGCCGACGTCGGCCGGTGGTACGGCAGGTATACCGCCGGCTGCAGCCTCGTTCCCAGCGTTCCTGGAAACACGAAGCCGCGCCGGAGGACGCCGACGACTCGGTAGGGAGCGTCGTCGATATCGACCGTGCGCCCGAGAACCGCGGGGTCCGCGTCGAACCGACTCCGCCAGGTCCGCCAGGACAATACGGCGACGCGGGGCGCCCCGGCTCTGGCATCCTCGGCGAACAAGATTCGCCCCAGCGAGTTGGTCGCCCCAAGGAGCTGGAGCGCCCCGGGGGTCACGTTCGCCGCCGTGACGAGCTCAAGGTCATCGCCGCGTCCCAGCGACACCCAGCGGACGGAGTAGCCCTCGGCGCGATCGACCGTCCGGGCGGCGGATTGCAGCGTCCTGAGCGTTTCGTAGGACCCGGGCCCCTGCCCCCACGAACCGCGGAGCCCCACCTCGCCGAGGAGACGCGAATCGGGATAGGCCAGCGGCCGAAGCAGGAGCGAGCCCGCCACCGCGACGAGAACGGAGACCGCGAACATCGCCACCGCCAGCAGGCCGACCGCGGCGAGGGTCAGCCCCGGGCGGCGGGCGAGCGCAGCCAGCGTGAAGCGGAGATCGTGGTCGAACGCCATCGTCACGCCACCTGCCGGATCTCGTCCACGATGTGGCCGTCGTAGAGATGAAGGACCCTGTCGGCGACCCCGGCGTACTCCGGGTTGTGGGTCACCAGAACGACCGTGGTCCCCTCCCGGTTGAGGCGCGCCAGGAGCTCGATCACGGCCGCACCGGACGCCGAGTCGAGGTTGCCTGTGGGCTCGTCGGCGAGAATCAGCTCGGGACGGGTGACCAGCGCCCTCGCCACCGCGGACCGCTGCTGCTGCCCCCCGGACAGCTGACCGGGGTAATGCCCGGCCCGGTGGAGCAGGTCCACCTGATGAAGAACCTCCTCGACCCGCCGCCTCCGTTCACGCGCATCGACCCCGCGGTAGACCAGTGGCAGCTCCACGTTCTCCGCCACGGTGAGCTCGGGGATCAGGTTGAAGGTCTGGAACACAAAGCCAAGATGGCGATTTCGAAGCTGCGCCAGCGCCCTCGCCCCGAGCCCGGTGGTGTCACGCCCCGCGAGCAGGTACCGCCCCTGGGTGGGCCGCTCCAGCAGGCCGAGCACGAACAGCAACGAGCTCTTGCCGCTGCCCGACGGACCCATGATGCACACGAACTCACCCTGCCGTACGGTGAGGTGGATCCGCCCGAGGGCGTGGGTCGCGATCTGGGTCGTGGTGTAGACCTTGCTCACGTTCTCGAGCCGAATCAGCACGTCGTCGCCAGCCATCTTCGCCTCCTCATCGCTCCCCGAGCCGGATTCTCGGAGCGTCCTTCCACGGGCCGGGTTCCGACACGATCACGCGGTCGCCGGGCCGCAACCCGGCCGCCACCTCCGCGTACCGTGTCGACAGCCGGCCCAGCCGCACCCGCACCCGCTCCGCCCTTCGTCCCCCGGTGTCCAGCCTGTACAGCTCCACCTCGGCGCCCGCCGCCGCCCCAGCCGGCCGCTCCACGTAGATGGCGTCGGGCACCTCGGCGATCACGATCTCGCCGTCGACCGCGAGGTCCGGCCGCGCTCCTGCAGGCAGCCGTCGCGGCAGCGCGGCCTCCACCTCGACGAACCCGTCCACCACCGTCGGGTCCACCCGCGTCACCCGCCCCTGCACCGAGGTCCCGGCAACGTCGAGCTCGACGCGCTGGCCCCGCGCCACCCGCGCCGCATCACGCTGCGCGACCTTGAGGCGGGCCACCATCGCACCGCCACCCGCGATTCGCGCCAGGTGGGCGCCGGCCGCCACCCGCTGCCCCGGCTCCACTAGCACCCGCTGAACCACGCCCGCGATCCCGGCCCGCACGTGGAGAGCCTCGACCCGCGCGCGCGCGCGCACCGCCGCGCTCTCCAGCTCTCGCACCCGTGCCGAAAGCTCGCTCAGACGGGCAGCCCCGGTGCGTCCCACCACCTCGAGCCGTTTGCGCTCGAGCTCGAGCTCGCGCTCGAGCTGGGCCACATCGAGCTCGGCCTTGCGCAGGGTGATCTCGGGCACCAGACCGCGATCGTGAAGCTCCCGATCGGCCTCGAGATCGATCTGCGCCTTCTTCAAGGCGGACTCCGCCCGCGCCACCGCCGCTTCCTGGTCGAACCGATCGCGCTCCACCCGCGCCTGCGCTTCGGCGAGCGTCGCACGCTCCGCCCGCAGCCGGAGCTCGGCCTCGGCGAGGGCGCTCTCGAGCTCGGGATCGGCAAGCTCCACCACCCGGTCTCCGGGTGCCACCCGAGTCCCCGGCGGCGCCAGGATCCGCTCCACCAGCGCGGGGCCCGGGGCCGCCAGCCAGAGACTCGAGGCCGGCTCGAGGACGCCGTGCACACCCACCCCGATCCGGAACGTACCCTTTCGGACCGTGCCGACCCAGACGTCCGAGCGCGGCACCATCGGGGTGTGCATGGATCGCGCCCCCATGGCAACCGCGATGAAGACCCCGGCCCCCGCCGCTGCAAGCAGCCAACGGCGCAGCCGTCGTGACCCGCCGGAGGTTCTCGGAAGATCCATGCATCAGTCTCCGCTGGGCGAGACGCAAGAGTCGTTCCAGCCCATTGTACGCCGCCCCGGCCAGGAGCCACGACTCGGGGACCTGGACCGCTGCGCGGAAAACACCTGCAATCCCACGGTATTCCGGTGTCCGTCCGGATCCGGACAGGGTATTCGAAAGCGGACATCCGTCCGGCGCTGTCCGCGCCCGTTCCGTTCCCGGACAACCCCCTGCCTCAACGGATTTCCCGAACGTGCCCTCGATGAGAACACCTCTGGCATGTGGCTTGCTGACCCCCACACTCGAGCTTGCCCGGGCAGTTCGAAGAATCTCACGAGAAGGGAGGTGAACAGCGATCATGCATGACGACATCATCCCCGATGTGCTCACCGATCTCGACGTCGTCTCGAACTACGCTGAGTTGCAGTTGAGGCCCGCGGCGCATAGCCACACCCACACGTGCTCCGTGTTCGGCGTGATCGATGCCGACACCGACACGGCCGAATGACTGCGTCGTCAACCGGCGGGGTGGCCGCTGGGCCGCCCCGCCTTCCTTTGGGGGTGGGTATGCAGCAGCCGCTGAGGGTTGAACAGGACGGATCGACGAGCCGAACGGAGCACACGCTCCCTCTCGCCCGCAGAAGGCCTCGTCGCGTGCCGGGCACCAGGTTCGAATCGTTGGATCTTCCCGGGGGGGAGCGCAGGTACCGCCTCTTCAACCCACTGCACGCAACTTTCGCTCTCCTCAACGAGCCGGGGAGGCTCATCGCCGCGGGGGCCAACGGCACACACTCGGTTTCGCAACTTGCGGCCATGTTGACCCGGAGGAGCCGAACGCTGCCCCGGGACGTCGCCATAAAAAGCGTCGTGAGGTTCGTCGACAGACTGGCGGCACAGAAGCTTCTCTATTGGGACAATCAAAGCCCTCCACCCGTTCTTGAAACGACGTCGATCGACCGCCTCGAGGAGGTATGGCTCAACCTCACCAACCGGTGTAATCTCCGCTGTCTCACGTGCTTCAAGGACGCCGGGTCCGCGTACGAATCAGAGCTCGGCACGAAGGAATTGGTAAGGCTGATCGATCAGCTTCCCGCCCTCGTCACGGGGCGCGTCATTCTCTCGGGCGGTGAGCCCCTGCTGCGGGACGACCTGGACGTCGTCCTCGATGCGCTCGCGGAACGCAACCTCGCGATCTTTATCATTACCAACGGTACTCTGATCGACCGCCGATGCGCGGAGCGTCTGGCGCGGCTGCCCCGCCTCGTGGTGCAGGTCAGCCTCGACGGGTCCCGGCCGGAAGTCAACGACAGGATTCGCGGCTCCGGCAGTTTCGAACGGGCCCTCGCGGGAGCCCGGCGTCTCGCCGAGCTGGGAGTGGACGTGAGGATCTACCCCACGGTCACCAGACTCAATATCGACGATCTTCCTGGGTTGCAGCGGCTTTACAAAACGCTACGGCACGACGACCGGCGCTTCGCGTTCGCCCGCTTCCACCCGACCGGCCGCGGAGCGCGGCACTTGCGGGAGCTCTACATCCCTCCCGGGGATTTCCTGGAGCGCCTGGCGCGCATGAAGCTGGACGGCGCGCGGACACCGGACGACGAGCCACGGGATCGGGCCTTGAGCGACTACATTCCACGGCGAGTCCTCTACGGCGTGCGCAAGGTGAACTGTGGCCTCGGTTCCGGGACACTCTCGATCGACGCCGACGGAACGGTCTATCCGTGCCACTGGCTCCACGACCCCCGGTTCGCCGCCGGGAACGTCCGAACGAGCTCCCTCACCCAGATCTACTTCGATTCCGCTGTGCTGCGGCGCTGCCGCGACCTGCGGGTGGACGGGCGCATCACAGCCTGCACGGGCTGCGATCTCCGTTACCTGTGCGGCGGTGGCTGCCGGGCGCGGGCGCTCGCGTTCACCGGTGACATCGCCGGGCTCGACCCTGAGTGTGAGCTCATGCGAGCGGCGTTCCAGCGCGGCCTCTGGTGCGCGCCGATGTGGGAAGTGGACGACGATCGCCTGAAGGAGGTGCGGGCGTGATCGCCGAGCGTCTCCGCCGCGAGCGGCGTCTCCTCGCACTGCTCGGCCCGCTGCCGGGGCCCGACAGGCGCCGGCTGACCGCGGTGGTGGCCATGCTCGCGGCTGCAGCCCTCCTCCGCCTCCCGGTGCCGGTGCTGACTCAAACCCTTATCGATCGGGTCATCGCCGGCAGGCGGGCGGATCTGCTGCCCCTGCTCGTCGCGGCCCTGATCGCGGTCTCGGCGTTGCAGCTCCTCCTCCACGTCGCCAAGGGAAAGCGCCTGGCCGCGCTCCGCGAGGCGCTGACCGCCCGGTTTCATCACCGGCTGGTCGCTCACTTGCTCCGCCTCTCGCCAGCGGTGATCGCCGAGAGGACTCCCGGCTACCTCACTTCCCGCGTGGCAAGCGATGCCACGGCCGCCGGACGGGTGTTGTCCGACGCGGTGCTTCGCCTGCTGCTCGACGCGCTGACGTTCGTCTTTGGGCTGGGATTGATGGTGCACTACGAGCCGCGGCTGGCGGCTCTTTCGCTCTTGCTGGTGCCGGCGTACGCGCTGGCGGTGTTCCGTTACGGCGAAGAGGTACAGAAGCGTTCGCACGCCACCCTCGAGACGACGGCCGCGGTCCAGCGGGAGCTCCTGGACTTGGTGCGCAACGTCCCTCTCGCCCTGCTTCACAACGCCGCCGGGTTCCTTGCCGAGCGGCACGAGCGGGCGTGGGGACGGGGGGTCGCCGCCCGGCTCGAGCTCGCCGACACGCTGTTCCGCTCGACGGGAGTGACGGTCTTCCTCTCCGGGCTGGCACCGGTGTTGGTCCTGGTCGTGGGCGGGATCGAGGCCATGAGCGGTCGGTTGTCGGTAGGCGCATTGGTGGCGTTCCTGGGGCTCGTCGGGTACGTCTTCAACCCGGTGCAGCGGGCCGCATCGACCCGCCTCGAGCTCCGGCGGGCGCTGGCCGCGCTCGAGCGGGCCGAGGAGTTGCTTCGGCTCCCCACCGGTATCCTGGAGCGGCCTGAGGCCCGTGTCCTCGTCGATCCGGTGGGACACGTCGAGCTGCGCGGAGTTCATTACGCCTACCGGGACCACGAATCGGTGTTGCGCGGGGTGAGCCTGGAGGCGGCGCCGGGCGAACTCGTGGCGCTCACCGGCCCCAGCGGCGCAGGCAAGACGACCGTCCTGTGGCTCGTTGCACATCTCCTTGAACCCGATGAGGGCTTGGTGCTCCTTGACGGAATCGATGTCAGACGCTTGGCGCTCGCATCGGTCCGCGCCTCCGTGACGATGGTCCCGCAGCCGGCGATGCTCCTCGACGGTACGATTCGCGACAACATTCTCCTCGGCCGGGGCGGTTTTTCCGACGACGACGTGGCCCTCGCCGCCGAGCGCTCCAACGCGATGGAGTTCATCCGTCGGCTGCCGCTCGGTCTCGACACCCCCATCGGCGAAGGGGGCGCTCGCCTTTCCGGTGGACAGGGCCAACGGATCGCGCTCGCCCGGGCCCTGCTCGAACCGGCGCCGGTGGTGCTGCTCGACGAGCCCTCGACCTACCTCGACGGCGAGTCGCGCGATGCGCTGCGCCAGGCGCTCCTGGCGCTGCGCAGCGATCGTACCGTGATCGTCGTCACCCACGATCCACGGCTGCTCGGCCTGGCGGACCGCGTGATCACACTGGAGGCCGGGCGCGTCATTTCGACGCGCGAGGGCGGCCACATCACGGTGGGTCGGCCGCCGGCGCGCCCCCTGGCCAGCGCCATGGAATGAAGACCGTGCCGGGCCCTCGCCCACATATTCGACCCAGGGCCGAAACCCCTGGTGCCCAGGCCGGGGCCCGCACGGTTGCAGTCGCTCCCGGGACGGCGGTCCTCGCCGGCCGAATCCCAACGCCCGCGGCCCCTCCGGGATCCCGGCGTTGCGCGGGCTCGGAATCGAGCTCACTCATGCGCTCACCCTCCCGAGAGCTCCAGGGTCCGCCCCGCCTTCATCCACGGGTCAGTCGGCAACGCCCGTGGGCGGCCCCTCCTTCTTGAGCACCACCAGGGTCGCGTCGTCGGCGAGGGGGACGTCGCCCGCGAATCTCCTCACGCCGTCGAGGATCTGCTCGCACAGGGTGTCCACGTCCTCCGGGTCCATGGCCCTGACCAGCTCCTCGAGCCGCTCGACACCCAGCTCGTCGCCGGCGGCGTTCTCGGCCTCGGTGAGCCCGTCCGTGTACAGCACCACGAGGTCTCCCGGTTTCAGGCGGCCGTGAACCGCGGTGTACCGCGCGTCGGGGACGATGCCCAGCGGCAGGCCGGTGGATTCCACGGTGATCACGGATCCCTCGGCCCGGCGCAGGAGGCCGGGGCAGTGGCCGGCGTGTACGGCGGTGAAGGAACCGTCCGCCCTCACCTCGACCATGACCATGGTCGCGAAACGGTTGTCCTCGGTGGCCCCCGCCAGGTAGGTGTTCAGCCGCTCCGCCACGACCTCGATCGGCAGCGCCTCGTCGGCGAGCAGGCGGATGCCCGCGTGGAGGCCGGCGGCGATCAGGCCGGCGCCCACCCCCTTGCCCGTGACGTCGGCCACCACCGCGAGCAGGCCGTCGGCGCGCGGGATGATCTCGAACAGGTCCCCGCCCACTTGGCGGGCGGGCCGGAAGCTGGTCTTCACCCGCAGACCCGGGATCTCGGCCGCCTTCCCGGGGTACAGGTGGGACTGGATCGTGGCCGCCAGCTCCATCTCCTGGCGGAGGCGGGCGCGCTCGATGGAGGCCCTGGACAGCCTGGCGTTCTCCAGCGCGACCGCGGTCTGAACGGCGAACAGGTCGACGAGCCGGAAATCGTTCTTGTCGAAGGTCGCGGCGCCGGTCCGCGCCTCTTTGTGGGCCACCGCGAGCAGGCCCAGCGACCCTCCGGTCCCGGGCAGCGGCGCCGCCACCATCTCGGCGTTCCGCAGGCCGTCCTCCCAGACGGCGGCCTGGATCGGACGCGGGACGACGGGATCGCCGAAGCGGCCGAGCACCTCCTCGTCCCGGCCGTCGCCGCCGAGCACGATCTCGGCGTTCCTTACGCCCATCAGGCTCACCACGTGGGCGATCACCTCCTGGGCGATCTTCCTCGGATCCAGGACGCCGCCGATGCCCTGGGCGATGGACCGCACCGCCTCGAGCTCCCAGAGGCGGAAGCGCTGGTCGAATCTCGAACGCCGCAGCTCCTCGCGCAGATCCCAGACGCGGAGGGCGAGCCGGGCGGCGACGAAGAGAGTCTCGTCGCCGAGCCTGGGT
>CAZXXL010000028.1:0-20495 GCA_964644635.1 uncultured Thermoanaerobaculia bacterium | reverse complement strand
CACCTCTTCCGTCCAACCTGTCTTCATGAGAAACATCCTCAGCTCCGGGAGGTGTCGTTGCTTCATCTTACCGCCGCCGGTCGTTCGGCAGCCGCTCGTTTCGGGGGCGTGGTGCTGAGGAGCGCGTTGACATCATCCGCGGCTGGGACCACATTACCAAGTGGTGATAGAATGTTGGAGTGAGAGATGGTGAAGGGGGTGAAATCTTGGCGGATGAGCTCCTCCACAAGATCGCCGATGTCTTGAAGGCCATGGCCGACCCGACGCGGTTGAAGATTCTGCACAGCCTGCAAAACGGGGAAAGGTGCGTGTCGGATATCCTCGAGGTCGTCGGCGGGAGTCAGGCCAACGTCTCCAAGCATCTGTCCGTTCTCAAGCGGGCGGGCCTCGTGGACTGCCGGCGGGAAGGACTGAACGTCTATTACAGGATCATCGATCAGGGGGTCTTCACGATCTGCAGGAACGTGTGCGATTCGCTGGAGTTCCGGCTGGATCGCGATCATCAGAGCGTCGTGGAGGGACGTCAGCAGATGGAGCTGGCGCAGTCACGGGGCGAGGACTCGTCCTGATTCAACGACCGTTCCCGACAGCATGAACAATCGGCGGCCCGCACGGCCCGGCGGCATCGATGGGCCTGGACGATCACCGGGACGGCGCGGGAGCGCGGCTGGAGGTCACATTGACGGAAGGCAGAGCGACAACGACGGGGTGCCCCAGGTGCGGCGGCGAGCTCAGTCCCGTTCCCACCTGAGGGGCGTTGCTCTGGCGGTGCCAGGGCTGCGGCGAGATCCTTTCGACGGCGGAAGCGTTTCCGGAGGGCGTGCCGCTGGAGGTGTGGCGGCGGGCGGTCGCTGGATCGAGATGTTGACACACGCGTAGGAGGGTCACATGCCGATTTACGAGTACCGCTGCAAGAGTTGCGGGAAGGTCTTCTCCCGCCTGCAACGGATGGGCGCCGGCGCCGAGGGCGTGACCTGCCCGCACTGTGAGAGCGAGGACGTGGAGCGCCTCGTGTCGTCGTTCGCGAGCGCTTCCTCGGCGGCGGGTTCGTCAGCCGGGACGTCCTCCTCCGGGTGCTCCTCGGGCTTCACCTGAGGCATCTGAGCGGGGCCCGGGAGGCCCATCGGAGGTTCACGGCGGCCGGCAGGCCGCCGTTCTTGCGACCCACGTCACTCATTCGCGATGAGCCGGGGCCGGAGCGTCGTCGCCGGGAAGGAGCGGGCGCACGATCCCGCGATCGATCAGGGCCTGGACCAGCACCCGGCCCTCCAGCTCGGGCTCGGGGAGCAGGCTGAGCACCTCGCGCAGAGTGTACCTGCCGTTGAGCCGGGACACCAGGAAGGCCTCGCGCGGGGTCAGCGACGCCGTGCCGGGGTCGTCCTGGGGAACGGCCAGCTCGAGGACGGCGGTGTCCGGGGGAGCCTTCTTTTCGACGGCGGACCGGATTCTCTTTTCCAGGGCGCCGGCGAGCTCCTGGATCTCCCGGTGATCGGCGTACTTGGCGCGCAGCGCCTTCACCTGCTCGTAGGCCTCGAGCAGGCGGCCGCGCTCGAGCTCGCCGGTGCCGGTCCGGAGCAGGACGCGCCACGAGCTCCTCGAGAACCCGGGGATCGGCTCCTCCGCGCCGGAGGGCGGATCGAGGGCGAGAAAACCCCGCCGCAGCCCCTCGAACACGGCCGACATCACCTTGAAGAGGCCGACTCTCGCCGCCAGGGCCACCTTCTCGAGGCTGCGCTCGCCGTCGACCTGTTGCAGCACCTTCTTCGAAGCCGCGTCGAGCTCCTCCTCGTCCACGGGCCCCACGACACGGGGCACCCATGCCGGGTCGGGGATCACCGCCCGGATCCTCTCCAGCTCGTCCTGCCGCCGCACACCCTCCATCACCAGAAAGTCCACCGACAGGTCGAGCGGCTGAAAGCGGTGGGAGGGCAGGATGTTGTCGAGAAACCGGAACTCGCCCTCCTTCCACAGGAAGAGGTCGAAGATCGATTCCTGGGTCTTCATGGCCAGGATCCGGGCCAGCTCTTCGCGCGAGAGGCGACCGATGATGATCAGAAGTTCCCCCAGCAGCACCCGGTGCCGCGACTGCATGTCGAGCAGCTCCTCGAGCTCGCGTTCCTCGACGATTCCCCACCCGACGAGGTAATAGCTCAGGAACTCCCTGGGATCCTCGGAGGCCGCGCCGAGCACCCGTCCGTCGCGGAAGTAGATCTTCTTGCTGATCCGCGGGCCGTCCACTACCAGGGTCCCCGTCTTCCTGCTCTGGGAGATCCATTGCAGGAGATCGGGGAACGGCATGGTCCGCAGGTTGCCCCCAATCGACACGTCCGGCCTCCGTCCTTGCTGTCCTGCCGGGGCCCGGCACGGGCCCCCCCGCCGTGGGCGGCCCGGCGTTCCGCCGGGCGACGCCGGGCCGCAGAAGCGGTTTCGAGCCCGAACCTGCACCTCGTTTCAGGAGGATCCTATCACGCGGTCGGGGGTCGCGAGCCCGTGGGGCCGCCGCGGGCCCGCGCTCAGCGCGCGTCGGCGCCGACGGCCGCCGGACGGGGCTTCTTCTCCTGGAGGTAGGCGTGGATTCCCCGTGCCGCGGTCTTGCCGGCGCCCATGGCGAGGATCACGGTGGCCGCGCCGGTGACGATGTCGCCCCCGGCGAACACCCCCGGGATCGAGGTCATCATCGTCTCCTCGTCGACGACGATGTTGCCGCGCCGGTTCAGCTCCAGCCCGGGCGTGCTCTGGGTGACCAGCGGATTCGGGCCCTGCCCGATGGCCATCACCAGGTTGTCGATGGGGATCTCGTACTCGCTCCCGGGGATGGGGATCGGGCGCCGCCGTCCGGACGCGTCCGGCTCGCCGAGCTCCATCTTGATGACCCGGACGCCGCGCACGAAGCCGTCGTCGTCGCCGAGCACCTCGACCGGGGAGGTGAGCCACCGGAAGTCGATACCCTCTTCCTCGGCGTGCTCCAGCTCCTCGAGCCTGGCCGGGGACTCGTTGCGGGTTCGCCGGTACAGGCAGATCACCTGCTTGGCCCCGAGGCGGAGCGCCGTGCGCAGGCAGTCCATGGCGACGTTCCCGGAGCCGACGACGGCGACCTTCTCGCCGACCTGTACCGGGGTGTCGAACTCGGGGAACGAGTACGCCTTCATGAGGTTGATCCTGGTCAGGAACTCGTTGGCCGAGTAGACGCCGATGAGATTCTCGCCCGGAATGCCCATGAAGTAGGGCAGGCCGGCCCCGGTGCCGAGGAAGACGGCGTCGAAGCCCCACTCGTCGAGCAGCTCGTGCACGGTCGCACTCTTGCCGACGACGAAGTTGCAGCGAATCTCGACGCCCATCTTGGTCAGGTTCTCGATCTCGTAGCGGACGATTTCCTTGGGCAGGCGGAACTCGGGGATCCCGTACACGAGGACGCCGCCCGGCTTGTGAAGCGCCTCCAGGATCGTCACCTGGTGGCCGAAGCGGGCGAGCTCGGCCGCGCAGCTGAGCCCGGCGGGACCCGAGCCGACGATCGCCACCCGGTATCCCGTGGACGGCCTGCGCTCCGGCATCGAGACCGCGCCTCCCTCCCGCTCCAAGTCGGCCACGAACCGCTCGAGACGGCCGATGGCGACCGGCTCGTGCTTCTTGCCGACCACGCAGACCTGCTCACACTGGTCCTCCTGCGGGCAGACGCGGCCGCAGATGGCCGGCAGGGTGTTGGTGCGCTTTATGATCGCGACCGCCTCGGTGAAGCGGCCCTCGCGGATCTCGGCCACGAAGGCCGGAATGTCGATCCCCACCGGGCAGCCGCCGACGCACAGGGGCTTCTTGCACTGCAGGCAGCGTTCGGCCTCCTCGATCGCCATTTCGGCGGTGTATCCGAGGGCGACCTCGTCGAAGTTGTGACGCCGTACCTCCGGGTCCTGGGCGGGCATCGGGTGGCGGGGAATCTTCAACCGCTCGGCCGGTTTCAGCTCGCGGGTCATGAGCGTACCTCCAGGGTGTCCATCGCGTGGCACGTGTGCTGTTCCAAGAACCGTCTCCGCGCCTCCTCCTCCTGGGCGAGGTAGGTGCGCTGCCGCTTCATCAGCAGATCGAAGTCGACGAGGTGGCCGTCGAACTCTGGGCCGTCCACGCAGACGAACTTGGTCTCGTCACCGACCGTGATCCGGCAGCCGCCGCACATTCCGGTACCGTCGATCATGATCGAGTTCAAAGAAACGATGGTCGGGATGCCGTACGGCTCGGTCAGCTTGGCCACGAACTTCATCATGATGGCGGGTCCGATGGCGAACACGATGTCCGGCTTCCCCCGCTGCTCGATGAGATCCTCGAGAGCGTGGGTCACCAGCCCCTTGCGGCCGAAGCTGCCGTCGTCGGTGGTGAAGATCATCTCGTCCGACGCCGCGGCCATCTCGTCGCGCAGGATCACCAGCTCCTTGGTGCGCCCGCCGAGAATGGCGATCACCCGGTTGCCGGCCTCCTTCAGCGCCTTGGCGATGGGCAGGAGCGGGGCGATCCCGGCCCCGCCTCCGACGCAGACGGCGGTCCCCCATCGCTCGATGTGGGTCGGTGTGCCGAGGGGCCCTGCCACCTCGATCTCGGTACCCACCGGCAGGGTGGCCATTTCCATCGTGGTCTTCCCCACCTCCTGCACCACCAGGGTGATGGTCCCCTCTTCCGCGTCGGATGCGGCGATCGTCAGCGGAATACGCTCCCCGTGCTCGTGCAGAAGAACCATCACGAACTGTCCCGCACGGTGTTTCCTGGCGATCTCCGGGGCGCGGACGAGGTACCTGGTGAACTTCGGCGCTATGGTCTGTTTGCTGACGATCGTGGCCACTGGATCCCTCCTCGTTCGGGGCGGCTCCTCATGCCCCGGCGCACTCTACATGCCCTCGGAAGAATTTTCAATATCTCGTTTATTCTTGAGAGCTTATCTTATTTTCTGATATGCCTATTTCCTCATAAATGGAACTGGTCAAAACACTTCCGTTTCTCGCGCCCAACCGCAATCACTCCCGCGAGCACGATGTTTTGACAGTATTTCAGCCGGTCCTGTACACTTCGTTGCATCGTTACGGCTATGGGTCGGCCGGCGACCGCAGACTGATGTGATGGATACGTCGACACTCCTGCTCGTGTTCGGATGCGCAGCGATTTCCCTCGCCTCGCGCGCCTGGCGCTCGAGCGGGCTCCCGTGGGGCCTGGCCGCGCTGGGAGCCGCCGCCGTCGGCGGCTTCCCGTTCCTCTTCTTCCTCCTCACGGCCACCGTCCTGCTCCTGGCCGAGGCGGTCGGCCGGCCGCGGGTCCTCCTCGGCGCCCTGGTGGCCATCGCCGTGCCCCTCGCCTTCTGGACACCGGCGCATCTGGCGCTCTCCTCGGCCCTGACGCGGCTGACCATTCTCTTCGTCGCCGCCCATCTCGCCTGGGTGGGCACGGCATCCATCGTCAAGAAGGATCCAGCCCGGCCGCGCTCCTCATGGCCCGACATCGCCAACACGCTGATCCTCCTCGCCAGCGCCGCCCTGGTCCTGACCGGTGTGGACCTCTCGCTCCCCCTGCTGTCGGTGCTCGGTCTCGCCGTCCCGGCCGTCCTGCCCGCCCGCATCAGGCAGACCCTGGAGAATCAATCGGCCCGCGTGTGGCTGAAGAGCTTCTCGGATCTTTCGGGCTGGGCGGCGCTCTTCCGCAAGGGCTCCTCCACGCCTTCGCTGGAGGCGCTCGCCAGAACCCTCCACAGGAACGCGGAACCCGTCTTCCACCACGCGCTCACCATCGTCGCCACCAACCCGGCGACCCGCATCACGCAGAGCTTCATCGCGGCCCACCCGGACACCGGCGAGGTCTCCCAGCGCATCGAGGAGCGGATCCGCTTCTTCTTCCAGTCTGGGCGCCTGCCCGGGGCCAACGGGCAACACGCTCACGACGGCGGCGGCCAGCTCCCGCTCGATCCAGGTTTCCGGAACCAGCTCCTCGTCCCGATCCAGAGAGAGGACAGGCCCATCGCCCTCGTGGCCTTCCTCGCCAACACGCCGCTGCCGGCCCCGCGGGAGGTCCCCCGCTTTTGCGACAGCGTCCAGAACATCGTGCTTCACCTCCTGACGACCATCGAGGAGCACCGCCGGCTGGTCTTCCTGACCCAGCGCACCGAAAAGGAGGGCCAGCGCCTGCGCTCGCTCCTGGAGCTCAACCATCTGATCGCCACCTCGGCCGATCTCAGGACGCTGACCAACAACCTCGTCAGGACCGTCAGCATCAGCTTCGGCCTCACCTGGACGGGCTTCCTCCTCCCGCTGGAGGGCGGGCGAAGCTTCAAGTTGGTCGCGTGGTCCGGCGACGCGGAGGACTGGGAGGCCCCGCACGGCAGCAGGCTGACCATCGCCTCCGACAAGCTGGCCTCGGTGCTCGAGACCGCGTCGCGCCTGTCACGCTTTCTCGTGCTCCCCATCGAGGCCTGGCCGCTCCCCGTCCCCCGCCCCCCCAACGTCGACCACGTGCTCGTGATCCCCATCGAGCACGGCGACCGGATCGTGGCCTACGTCCAGATCCTGCCCAGCTCGATGCGCCCCATGCCCGACCTGGAGGACCTGAGAGCCCTGGAGATCCTCATGGACCAGGTGGGACCGGTGGTGGCGTCGGGCCTTCACCTGGAGAAGGTCAGCCGCCGGACCCTGCAGGACGCCCTCACCGGCATCGCCAACCGCCGCTCCCTGGACCGCTACTTCGACGAGGTCCTGACCGCCGTCCGCGAGGACGAGGGGCGGGCCGCCTTCGCCATGCTGGACATCGACGATTTCAAGCTCGTCAACGACCGTCACGGCCACCGGGTGGGGGACGTCGTGCTCGTGGAGATCGCCCGCATCCTCGAGTCCAACGTGCGCGCCGAGGACTTCGTCGCCCGCTACGGCGGCGAGGAGTTCGCGATCGTGCTTCCGGGGCTGTCGGCGGAGCGGGCGTGCGATGTCCTGGAGCGCCTCAGGCAGTCCATCGCCGGACACCGTTTTGCAGCCGGCGAGTTGAAGAACCCGCTCTCGCTGACCCTCAGCATCGGCGTCAGCTCATTCCCCGACGACGGCCTGGACGCGTCCAGCCTGATGGAAACCGCGGACATGGCGCTCTACTGCGCCAAGCGCCGGGGGAAGAACCGCGTTGTGGCGGCCCGGGACGTCAGCTCGCAATCGGCCCTCGAGGACGAGGAGCCCTTCGCCCTGTAACCCCGCCGGGCTCGTTGGCGACCCCTCGGCCCCGCCTCAGCCCTCCGCCGCATCCTGCATGACCGGACCTCGGAGCTCCTTCAGAGAGAAGACGTTGAAGATATGGTGCCCGTTGAAGTCCAGCACCCGCATGTCCCGGGTCTGCTCGAGATCCGCCGCGATGACGTCGAAGGGCACGCCGTACACCTCCCGCACGTGGTCCAGGGGAACCTCGTAGGCGATGAACTTCATGATGCCCTTGTGACGGAGCTTCTCCACCAGGTCCTCGTCGAGGATGGACTCGTAGGTGGTCAGCACCAGGATGGGTCCTGTACCGGTGAAGACCAGGTACGATTTCATGGCGCAGCTCCTTTCCGCGGGGCCGCCGGCCGCGCGCGCTCCGGTTCGCGGCCCGGGGTCGGTCTCGCGCCCGGCCGCGGGGCTCACGTCCCCATCTCAATGTGGGGCGCCACGGCCCGGGTCGTCAAGGGATCCCAGCGCCGAACGAGCGTCCAGCGAGCGCCTCCACGGAGCAGTGGCCGGCGCGCTCCAACGCTGTTAGGGATGGCCACGTCGAGCGCCTTCGGCGCTCTCCTCGCCATGACAGGGCCAAGGATGCTCCCAACGGCTGCCGCCGCAGGGCCGCACGGCGATCGCGGCCCGGAGAGCTGCGGATGTCAGCGGCCGTCGAAGGCCTCGGCGACGCCCTGGACCACGGCGCGCGCGAAACGCTCCCGCCAGCGATGGTCGAGGAGCAACTTGCGATCCTCCGGGTTCGCCAGGTTGCAGCACTCGACGAGCACCGCGTTCTGGGCGAGCGAGTAGCGAAGCACCGCCGGCACCCAGCGGCGCCTGCCGCGCAACACGGACCCGCGCACCGGGGCGTAGGGATGGACCTCGATCCGCGAGCGGTGCAGGGACCCGATGATCTTCCGGGCCAGGCGGCGGGACGAGGCCTCGGCCCGGGCCTTGAACCGGCGGCTGAGGACGACCCTGGGATGCCTCCTGTACTCGCGGAAGCCGTTCATCACGGATCGCCCCACCGAGAAGGACCGGGGGCGAAGGTACCGCGAGGGGACGTACGCCATGGCACCCCGAACGGTCCTGAACAGGGAGTCGGCGTGGATCGACAGGAAGACGATCTTGGCCGCCGGGACGCCCCGCTTCCGCTCCCTGAGGACGATGTCGTTGGTGAGGTACCAGCGCAGGTGGACGCCCGTCGCCGAGTCGGTGAGGAAGAAGCGGGGGTGGGTGAGCAGGAACTGGTCCCTGTCCTGGACGAGGACGTCGCGGTTCGGAACCGTGAACCCCCGGCTGCGATCCTCGATCGTGGTCCACACCCGGGCCCTGGTGTAGCGCTCGAGGTCGGCCTTGATGCGGCACATCAGGTCGTAGGCGTAGGTGGACTCCCAGGTGCCATGGGAGACGGCGCCGGTGTCGTTGCCGCCGTGGCCGGCGTCGAGAATGACCCGGACCCCGGCCAGCTGCGCCGCGTGAACGACCTCGACGAACTTCCGCAGCTCCCGGCGCCGCGATTCCCACGCGACCCGGCGGGGGTTGCCCGGCGGGAGGTACTCCGGGAGCAGGAGGTCGAGCGGAATCTTCACCGGGTAACCGACGGGGATCGACGTGACGTCGCGGATGCCCGAGCGCCTGGCGATCCTGGCCGCGGTCGCGTTGACCTCGGCGGCGTGCAGCTGCCCGGTGAACCGGACCACGACCGCCGAGTACAGCGCTTCGCCCGCGCGCAGGCGGTAGATCGCGTACTCCCCGGAGCGGTCCCTCCCGTAGGCGAGCGGCACCGTGCGGCTGTCTCCGCCGCCCTTCCCGGTCGCCGCCCGCGGACCGGAACCCGGAGTGGCGGCCGGCGCCGGGCTGGGGCCGGGTGCCTTCTCCGTCTCGACCGCCACCGGGAGGGACCTGAAGGCCGGGAGCAGCGCCGCCTCGGGCACGAAAACCAGCTCACCCCTCCTCGGCCGCCGGCTCCCGAGCTCGGGGTTGCTCCGCCGGAGCAGGCCGGCGTTCCGGGCATCGCCGCTCAGCAACCGGGCCAGCCACTCCCAGCTCTCGCCGGCATCCCCGAACGGGTCGAGCACGCGGTGCCGCCAGCCGCCCCGCACCCGCCGGTCGGTGGGGAAGAGGCGGGAGACCGCGCGCAGGCGCCAGGAGCCTCGAAGTAGCTCCACCGGGATCCGGACGCGGGCTCCGGCCACCGGATGCCGCAGCCGCGGGTTCGCCCGCCGCAGCCGCCGGGCATCCGCCGCACCGGAGCAGTACCGCCGCGCGAGCGCGATCCAGCCGTCGCCGCGGTCCGGGTAGACGAGGAGCACCGGGCTCCGACCCCGCGACCAGACGACCGCCCGCCCGCGGCCCATGTCGATCTGCAGGCGATTGAACGAGGCCGGCGCGGGCGCGGCAGCGAACAGGATGACGAGGACCAGGGCCAGGCCGCGCCGCATCAGCCGTGTCGGTCCACCCCGCCGACAAGGATCCGCGCGCCGCCCGCGGCTCCGCGCACCGGGGCGCCTCCCGTGGGTGACACGCTGGCTCGGTGTATACTCCGGGCGGTTTCCATGAACGCGGCGATGGTATCACGCACCGGTGCATGCCCAGCCTGCGGGGAGCTTGCGCAGAGGGCCGGCCGGGAGCTCTGGGGCAGGCTCGCCGCGTGGGCGTCCGCCTTCGACGCGGCGGGCGGTCCGGCGGCGGCCCTCCACCGGGCCGCGGAGCGGTTCGCCGGGTTGATGGATGTGGACCGGGTCTCCCTGCTCGTCCCCGTCGCCGGGAAGAAGCTCCAGGTCGTCGGCTGCTCGAACCGCCGTCATTCCGGGGATGTCGTCGTGTCCCTCGACCTGTACCCGGAGCTCGTTTTCGTGCTCGACAACGGCCGGTCGCTGGTGATCCCCGACGTTCGTGCCGCCGATCTCCTCCGCCCCGTCGCCCGCCTGATCTCGGGAACACCAATTCGCAGCCTGGCCGCGGTTCCCCTCGAGCTGGACGACCAGCGCGCCATCTTCCGCATGACATCGAACCGGCGCTCCCTCGGTACCCGGGATCTGATCGCCCTCGAGGCCGCCGCCCACCTGCTCCAGCACGTGGCCGCCGGCCCCGAGCGCCGGCGGGCCGAGGCGGCCGCCGCCGAGCGCCTCCTGGCGGAGGTGGCCGACGTGCTCATCGACGTGCTGCCCGACGGAACCATCACCCGCGTGCTGGGAAGGCCGGAGGAGGTGCTCGGCCGCCCCGCCGCCGCTCTCGTCGGGGAGCGCCTCGCCTCCCTCGACCGGCTCGCGAGGGGGCAGCTCGGGCGGCTGCTGGAATCGGGCGGCATCCCGGAGACGCTGGCGGGACGCCTCGCGGCGGACGGGCCGGCGAGGGTCACCGTCGGCGATCTCGAGGCCTGGCTGGCACTCCTGCCCTCCCTGATCCCCCGGTACAGGGTGGCCGTGGTCGGCCGCGGGACCCGGCCCCCGGACACGGAGGATCCGGGCGGGGCCACGGCCGCGACGGGCGCCGGCGAGCCGGCCGCCACCGGGCGCTCGGAGCGGGAGCGGCGCCTGCGTGAGGCCCTCGACCGCAACCTCAGGGCCCTCGACGCGGCCCGGCTCCGCGTCGAGGAGCTCGAGGAGCAGAAGACCCGCTTCCTGGCCAGCGCCGCCCACGAGCTCAAGACCCCCCTCACGGTGCTGCAGAGCTACCTCGAGATCCTGACCACGGACCTCTCCCGCGGCATGAGCGAGGAGCAGATGAGCTTCATCCAGACCGCCTACACCAACGTGCTCAGGCTTCGCAAGCTGGTCATGGACATCGTCGACCTGGCCGCCCTGGAGGGCGGTGAGATCTCCCTGTCCATCGGCCGCACCGCCGTCGTTCCCCTGGTCAGGGAGCTCGTCGCCGAGATCGAGCCTCTGGCGGCCCAGGCCGGCCTCACGATCCGGGTGACGGCGGAGCCTGGCCTCCCCGACGTCAGGGCCGACGCCGGCCGTCTCGGCCAGATTCTGCGCAACCTCCTGGACAACGCTCTCAAGTACACACCCGCCCCGGGGTCGATCGAGGTCGCCGTCTTCCGCGAGGGCGATTCGGTGGTCATCGAGGTTCGGGACACCGGGGTCGGCATCCCGGACGCCTACCTGCAGAAGATCTTCGAGCCCTTCTTCCGGGTTCCGCGAGCGCTGGAGGACCGCCGGGAGGGATCCGGCCTCGGCCTCGCCGTGACCCGGCGGATCATCGCCGCCCAGGGGGGCAGGCTATCGGTGAGCAACCGTCCGGAGGGCGGGAGCGCGTTCCGGGTGAGCCTCCCCCGTTGGCCGGAATGCTACGTCACGCCGCATGATCCGGATTCATGACCCCGCCCTCGCCCGCCTCTGGAGCTGCCTGAGGCCCGGCCCCGCATGGCTGACCGGCGGTTATATCCGGGACCGCATTCTCGGCCGCTCCACCCGCGACGTCGACCTGGTCATGCCAGGCGATCTGGACAGCCTGGAGGAAGCCGCCCGGCGGGTGGGGACACTCCTGGGGAGCCGGCCGCACGCCCTCGGCAAGGCGCCGCGGGCGGTGTGGAGAATCGAGTCCGCCGAGCTCAAGGTGGAGATCTGGCCCCTGGCCGGCCTGTCGCTGGCTTCCGACGCCCGCCGCCGGGACCTGACCTGCAACGCCCTGCACTGGCGGTTACCCGCCGGGCCCCTGATCGACACCGTGGGCGGCCTGCACGACATCGCCGCGCGCCGTCTGCGCGCCGTATCCAGGGAAAACCTGGAGCACGACCCCGTCCGCCTGCTGCGGGTCGTCCGCCTGGCCGCCCAGCTCCCGGGCTTCCGGATCGAGCGGCGAACGGCACGCTGGGTCGCCGCCCTCGCGCCGGCCGCCTCCCGGGCGCCCCGCGACCGCATCGGCCGGGAGCTCCTCGCCCTCCTGGCGGCCCCGGCGCCGGCGCGCGGCATGCGCCTCCTCGACGAGCTCGCTCTGGCCCCGCACGTCGCCCCGCAGTCCGCGACGGCGGCCACGCTTCCGTCCGCGGTCCTGCTCCCCGCGTTCACCGCACTCGCCTCCCCGCGCCGGCACCCGGTGCCCGGGGCGCTGGCCGCGGCCGGGGACGGTGCCAGACTGGCCCTGCTGTTCGCCTCGTGGGGTAGCCCGGATGCGGCCTCGCTCGCGGCCTTCGGCTGGCCCAGGGGCCAGCGCATCGACGGCCGCCGGGCGGCGGCCATGCTGGGGCGGGCGGTGCCGGCCGCTCTCTCCGGACCGGGCCGGCGCCGGCTCCTCATCCACGAGGCCGGCTCGAGCTTCCCAGCGTTGCTGGCCGCCGCCGCCGCCGCCGGGTGCGCCGCCGGGATCCCCGCCGCCCCGTGGCGGCGCTGGTGGCGGCAGTGGCGGCGCTGCGGGCGGGCCATCATCGAGCCGGCGCTGGAGATCTCCGTCGCCGAGATCGAGGCCGTCCTGGGCCCGCTGAGCGGCCCCCGGCTCGGCGCCGTGATCGGGGCCCTGAAACGCGCCCGCGCCGAGAGAAGGGTCCGGTCCAGGAGCGGCGCCCTGAGATTCCTTCGACACCTCTCGCGGACCGTGTAAGATGGACACGATGCGCACATGCCCGCCGACGGAGGATCCAGGGTGGAGCTGAAAGAACTCCTGATGTTCATGACCAAGAAGGGTGCTTCCGACCTGCACCTCAAGCCGGCCCGTCCCCCGCTGCTCCGCATCCAGG
The DNA here is from genome assembly GCA_964644635.1 of uncultured Thermoanaerobaculia bacterium. GTDB lineage: Bacteria > Acidobacteriota > Thermoanaerobaculia > Thermoanaerobaculales > Sulfomarinibacteraceae > CAZXXL01. The sequence continues at coordinate 7,619 of CAZXXL010000028.1, read as the reverse complement.
GCCGGCTCATCCCGCTCAAGGCCGCTCCGCTCACTCCGGAGCAGGTGGAAACGATGCTGACCGGGATCCTGACCCCGACCCAGAGGAAGCGGCTCGAGACCCAGCAGGCGGTCGACGTCGGCTACGGTCTGCCTGGAGTCGCCCGCTTCCGCTGCAACTTCTACCAGCAGCGCGGGACCATCGCCGGCGTATTCCGACGGATCCCCTTCGAGATCAAGCCCATCGAGGAGCTGAACCTGCCCGACGTGCTGAACACCTTCACCGAGCTCCCGGCCGGGCTCGTGCTGATCACGGGCCCCACGGGCTCCGGGAAGTCCACCACCCTGGCGGCGTTGATTCGCCGCATCACGGCGACCCGCCCGTGCCACGTGGTGACCATCGAGGATCCGATCGAGTTCCTGTTCACGGACGACAAGGCGTCGGTCTCGCAGCGGGAGGTCGGCACGGACACGCCGAGCTTCAAGGAGGCACTGAGGAACACCATGCGCCAGGACCCGGACGTCATCATGGTCGGCGAGATGCGGGATCTCGATACCATGGCGACCGTGATCACGGCGGCCGAGACCGGGCACCTGGTGTTCTCGACCCTCCACACCAATTCCGCGCCCCAGACCATCGACCGGATCATCGACTCGTTCCCCGCCGACCAGCAGGCCCAGGTGCGCAGCCAGCTCGCGCTCGTGCTCAAGGCCGTCGTCTCGATGACCCTCGTCAAGCGTGCGGACGGCAGGGGCCGCGTGCCCGCGGTGGAGATCATGCTCGCCTCGCCGAAGATCTCGAAGCACATCGAGCACGGTGAGATCAAGGAGATCCACGAGGAGATCGAGAGCTCCGTCGCCTATTTCAAGATGCAGTCGATGAACCAGTCGTTGATCGCCCTGCTCGCCAACGGGGTGATCACCTACGAAACCGCCCTCGGGGCCTCGATCAACCCGGACGACCTGTCACTCAAGCTGAGAAAGCTCTTTCCGGCCATCGAGGAAAAGTTCAGGGAGGGAAACATGGCGCCGTCACCGGCAGATTTCTCCGAGATCCAGGAGCTCCTCGAGGTCAAGCGCCTCTACGAGGAGGCGGAGGAGCGGCACCGGGTCGAGCTCAAGGCCAGGGACGAGCAGATCGCCGCGCTGGAGGAGGAGATCGACGGGCTCCGCAGGGCCCTCGAGGAGGGATCCGGGAGCACCGAGGAACTCAAGAACCGGATCGAGCACCTGGAGGCGGAGAACCAGCGCCTCCGGGACGAGTCCGCGGACAAGATCGCCGCCCTCAACGAACGCATCCGGCAGCTCAACCAGCGTCTCATGGAGACGGGCGGCGGCAAGAGCGCCTCCGGCTTCTTCAAGCGCTGAGCGGCACTCTCCGCGCGGTCGCGTTGAACCGGCCGGTGGCGGGGCAGCGGCCGGGCCTGCGTGCCACCGGCTGCGGATGGCCGCGTGGCACTGCGCGGGCCCTTCAGACCCCCTCGGGCCGCGCGAAGAAGTACCCCTGGACGAGAAGAATGCCCAGCTCCTGCAGGGCCTTGACCTCTTCCTGCCGCTCCACGCCCTCGGCGATCACCAGCGATTGGCTGGTCTGGGCGAAGCCGATGATCGCCGAGACAAGGTTGCGCTTGATCGGCTCCGACGCCACGCCGCGCACGAGCATGTGATCGAGCTTGATGTAGTCCGGCTTCACCTCGGCCAGGGTGTGCAGGGAGCTGTAGCCCGTACCCATGTCGTCGATCGCCACCCGGAACCCCTTGCCCCTCAGCTGCATGACGCGCTTCATCATGCCTTCCGGATCTTCGGCGTAGGTGTGCTCCGTGATCTCGAGCACCACCTCCCGCGGCGACCACCCGCCCTTGCGCACCAGGCTCATCAGTCCGCCCCGCTCGCCCTCCAGGTACTCCAGCCCCCGGAACGAGAGGTTCAAAAAGAGCGTGGAGCCCAGGGGCAGGCGATGGCCGGCCGACAGGGCCTTCGCCACGCACAGCTCCTCGAGCTCGCCGAGCATGCCCGACCGCTCGGCAAAGCCGAGCAGCCTCTCGGCGGCCTCCAGGTACGACCCCTCGGGGCCGCGGCACAGCGCCTCGTAGCCCACGATCGTCCGCTGCGGCAGCCTGAAGATGGGTTGAAAGAGGATCCGGATCTCGCGGGACCGCAGGATCTTCTGGAGCTCCCGAAGGCGGTTGAGATCGACCTCCTGCCGTCTCCTGTCGAAATCCCTCTCCGCCTCCTCGATCCCGGCGAAGATGCACCTTTCGATGCGCTGCGAGGGCCGCGGGCGAACGCCCCCCTGCCCCACCCGCAGGCCGAGCGTGAAGCTGTCCTGACCCGGCTCTCCCTGGACGACGATCGGCTCCGAGACGAGCTCCAAGAGCCGCCCCGTGCGCCGGCGGTCGGGCAGGAAGACGATGAACCGGTCGCCGCGAACGTGGTCCTGGCAGAGGACGCTGCCGACGCCGAGGGAGCTCACGAGGCTCTCGCGCAGGTAGTCGGCCACGGTCTTGAGGAGGAGGTCGTACCGCTCCCAGCCGACGATGGACTCCAGGCTCTGCTCCTGCTCGATGCGGATCACCAGGACCTGGATCGACCGCTGGGTATCGAGCATCTTCCTCACGTGGTCCATCACGGCCGGCAGGCTGGGAAGCCCGGTCCCGGGGTCGTAGAGGCTGGCCCGGTACTGGAGCAGCCTGGTCTTGAGCTCGGCCGGGTCGGAGGGCAGGATCGGCTCAGTCATGGATGTCCCCGCCGACCAGCCGCCGGACCTCAGCCAGCAGCTCGCGGGTCGAGAAGGGCTTGCAGATGTACGCGTTTGCGCCGACTTGCAGGCTCCCCATCTGGTCGAGCTGGCCGGTCTTGGCCGACACGATAAGCACCGGGACCCGGGCGCCGGCCGGATCGAGGCGAAGCAGCTTGAGAAACTCCATGCCGTCGAGATCCGGCATCATGAGGTCCAGAATGAGGAGATCCGGGGGGTCGGCCAGCACCGCCGGCAGGGCCCTCTTGCCGTCGGTCTCCGACTCGACCGCGTACCCCTCCAGCTCGAGCACCGTCCGCAGGAGCTCGACGACATCGGGCTCGTCGTCCACGACGTAGATCCGCTTCACGTTTCCTGACCCTCCGTGCCGTCTTCAGGGCCGCGCTGCCGCACTGTACCAGAGCCCGGCGGCTCCCCGTCTCCCTTCCGGGGACCGTCGCCCCCGGCCGTGGGCAGCCAGACGAGAAACGTCGACCCGACGCCGTCGGCGCTCTCGGCCCACACGCGTCCCCGGTGGAGCTCGACCGCCCGCTTGACCAGCGCCAGGCCCAGGCCCATGCCGCCGAAGCGCCGCTTCGACGACTGGTCCACCTGGTAGAAACGCTCGAAGACATCCGCCAGCTGCTCGGACGGGATCCCGATCCCGGTGTCCTGCACGCGGGCGAGAACGCCGGGCAACCCATCCATCTCACTGTTCTCGAGCCTGATCCGGATCGACCCGCCGGCGGGGGTGAACTTGATGGCGTTGTCGATCAGGTTCATGAACGCCCGCTCCAGGTACTCGGCGTTGCCCGTCACGGGGGCGAGGTCCCCGGTGGACTCCAGCGAGCACCAAAGGTCCTTCTCCTCCACCCGGGGCCAGACCGTGTCGACGATCCCCTCGACGAGACTTCGCAGGTCGATGAGCTCGACGGGCACGGACACGCCTTCCCGCTCGAGCCGCGCCAGCTCCACGAGCTCCTCAATCCTCCGCGTCAACCTGTCCACGTTCTTCCGGCAGATCTGGACGGCCCGTTCGCCGTGTTCGGAGAGACGGCCTAAACGCCCGTCGCCCAGCAGCTCGAGGTACCCGCGGAGCGCCGTCAGCGGGGTCTTGAGCTCGTGGGACACGCTCGCCAGGAGGCCGCGTTTCGCCTCGTCCAGTGACTCCAGCCGCGCGTACGCGTCCTCGAGGGCCCGGATCGAGGCCTGCAGCCGGTCGGCCATGGCGTTGAACGACTCGGCCAGATCCTGGATCTCGTCGCCGGAGCGGACCTCCACCCGCTCGTCGAACCGGCTGGCCGAGAATCGCCGCACGCCGCGCTGGAGCTCCTCGACGCTCTGGGTGATGGGCCGCGCCAGGAACACCGAGACCACGTACGACAGGAAGACGCCGCAGATCAGGAAGAAGGCCGTCACGGCACCGCTGCGGAAGAGCTCGTTGTTGACCTGCCGGTAGCTGAAGAGGGCGACGAGCGCGTACGCGTGGCGGCCGGCGGCGTCCACGGCCGGCGCCACGACCCGGTAGAACGATCCCTTCCCGGGCACCGTGATGGTCGCCGCATGCAGCGCATCGCCGCCGACCAGCCTACGCAGGTCGAGCGGTACGCGGCGCGGAGGACTGCCCGACAGGGGGCAGGTCTTCAGCGACACTCTGCCCGCCTGCACCTCGGCGTCCATCAACACCCTCCCGGCCGTATCCACCACCCGGACCCGGACCAGGTGACGGTTCAGCCGCGCGTAGCGACTCACCGCCCGGTACAGGGCCGGGTCGCCGGTCTGCCGGCAATCGCTGACCGCTGCGGCCAGGGGAAGGGCCACCAACGCGGCGAAGTTGCGCGCGGATCCCTGCATCGAGCGGACCAGCGAGCGCTGCTTGGTCATGATGAGGGCGCTGCCGCTGGCCACCAGGCTGACCACGACCACGCCCACCATGGAGCGCACGATCCGGCCCTTGAGACTCCGCCGCTGCCGCATCATTCGATGTTCTGGACCTGCTCCCGGATCTTCTCGACCGCGCTCTTGGCATCGACGAGCCGCGCCGTGGCCTCCGGGTCCCGGTACTTCGACCCGAGGGTATTGAGCTCGCGGTTCAGCTCCTGGCAGAGAAAATCCAGGCTCCGGCCGACGGCCCCGCCGGCGGCGAGCCGGCTGCGGAACTGGGTCACGTGGCCGCGCAGCCTCACCATCTCCTCGGACACGTCGCAGCGATCCGCCTGCACCGCGGCCTCCATCACCAGCCGGTCGCGATCGACCCCCGCCTCCCCGCCCAGCATCCCTTCCAACCGCATCTTCAACTTGGCGAAGAGCTCCTCCTTGATCGACGTCATCCGGGGCTCAAACCAGTCGAGGAACTCCTCCAGCGCCACGAGCTCGGCCTCGATCTGGGCCACCAGGCGCCGTCCCTCGGCGAGCCGCATCGCCGCCAGGCCGTCCATGGCCTCGCGGGCCAGCGTCTCCAGCCGGTCGAGCTCCCCGGCGGTGAAGACAGTTCTCTCCTCGGCCGTGGTCACGATGCCGGGAACCGTCAGCAGGTCACGGAGGGTGACCGGCGCCATCACCTCGGCGGGAAGGTCCAGGGTGCGGATCTCGGCCAGCAGCCGGCGCACGCCCTCGCGGTCGATTGCGATCTCCGCCGGCGCCGGCGCGGTGCGCCGGAAATCCGCCTGGACCACCACCCGGCCCCGCTTCGCCACCGCCGACACGGCGCGCCGGATGACCGCCTCGACCTCGGGCACCTCCTCCCGCAGGCCGGTCCGCACCTGGACATCGAGGAACCTGTGGTTGACCGAGCGCACCGTCAGGGCGACGGTGAACCGCTCCGACAACGGCCCCGCGGCCCTCCCGAACCCGGTCATGCTCGAGCAGCTCATCCCGCCACCTCCTCGCCGCCGTCGAAACCCTGGGTGGCCACCATGCGGGCGTAGACCCCGCCGGCCTGGAGCAGCTCGGCGTGGGAGCCCCGCTCCACGATCCGCCCCTGCTGGAGCACGGCGATGGTCCTGGCGTTGCGGACGGTGCTCAGGCGGTGGGCGATAACCAGCGTCGTCCTCCCCTTCATGAGGTTCTCGAGCGCCTTCTGAACGATGCGCTCGGCCTCGGCGTCCAGCGACGACGTGGCCTCGTCGAGAATCAGGATGGGTGGATCCTTGAGCAGGGCCCTGGCGATCGCCAGGCGCTGGCGCTCGCCGCCGGAGAGCTTGAGGCCGCTCTCCCCGATGACGGTGTCGTACCCGTCGGGCAGGGCCATGATGAAGTCGTGGGCGTAGGCGGCCCGGGCGGCGGCCTCCACCGCCTCCTGGGGCGCGTCGTCGCGGCCGAACGCGATGTTGTTGCGAACGGTATCGTTGAAGAGAACCGTCTCCTGGGTCACCAGGCCGATGAGCCCGCGGAGGCTCTTGAGGGTGACGTCCCGCACGTTGAGGTCGCCGATCCTGACCGCGCCCCGCTGCACGTCCCAGAAGCGGGGAATGAGCTCGGCGATGGTGCTCTTCCCGGCCCCGGACGGCCCGACGACGGCGACCGTCTCCCCGGCGGGAATGGCGAGGTTGATGTCGCGCAGCACCCATTGCTCGTCCTCGTAAGCGAACCAGACGTGGTCGAGGTGAATGCCGTCGCCGACGGATTCGAGCTCCCGCGCGCCCGGCCGGTCCTGGACCTCCACGGGGGCGTCGATGACATCGAAGACCCGCTCCGAGGCCACGATCGCCTGCTGCAACGCGAGGTTGAACTTGTTGAGCCGCTTGACCGGGTTGTAGGCGCCGTAGATTCCGAGCAGGAACGCCGAGAAATCCCCCAGCGTCATGGTCCCGGCCGAGATCTGGTGGGAGGCGTAGCCGATCAGGGCCAGGGCCCCGAGGGCGCCCACGATCTCCATCACCGGCGCGTTGGCGGCCTGAATGGCGCGGGCCTTGAGGTTGGCCCAGAAGTGGCGGTGCGTGGCGCGCCGGAAACGCTTCGACTCGAACTCCTCCATGCCGAAGGCCTGGACGATGGTGATCCCCTTGACGGTCTCGTCGAGAATCGACGTCAGGTCGCCCATCCGCTCCTGGGACTGGCGGGAACGCTTCCGCAGCCTGCGGGAGAAGTGGACCACGGGCGCGAGCAGCACCGGCGCCAGGACCATCGTCACCAGGGCGAGGCGGAAGTTCAGGGAGAAGATGTAGATCATGAGGACGATCACGGTCAGGCTGTCCTGGAGCAGGTCGCCGAAGCGCTCCGCCAGCGCCTCGTGGATCACCTTGACGTCGTTGACCACCCGCGCGATCAGAATCCCCGACGGCGTCTCGTGGAAGAAACGCGGGCTCTGCCGGAGGAGGGTGTCGAAGATCATGTCGCGCAGGTCGCGGATGGTCGCCAGGCCGAGCTGCGCCACCGAGTAGCGGGCGAGGAAGGTGAAGACGTTCTTGACCACGATGGCCAGGAAGACCAGCACCAGCACCGTCGCCCGGCTCCTGCCGACGAGACGCCCCAGCCAGACCTGCGCCCGGCGCGACACCCGGTCGAGCCTGCCCACGAACCCCTTCTTCGGGATCGGCACCTTGGCCGTGACGGTCCCGGAGCCGGCCGCAGCGGCCGGGGCCGGGTGGAGCACGCTGTCGTAGATGGGGCGGATCAGGTTGTAGGCGAAGACCGTGGACGAGGCCACCAGCACCATGCTGATCAGGGCGACAACGATCCAGCCCGCGTGGCGCTTGGCCACGCCCAGAACCCGGAAGAAGCTCCGCACGGGCGTAGCCTACCACGGGCCGGCGCGCAGCCGCTCCCGTACAATGTGGCCATGCCGTCGCAACAGGCGCCGCCCCCCACCCCCCCCCCCCCCCCTCCCCCACCCCCCCCCCACCCCCCCCACACACCCCCCCTCTCGCCGCTCGCACTTACCCCCCCGCCACACATCTCTCACA
>CAZXXL010000027.1:0-20631 GCA_964644635.1 uncultured Thermoanaerobaculia bacterium | reverse complement strand
GACAGTGCGGGGGCGGAGCGGCTGCCATGGCTCCCTGCGCTCGGCCCCTCCACGGCGACGCGCGCGGTGAATCGTTGTCTCGGGAGTCTTGGGGAAGGTCCGGGGCCCGTCTCCGCTGGTAGACTCTCGGCCGGAGGCGAGAGATGAGCGCAGGACTTTCGGAGCTGCGGGACGAGATCGCGAGGCTGGACCGGGGCCTGCTGGAGCTCCTGGAACGGCGGTTCAAGCTGGCGGCGGAGGTGGGGCGGATCAAGGCCGAGCGGGGCCGCCCGGTGGTGGTCCGGGAGGTGGAGCAACGCGTGCTCTCCCGGGCCCGGGAGAGGGCCGAGGCGTGCGGGGTGACCGCGGACGTGATGGAGGCGATCTTCGCCGCCATCATCCGGGGCTCGGTGGAGCGGCAGCACCGGGTGGGTGTCGACCTGCGTGCCTCGGGGGGGCTCCGGATGTTGGTGGTGGGCGGTGGCGGCGCCATGGGCGGCTGGATGATCCGGTTCCTCGGCGGCATCGGCCATCGGGTGGACGCGGTGGACACGGCGTGGGCCGAGCTGCCGGAGGCCGAGGGACGCTACGGCGCCCTGGACCAGGTGCCCCGGCCCGGGCAGTACGACGGCGTGATCGTGGCGGTGCCCCTGGAGGCAACCGGACAGCTTCTCGAGAAGATCTCCCGGCTCGGCCTGGAGTGCCCGGTCATCGAGATCGCGTCGGTGAAATCCCACCTCCGCGGTCCCCTCGACCGGCTCCGGAGGGCGGGGATCCGGGCGATCTCCCTGCACCCGATGTTCGGGCCTGGGAAGAACCCCTACGAGCCGCTCACGGTGGTCCACGCGGTGCTCGACGACGAGGTGGAGGAACGGCAGCGAATCCTCGACGTCTTCCGCCATCCCTACCTCGACCTCGTCAGCCTGCCCTTCGAGCGGCACGACCGGCTCATGGGGTGGGTCCTCGGCCTCGCCCACCTGTGCGGGATGCTCTTCGGGGCGGCGCTGACCCGCTCCGCGCTGGATCCCGCCGAGCTGGGCCGGGTCGCCTCGACCACCTTCAGCCGCCAGGTGGCCACCTCGCGCTCGGTGCTCGGCGAGGACGCGTCGCTGTACTTCGCCATCCAGCGTCTCAACCCGCACCGCGGCGAGGTCTACGCCGCGCTCACGTCGGCCATCGGCGAGCTCACCGGGGCCGTGGAACGGGATGACGGCGAAACCTTTGCCACCTTGCTGGAGCGGGCGGCGGCGGCGTTGCCGGACCCGGCCTGAATGAGCGGCGGCCGCCGGAATCCGGGCTACAATCGCGACAGGCGCCACCGGGGCGGGGAGGTTGCATGCCGAAGATCCTGGGTGGAAAGATCACGCACGACACCGCGTTCGAGACCAACCTGGACTACTGGTCCAACGAGCTGCGCATCCTCACGGCCCAGCGCGCCAAGATCGTGGAGGGCGGCGGCGAGAGGGCCGCCGAACGCCAGCGTGCCAAGGGCAAGATGCTGGCCCGGGAGCGGATCGACGTGCTGATCGACCCCGGCACCGACTTCCTGGAGCTGGGCTCGTTCGCGGCCTGGGAGCTGTACGAGGAGTGGGGGGGCGCCCCGGCGGCCGGCGTGGTGGTCGGCCTGGGCAAGGTCAGCGGCCGCGAGTGCGTCATCGTCGCCAACGACGCCACGGTGAAGGCCGGGGCCTGGTTCCCCATGACCTGCAAGAAGGTGCTCCGCGCCCAGGAGATCGCGCTGGAGAACCGGCTCCCGATCATCTACCTGGTGGACTCGGCGGGCGTCTTTTTGCCCATGCAGGACGAGATCTTTCCGGATCGCGACCACTTCGGGCGCGCCTTCTACAACAACGCCCGTCTGTCGGCGGCCGGCGTGTACCAGATCGCCGCCATCATGGGCTCGTGCGTGGCCGGCGGGGCCTACCTGCCGATCATGTCGGACGAGGCGCTGATCGTCGAGGGCACCGGCACCATCTTTCTCGCCGGCGCCCACCTGGTGAAGGCGGCCATCGGCGAGACCATCGACAACCAGGCCCTGGGCGGCGCCGAGGTCCAGGTGGACATCTCGGGGGTGGTGGACGATCGCTTCCCGGACGACGCGGCCGCCCTGGAGCACATCCGGGCGAGGATCGGCGAGCTGGCCCCTGCCGCGCCGGCGCCGTTCGACCGGACCGAGGCCCGGGAGCCCGTGCACGACCCGGGCGAGCTGCTGGGTATCCTGCCGGTGGACCGCGGCCGGCCCTACGACACCTACGAGATCCTGGCCCGGATCCTCGACGGCTCCGAGCTCACGGAGTACAAGGCGACCTACGGCAGGAGCCTCATCTGCGGCACCGGACGGATCCACGGCTGGGCGGTGGGCGTCGTCGCCAACCAGCGCCTGATCGTCTACCGGCGGCGCGGGCTGGGAGCGGCGGAGCGGGAGATGCAGATCGGCGGCGTGATCTACTCGGACGCCGCCGACAAGGCGGCCCGATTCGTCGAGCTCATGAACCAGAAGCGGATCCCGCTGCTCTTTCTCCAGGACGTCACCGGGTTCATGGTCGGTTCCAAATCCGAGCGCGAGGGAATCATCAAGAACGGCGCCAAGCTGGTCAACGTGGTCGCCAACTCCACCGTGCCCAAGATCACCGTGTTCGTCGGCAACTCGTACGGCGCCGGGAACTACGCCATGTGCGGCCGGGCCTACGGGGCGCGTTTCTTCTACGCCTGGCCCTCGGCCTGTATCTCGGTCATGGGCGGGGAGCAGGCCTCGCGGACCCTCCTCGCCATCCAGCTCAAGAACCGGGGCGAGGACGTGACCGAAGAGGAGAAGCAGCACCTGCTCGAGGAGATCCGTGAGCGCTACCGGAAGGCCCTCGATCCCCGGTACGGCGCCGCGCGGCTGTGGGTGGACGAGATCATCGACCCGCGGGATACCCGGGAGATCGTGGCCCGGAGCCTGGCCGCGGCCGCCCACAACCCCGAGATCCCGCCGTTCCGGCAGGGCGTGTTGCAGACGTGACGGCTCGTCAGTGGTCCGGGGCCAGCCTGGCGATCCGCTCGGCGGCGGTCTCGTCGATTTCGAGGAACTGCAGCGCGAAGCCGTGGGCCTGCTCGCGGGCGGGGTCGGCGTAGCGCACCACCCGCGCCGGTACCCGGATCGGGTCGTCGGCGCCCGGAAACAGGATCTCGGTGACGCACTCCGCGCCGATGCCCGGCCTCTGGGTGGAGCGGACGAGCATGCCGCTGGTGGAGATGTTGGCCACCTCGGTGACGGCGATCCGGTGACCGTTGGGCGTGGTGACCGCGACCCGGGTGGCCGGCGGCGCCGGGTACCGCCTGGCGATTCCGAGCAGCCTCCGGGCGGCCTGGTGGATCTCGGACAGGGGGGCCCAGCGCGTGAGCACGGTGTTCGCGCCGCGGCCGATGAACCGCCTGGCGCCGCTGGCCAGCTCGGCGATGGAAAGAACCATGACCCCGGCATCGCGGCTGGCCGAGCCGGCGCTTCTGAGCTCCCTGAGAAAGTGCCGCAGGAGCAGGTGGGGCAGGGGATAGTTGCAGACCACGAGGTCGAAGTGCTCCTCGACGAGCAGGCGCAGGGCGTGGTCTCCGGTCGGAGAGAGCCTGATCTGGGCGTCGGGATCGGCCAGGCCCGTGGTGACCCGCGTCGCCATCACCGGATCGAGGGCCACCAGGAGGATCCTCCCGCCACCCGGACCTGGCCGTTCTCGGCTCTTCCCCCCGGAATCCCTCGTGCCCACGACACCTCCCTTTTTGAACCTGGCTCCGCAGGTGGCGCGGCCACCCCGCGCAACGCCCGGAGCGGTCCGTCATCATTATTCCAATTCTCAACCCGGAGATGGCGGGTTCTTGTGATCCGCGTCATATTCGACCCGCTTTTTTGCCCGGGCCGGGTCGTGGCAGTATGGACGCGCTGGCCCCGGTTCGCGCCGGCGACCGGGGAACCCGCCACTCCGAGGAGTATCGTCGTATGAAACAGCGGATGTGTCAAAAGCTCGCACGGCTCTTCGAACGGGTCGTCCCGTTCGTGGGCTACCTGGGGATGCGATTCGTCTCCCTCGAGGCCGGGACGGTGCGCATGGTCGTGCCCTTTCGGCCGGAGCTGATCGGCAACCCGGAGCTCCCGGCGCTTCACGGGGGCGTGGTGGCGTCACTTCTCGACACCTGCGGGGGTGCCGCCGTCTGGTCGCAGATCGGGCCCTACGATCGTGTCTCCACCGTCGACCTCAGGGTGGACTACCTGCGGCCGGCCCGGGCGGAGGACCTGGTGGGCACGGGGCGTGTCATCCGCCTGGGAAACCGCGTCGGGGTCGTGGAGCTGCGGGCCTTCCACCCGGGCGCGGAGGAGGAGCCGGTGGCGGCCGGTACCGGGGTGTACAACATCCGCCGGGCGAAGGCGGGCGAGACGAGGGATCTCTGGGCCCTGGTGGACACCCTGGTCGAAGACGACGGGTGAACGGATCCATCGCCGTCCCCATCCCCCGGTCCCGGCCGGGTGGGCCCGGCCGCGGCGACGGGGTACAATGGTCTTTCGAGAAAGGAGATGTCTCGTGCAGATTGTCGAGGGGATGCTGCAAGCGGATGGGTTGCGGTTCGCCCTGGTGGTGAGCCGGTTCAACGAGGCGCTGACCTCCCGCCTGGAAGACGGTGCGCTCGACTGCCTGCTCCGGCACGGGGCAGCCGAGGAGAACATCACGGTCGTCCGGGTGCCCGGTGCGTGGGAGATCCCCATGGTCGCCCGCAAGCTCGCCGCCGCCGGTGAGTACGACGCGATCATCTGCCTGGGGACCCTGGTGCGCGGCGGAACCGCCCACTTCGACCTCATCGCGGCCGAGCTGGCCAAGGGCGTCGCCCAGGCGGCGATGAACGGAGACGTCCCCGTGACCTTCGGCGTGATCACGGCCCAGACCCTGGAGCAGGCCGTGGAACGCGCGGGGACGAAGCTGGGCAACCGCGGATGGGACGCCGCCCTGGCGGCCATCGAGATGGCGCAGCTCTACCGCGGCCTGGAGGGGAGGGCCTAGCCGGTGGGGGCGAGAAGAAAGGCCAGGGAGCTTGCCCTGCAGATGCTCTACCAGCACGAGCTGACGGGGGACCCGGCGGCCGTCATCGAGGCCGGTTTCGAGGAGTGGAAGGGAGCGGCCCCCGATGTCAGGCGGTTCGCGTCCGAGCTCGTGGAGGGCACCCTCGCCCGGCTGGGAGAGATCGACCGCGAGCTCGGCCGGCAGACGGCGAACTGGCGCCTCGACCGCCTGGCGGCGGTGGACCGAAACATTCTCAGGCTGGCCCTGTACGAGCTGATGGACCGGCCCGAGACGCCCGCCGCCGTGGTCATCGACGAGGCCATCGAGATCGCCAAGCGTTTCGGCTCGGAGGATTCCGGCCGCTTCGTCAACGGCGTCCTCGACGGTTTCGTCAAGAGGAGGGAACGGGCCTCGTGAAACGCGTCGTCCCGGTGCTGGTCCTGGCGGTGTGCGCCGCCGTTCCGGTCCAGGCCCGGCAGGCTCGTTACACCGTCGCGGGAGCCATGCTCCCCGTCGATCATGACGCCAACGGCTTTCGCCAGACCGTCCGCATCACCGGCGCCGGCACGGCCCTGGTGACGGTGAGGACCGACCTCGGGCCCATCGGTGCCGCCGCGGCCGCCTTCCCGGCCGCCCGGGGGGCCGCCCGCCCGGGAGTGCCCGGATGGTTCAAACCGCCGCGCGCCCTCCTCGACCGGCTGCGGCCGGGCCAGGACGCGTTCGCCCGCGCCACGGAGATCCTGCGCTGGACGATGCGGTCGATCCGCGTCGATGACGATGACACGCTGCCCCAGGACGCGGCGTCCGTGTTACGGCGCCGGCGGGGCCGGTGCTCGGGCCTGGCCAACGCGGCCGTGGCCCTGCTCCGCTCCCTCGGCTTCCCGGCCCGAACGGTGAGCGGCGTGCTGGTGGGACGGCGGGGGCCGATCGCCCACCGTTGGCTGGAGTGCCGGCTGCCCGGCGCGGGTTGGGTGCCGGCGGACCCCACCCTCGGACCGTGGCTGATCACACCCCGCCACGTGGTCTTCGCCGGCCCCGTGTCGGCGCTGCCGCGGATTCGGCTCATCGGGAGCTCCGGCGGGGCCGTGGAGGCCCTGCCGATGACCCCGGCCGGCAGGATGCGGCCGAACCGGGGCGCCGAGCTCGTGGTCCGGAGGGTGGGGGGGGACGCGACCGGCCCCGCCCGGGTGGAGCTCCGCGGCCCGTCGGGCGAGCTGCGGCGGGGCGTCCTGCGAGCCGGCGGACGCTTCACGAACCTCCGGCCGGGGCGCTGGCGGCTCACGATCCGGGTGGGCGGCCGGGTGACCGAGCGGCAATTGTTGGACCTCGCGGCCGGCCAGGTGAGCAGTATCGCGGTGAAGGCGGGCCGGCCGGTGGAGGCCGGATGATGCAGAGGAAGCTGTCCGGCAGTCTCGAGGAGCTCGCGCCGGCCGCCCTCTTCCGGATCCTGGCCGCGGCGCGCGCATCGGGCGTGCTGGAGCTCGAGTCCGCCGCCGGCTCGCTGCGGCTGGAGCTGGCGCGGGGCACGGTGCCGAGCTTCGCCGAGCCCGACCGGTCGCTGGTCCGCCGGATCGTGGAGTCGAAGGCCGCCCGCTTCCGCTTCCAGCCGGGGCCCGCTCACGCGTCCCCCGCCGCCGGCGTCCCGTTGACGGCGGTGGCCGAGGCGGTCTTCCCGGCCGGGGCGGTTCATGGCCCCGCGGCCCCGGAGTTGGATGTCGACGCTCCGCCCTCCTCCGAGTTCCAGGACCTGCAGCCGGTCCCCGAGCCGAAGATCCACATGCTCCCGGTGACCACGTCCGACGATCCGATCGACGACCTGCTCGCCGACCTCGAGGAGCACGCGCCGGACGAGCTGCTCTTCGCCCAGATCGGCGTGGTCACGACCGATCCGCGGCTCTGGACCGGCACCGTGGCCCTGAGGTGGAAGCAGCGGGGCTGGCAGGGCAGAGTCGTACAGCGGGCCGAGGATCTGCCGCTGGACGAGGTGGACGCCGTCGTCGTCCACCATCACCTCGCCACCGCCAGGGCCGGCGCGGAGGACGCGTGGCTCGCCCTGGTGGAGCGGGCGGCGGCCCGTAGTCGCCCCGTGATCTGGATCGGGCCCCTCGGTGACCCGGTGTGGGTGCACCGCCTGGTGCTCGCCGGGGTTCGCTTCTTGATGCCGGCGCCCGCGGCCGACAGCGGAGGCACGTCGGAACGCTTCCACGAGGCGGTCGCCGCCGTGATCGCCCGCGAGCTCGCGGCGGCGGAGGGGCGAGGGGGCGGCGGCCCCGCCCTCGAGGAAGAGCTGGTCGACCTGCTCTTCCACGGCCGTGACGACAACCCTGGATGGAGCGTGCTGCTCCAGCTCGCGGCCGGGTTCCTGACCCGCGCCGCGATCCTGACGGTGGAGGAGACATCGGTGCGTTGCCGGGCCGGGTTCGGGTACCCCTTCAACCCCAGGGACGCGGTCATCCCCCGCGGCGTCGCCGTGATCGAGAGGGTCGTCCGCTCGCGGGAGCCGGCCCTGTCCCTGGATTCCGGCTCGGCGGCCCGTCTCCAACTGGCGCGTGTCCTCGGGGTGGAGAGCCTGCCGGACCGGGTGGTCGTCATCCCGCTGAGCACGGCGTCGAGGACGGTAGGCCTGTTGGTCGGCGACCGGGAGGGCGAGCCGCTCGGAGATCTCGGGGAGCTGGTCGAGCTCGGGGCCCGCATGGGCGGCCTGCTGCTCTGACCCGGGACGTGTTTCCAGGAGTAACGGCCAGGTCGTAACGCAGCAGGGATGTGCGGACAATTGACAATGTCCGGCGGGCACGCGATAATGTCGTCGTTCGCCTGAGATCTTAGGTTGGAGAAACGACTCTTGTTGACGTCGAGGATCGGGACACGACGCGGTATCCGGTGGGCGAGGGCGCCACGTAGGGGATCCGAGTGCCCGCCCGGCGGACAGGGGGTGCATCGTGGTGACGTTGGCGATTGAAGGCAGGGGCGGCTCGGAGCTGACCTATTCTCTGAGCAAAGACTCCATCTCGATTGGTGCGGCCAGCGACAACGACGTCGTGCTGCGCTCGCCCGGGGTCGCTCCCCACCACCTGCAGCTGCAGCGGAGCGGGGAGACGGTGACCTTCGTGGTCGAAAAGCGGCAGATGGCGGTGCTCAACGGCGAGCGCCGATCCCGCGGCGTGCTTCACGTGGGGGATCGGCTCAAGATCGGCACCGCGGTGCTGGTCTTCAAGGGCACCGGCGTGGAAGACCTGGAGATCCAGAACGGGAGCCTCGACACGGTGGTCGAGCAGGCCTCGCCGGCGGGCACCGGTGCCGAGGACGTGGTTGCGACCAGCACGGGCCGGAGCGAGCTCGTCCTCTATAGCGAGCCCTCCCGGCTGGCCGAGGCCCGGCGTCAGATGGTCGAGATCTTCCGGATCGGCGTTCATGCCGACCCCGTGCCCCACCTGCGGACGCTGTTCGAGAATGTGTTCCAGGGGCGGCAGGCCATGCTCAGCTGGCTCGACGAGGAGGGCCGCTTCCAGCCCATTGCCTCCACCTGGACGAGCGATCTGCCACGGTTTCCCGCCAGGGCCTTCGAGGAGCTGGGAGCGCCGGGCCGGTTCGCCCACATCCGGCTCAAGAAACGCGAGTTCCTCCTCTACCCGGTGAACGGCACGCCGGTCCACGCCTTCGCCTACCTGCTCGCCGAGACGACGCCGGAGACCCGGGGCGACGACGAGCTGGTGCTGGCCGAGCTGGCCAGACTCCTGGCCACCCACTGGGAGCGGGTGGAGAGCTCCGGTTCGCTCTACGGGCCGTGGGAGGCCGCGGCCCGCGAGGCGATTCTGCAGCAGCTGCCCGGAACCTCCAACGGCGTGAAGGTGCTTCGCGACGGCGTGCTCCAGGCGGCGCGCGGGTACCAGCCGGTCCTGATCTGCGGGCGGAAGGGGATCGGGCGGATGACCGTGGCGGCCCTGATCGCCTCGCTCCACCCCACGGGCCCCCTGCCGGTCCAGGTTTTCCAGGGGCGCGAGGGCGACGAGGCGGTGCTCCGGGCCGAGCTTCTGGGCGACGGCGGCGACGAGGCATCCCGGGGCGGCGCCATCGCGCGCGCCCGGGGGGGCGCCCTGATCGTACGCGACGTCCACCGCCTGCCCCCGGCCCTGCAGCGGGAGCTGGCGGCGGCGATCCGGTACAACGTGGACTCCGCCTTCGGGCCGACCATCCGCTGGATGGCGACTACCGGCGAGGACGTCCTGGCGCTCGTCAACGAGGGCAGTCTCGATGCCGACCTCTTCAACCTCTTCCACCACCATCTGATGCGGGTTCCGTCACTCCAGGAGCGCCGCGAGGACCTGCCCCTGCTCATGGTCAACCTGCTCAACACCATGGCCGCGGAGCAGGGCAAGACGATCCGCGGGATCGAGCTCGAGACCCTGAACTCGCTGCTGTCCCATCCCTTCGAGGGGCAGATGACGGAGCTCGTCGCCGAGCTGCGGCGGCTGGTGTCGGCCACCGAGGACGGGGAGATGGTCCACGGTCACGTGCCCCTGAGGCCGGTGCTCCCGTCGGCGCCGGGCGAGGAGCCGGCGGAGGGCACCGGGGTGGAGCTGCTCGCTTTCGACGATCTCAAGATCGTGATTCCGGGCATCGAGCGGATCATCATCGATCGCGTCCTCAAGCGGACCCTCGGCAACCAGAGCAAGGCGGCGCGGATCCTCAACCTCTCCCGAGGGGCGCTGATCGCCAAGATGAAGGAGTACGAGATCCCGGACTACCGGTATCTCCGGCGCCAGAAAAAGAAGAAATAGGTCATCCGCGCCTCTTCTTCCGGGCCTTCCCGTCGGCGGTCTTCACCAGGAGGGCGATGACCCGGTCCCAGTTGAAGCCGAGCCAGATGAGGAACGGCGCCCCGAATTGCCCCGGCAAATCGGTGAAGTACTGGAGAAACCCGTAGACGTTGCGGGACAACGCCGAGTAGTGGGCCTGGCTCCATGCGCCGAGGGCGGTGGCGTACAGGAACTTGACGTGAAAGACCAAGTTCAGGCTCTGGACCAGGAAGAGCACCGTCCAGCCCATCAGGAGACGCTCGAGCTGCCGCCGCGAGAACGGCCTGGGCAGGGCCAGGTAGAGGGCGAGCAGGACGATGGTGTTGAAGTGCACGGGAGTCAGCGGCACGGTGGGGATCGTGGAGTCCGCGCGGAAATCGGAGCGGTGGACCTCGGCCCGGTGATCCACCGGCACCAGGCGGGTGACCCGGGGGTACTCGAAGGAGCGAACCAAAAGCTGGGAGAAGGCGCAGGTGCCGCCGTCCAGGGCCGGCCGCAGGAGGAGCCAGATCACCAGGCCGGCGAGGAACGCCAGAGGAAGGCGGCGCACGAAACGCGCGGCGTCGTCAGCCATCCTGCCTCGCGATCCGGCCGAAGCGCCGGGCCCAGAGGATCCAGATGGCGACGCCGAAGAGGATGACGATGGACTGCCAGATGAAGATGTGCGCCTGGTTGAAGTACCCGGGAAGAAAGACCCCGATGTAAAAGAGCGAGATGATGCGCACGAAGTTGATCGCCTGGATGGCGACGATGCCCCCGGCGACGCCGAGCGCCTTGGCGGACCAGGTGGCCGGGAAGGCGAGGACGCCGGAGACCAGAATCAGGGTGGCGATCAGGCCGTTGCAGCCGTTGTAAATGGTGACGGAAAAGCGCGGCGAGACCAGCGAGCACCCGCGCACGGTGATGGGCTCGCCGAACAGGGCCAGCAGGCGGCCTGAGACCCGGGCGATCCAGGTGGTGTAGGGGACCACCACGGCGTCATTCACGGGGCGCAGCGCCACCAGGGTGAAGGCGACGGCGAGAATGACCAGGAACGAGACCAAGAAGCGGAGCTCCGGTCGCTTCCACATGTTGCCGATACTCATGCACGACCCTCTCTTCGGTTTTCAGGCCACAGGCTACCGTGCCACGCCCGGTTTTTCCAACGCCGGCGGCGCCCGCCGCGGCGGTGTTTCGGGCTCGCGGACGGTTCTCAGCGGTTGCGCCGAAGGAGCCGGCGGGCGCGGGCGCCCGGGCCGCTGCGGGCGAGGAGGCGCCGCTCGAACTCCTCGGACCGCACCATCCGCAGGATGACGTCCGCGGAACGCCCCCGTTCCACCCGGCGCAGGTAGGTCCGAACGCCCTCCGAGTCCGGCGGCCGGCCGAGAAGGCCGGCGTAGTACCCGTCCAACAGCTCGGACGGGCTCAGCCGCCGCGCCCGCGCCCGGAACTCGGAGCTGGCCAGCATGGCCCGCACCTCCGCGGCGAGCCGGCCGCGCTGGATCTCCGCCGTGGCGGCCTCCCAGCCGGCGGGATCCGGCTCGCGGCCGAGGATGGCGAGGTACAGGGCGCGGGCGATGAACCGCGCCTGGGCCCGCGTGTAGCCGGCGGCGGCCAGCGGCGTCACCTCGAAGGTGACCGGGAAGTCCAGGTTCAGGTTCCCGGGAATCCAGGCCACCGCCCGGCAACGGCCGTGGCGGGCGCCCGCCGCGACCCGCCATCCGCCGCCGGCGAGACGCTCGAGACGAAGCCTGTCCCCGCAGCTCGGGTCGATGTCGATGCCGAAGCGGAGCCGCTCGTCGGGGAAGGGCCGGCCGTTCTGGTCCCAGGCCCGGATCCGCAGGTCGAGGCTCGTGCCGGCCGGGATCCGGATCCGCTCGCCGCGGCGGTAGGTTCGCCACCGCTCGCGTCCGGTGCGGCCGAGGAGGGTGAAGGAGCACACCACCGGCCGCGTCCAGGCCTCTCCGCATTGCTGGGCGGCGGCCGGCGCGGCGCCGAGAAACGTCCCGGCCGCGAGCAGCCAGGCGCCCGAGCGCCGGAGCCGGCGCACCGCACGATGCCACCGTGTCGATCTCCCGCTGTCCATGGCGCACCTCGCTCGTCCTGGGCCCATTCTACCGCCCCGAGAGGATCTCCAGGGCGAGCTCGGGATCGTCCGAGGTGATGGACGCGACCCCGAAGCGGGCGAGGGTCAGGATGCGGCCGGGCCGGTTGACCGTCCACGGGTGGAGCTCGCAGCCGGTGGCGAGGAGGCGCTCGACCCGGCGGTGGAACGGCGACAGGGAGCGGTCGCGGCAATGGAGGTCGTCGGGAATGTCCCGGAAGACCAGGGATCGCGGGCAGGCGGGCAACAGGTCCCGGACCGCGGCGAGGACCGCCTCCGAGGAGCTGAGCACGCGGGTCAGGGACGCCCGCGGGCTGATCAACCGGGCGAGCTCCCCGCCCCCGCGCTTGAGCTCGTCGGCGGGGAGGGGCTTGATCTCGAGAAAGAGCCAGCGATCGCCCGGAACCTCCGCGAGCACGTCCTCGAGGGTGGCCACCGCCTGGCCCCGGAGGGTGGCCCAGCGCTGGTCGGCCACGCGGACCCCGTGGTCCTCGACGTCGTGGTGACAGACCCAGATCCCGTCGCGGCTGAGCCGGACGTCCACCTCGACGCCGTCGGCGCCCGCCGCCAGCGCCGCACGCACCCCGGCGACCCGATTCTCCGGGAAGCGGGCGCGGAAGCCGCGATGGCCGATGACCAGGGGGCGGCTCACGGCGCCGCGGTCTCCGGGCCGGGCGGGAGCTCCGGCAGCTCGATGCCGAAGTGCTCGCGCAGCAGCCTGGCAAGCTCCCGGTCGCCGTCGATGGGGGTCTCCCGGCGAACCCCGCCGGCCGTCCGGATGAGGCGGCCGTTGGCGATGGTCACCCGGCCCTCGGGCGTGGCCCGGGAGCAGACCAGGCCGCGAGTGAAGGGCGAGTCGGGCGACGTCTGGTGGTAGGCGCACATGGGCAGGAACTCCGCGGGGCGGTGCGGCCCGAGGCTGAATAGGTACTCCGTTCTGAAGCCGCCGCCGGGCTGACGGAATTCCATGCTCCAGGCATCGCCCGTCCGGAGCAGGCGGTAGGCGCCGAGGCGCTGCTCCTGCAGCCGGCCGGGCTCAAGAAGGAGCGGCTCCCGGAAGCCGTCCCCGTAGCCGACGTCGGCCAGCCAGCGCTCCTCGAGATCGACGACGAGCGCCATGTGATCGAACTCGGGGCCGAAGCCGCCGTCCGCGGTCCGCACCCGGGCCGAGACAATGCTCACCGCGTACCCCAGTGACCGCAGCAGGGCGGCGAAGAGCAGGTTGAGCTCGTAGCAGAATCCCCCGCGCCTGCGGACGACGATCTTGTCGAAGAGCGTTTCGAGGTCGAGCTCGATGGGCCGGGGGCAAAGCGCGATGTCCAGGTTCTCGAACGGGACCGCCTCGAGGTGGGCCGCGTGCAGGCGGGCAAGCTCCATGCGGTCCGCCGCAGCGGGCGGCTCGACCCCGATGCGCCCGAGGTAGCGGGCGACGGCGGCCGGCGGGAGCGTGTCGCGATCCATCCGTTCTCCGAGGCATGATCGTACACCGACGACGGGAGTATCATCGAGAACCGGGAGGCGAGAATGTTTCCGAATCGTCCTCTTGGGCCTTCGTGGCGCAGGGTGGCCCGCGCCGCGATGGGCGTGTTCCTGGCCGGAGCCGTTTCCGCCTCGGGCGGCACCGTCCCGCCGGCTGCGAGCGGCTGCCTCGCCTGCCACCGGGGAATCGAGAGCATCCGGCCGGCGGACTCCCGGATGATGAAGCAGATCCAGGCCCTGGGACGGACGATGGGCGACCCGGCGGGGTGCGTCGTCTGCCACGGCGGGAATCCGCGGGCGAAGACCGAGCGTGCCGCCCACGGCGGCGTCTTCTATCCCGACCCGGGCAGCCCGTGGATCAACGACAAGACCTGCGGGCGGTGTCACCGGGCCGAGGTGCGCGTTCAGTGGCAGAGCCTGATGATGACCGAGGCCGGCAAGATCCAGGGCGTGGCCTGGAGCGCCGGGGCCTTGACGGGGTACAAGGCCCTCTGGGCCAACTATGACGTCGCCAACCCGTCCGATCCCCACGCCCGCCTGGGGACCGACGCCTACCGCGCGTACAAGGAGAAGCTGGCCGCGCTGGAGCCGCAGGCCTTCCCCGATCGCGAGATCCAGGTTCCCAGGGCTCCGGCGGACCCGGCGGTGGTCGAGACGAACCCGGCCGCGGCCGCGTTCACCTACATCCGCGAGGAATGCGAGCGCTGCCACCTGGCCGTCCGCGGCCGGCAGACCCGCGGCGACTACCGCGGCCTGGGTTGCTCGGCCTGCCACATCCCGTACAGCAACGAGGGGCTGTACGAGGGCGGCGATCCGACGATCCCGAAGGGCGAGCCGGGGCACCTCCTCGTTCACTCCATCCAGGCCACGCGGGACACCACGGTCACCGTCCACGGTCACACGTACAGCGGTATCCCGGTGGAGACCTGCACCACCTGTCACGACCGTGGCAAGCGAATCGGCGTCTCGTTCCAGGGCCTGATGGAGTCGGCCTACGGCTCGCCCTGGGGCGACGGTGGCGCCCCTCAGCCGAAGCTGCACACCAAGCACTACCTGTCAATGCACGCCGATGTTCACTACACCAAGTACCACAT
Organism: uncultured Thermoanaerobaculia bacterium; assembly: GCA_964644635.1. Lineage (GTDB taxonomy): Bacteria > Acidobacteriota > Thermoanaerobaculia > Thermoanaerobaculales > Sulfomarinibacteraceae > CAZXXL01. Next base: position 6,173 of record CAZXXL010000027.1, on the reverse strand, counting down.
GGTCTGCCAGGACTGCCACACCACGCTCGACGTCCACGGCGACGGGTTCCTCGCCGGGACCACGCTGGCGTCCGTCGAGATCGAGTGCACGGACTGCCACGGAACCCCGACACGCTACCCGTGGGAGCTCCCCCTCGGCTACGGCGACGAGTTCGGGCGGGCGCTCGGCGACTCCCCGCGGGGCGTCACAACCAAACTCCTCGACTTCCAGCGGAGGGGGACGGTCTATCCGCCCGAGGACGGCTACCTGCTCTCGGCGCGCGGCAATCCTCTGGGCAACGTGGTTCGGCGCGGCGACCGGGTGATCGTCCACACGGCGGGCGGCGAGGACCTCGAGCTTGAACCCCTCAAGCTGCTGGCCGACACCGGCAAGCTGAACCTCGACGCCAAGGTCGCCATGGTGTCGATCCCGAAGCACATCGGCCGGATGGAGTGCTACTCGTGCCACGCCCGCTGGGCCCCCCAGTGCTACGGCTGCCACGTCAGGATCGATTACTCGGGCAAGGCCCGGGGCTACGACTGGGTGGCGGCGGGCCATGCCCATGCCCGGCCCGGCCACCGGCGGGATGCGCGGGATCCGGAGGGCGCCGGCCTGATGATCCCGGGCCACGTGACCGAGACCCGGTCCTACCTCCGCTGGGAGAACCCCGCCCTCGGGGTCAACGGCGAGGGGCGGATCACGCCCCTCATCCCGGGCTGCCAGGTGAATTACACCGTGGTCGGCCCGGACGGCAAGACGGTCATCAAGAGCCACATCTTCAAGACGCCGCCGGGAACCGAGGGCGGCGGCGCCGCGGGCCAGCTCGCCATCGACATGGCGCCGGTCCAGCCGCACACCACCGGCGAGGCGCGGAGCTGCGAGTCGTGCCACGCGGACCCGAAGGCGGCCGGGTACGGGATCGACGGCGGCCGCGACACCGGCTCGTGGGAAAAGGGCCGGGTGGTAGACCTTGCCGCCCCGGACGGCACGATTCTGGCCGCGAAGGCCCGCACGCAGATCGAGCCCATCCCCGGGCTCGTCGCCGACTGGTCGCGCGTGGTGACCGAGGCCGGCCGGCAGCTCCAGACGGTGGGGCATCACTTCAAGCTCTCGCGGCCGCTGAACGGCGCGGAACGCGGGCTGCTCGAGCGGCAGGGCCTGTGCCTCGGCTGCCACCAGGAGATTCCCAAGGCCTCGCTCGCGGTGGACGTGCTCCACCACATCGCCGAGGTCACCGGCGGGATCCCGGCCACCGCTGGCCGCCACGCCGGCCTGTTGCACAAGATCCTCCTCACTGCGGGCTGGACGCAGGTGCTGGCCATGGCGGGTTTCCCGGTCATCGTGGTGGTCCTCCTCGCGGCGTGGCGGCGAAGGCGGCGCGGCCGCGGCGGGACGGCGGTATAATCGGACCATGACAGCGGCAATGCGAAAACTCATGGTCGCTGCGGCCGTGCTGGGCCTGGGGCTCGGTCCCGCCTGCGCGGGGAGCGGCGGGAGCGCACCCGCCGCGTCCGGGCCGGCCGGCCACGGGAACACGGGGGAGGCCGCCATGGCTTCGTTCACGCTGACCTCGCCGGCATTCGCCGCCGGCAAGCCCATTCCGCCGAGGTTCACGGCCGACGGCGCCGACGTCAGCCCGCCGCTTACGATCGGCGATCCGCCGCCGGGGACGGCGTCCTTCGCGCTCATCATGGACGACCCGGACGCGCCCATGGGCACGTGGGTGCACTGGGTGGTCTGGAACATCCCGGCGGCTACCCGGGAGATTCCGGAGGGCCGCCTGCCGTCGGGCGCCGTGGAGGGCCGCAACAGCTGGCACCGGACCGGCTACGGGGGACCGGCGCCGCCGTCGGGAACACACCGCTACTTCTTCAAGCTCTACGCCCTCGACATCACCCTCGACCTCCCGGCGGCCACCGGCAAAGCGGAGCTCCTGCGTGCCATGGAGGGTCATGTCCTGGCCAAGGCGGAGCTGATGGGCACGTACAGCCGCGGGTGATGACGTCCCGCGGCGCCGTCAGGCGAGGACGGTGACCGCGCCCCAGACCAGGCCGGCCAGGAGCAACAGGGGGAGCACGAACACCAGGCCGACGCCGAGGACGAGCGGTCCGAGGATCACCAGGCCGAGGATCCCGAGTGCCAGGAGGACCACGCCCTTGACCGCCCACGCGGCGAGGAAGAGCGGCAGCAGCAGGATCTTGAACAGCACCTTGAAGATGAGGGCGGTAACGGCGATCAGTCCCAGCACCAGCCCGGTGAGCATCATGAGCGTGAAGACCTCGATCATGGCGACCTCCCACCGGTTGATACGCAAGCCGGCCGGAAAAAGTTCCCGGCAGCCCGGGAGCTGACCCCCGCCACGCCCGGGAGCCGGGTGTCGCAGGAAGAGACGCCGGCGAGTCGTTCTTGATAGAGGTATTGTCAAATCGACGATGATCTTCGATAATGATCCTGAGCAGGCTCCTCTGCAAAGGGAGGACGATGCGGCATTCGGACAGCGGCGAGAAGGACCGGGAAGGGCGTGCCGGCGCTGGGTTCCGGAAGGCTGGGCCGGGGATCCTGCTCGCCTGGACGGTTGTGGCCGCGGCCCTGGCCTGGCTCGCCGTCTCCCAGAACCGGCGGATCGTGTGGGCGGCGGCGGAAAGGGAAGCGGTCACGCGGGTCGAGCGGGCGGAGACCCTGCGCCGGTGGGTGGGAAGGCTGGGCGGGGTGTGGGTTCGCGAGGACACCGGTGTCCGCCCGGATCCGGACCTTGCCGGCGACCCGGACAGCGGCGCCGTGACCGGTTCCGGCCGCCGGCTCACCCTGATCGCCCCCATTCATTTTCAAGGGAACGAGGGAGTGTTGACGGGCTGGAAGGGTGCGATTCCCCGCCTCGTGGGGAGCGGCGCCCGCGAGGGCCGCTACGCCCCGCGGGGGTGGGAGTCCCGGGCGCTGTCGCGGCTCGCCGCCGGGGCCCGGCGGGTCGTGGTGCACGACGAGAAGGCGGGGAGGATCCTGTACGCGGCGCCGGTCCGGGTGGGGCGGCGGTGCGTCGAGTGTCACCCGGGGTGGAAGGGACGCGAGGGCACGGTGGTCGGGGCGTCGGTCCTCGGTGTGTCCGTGGCGCCCTATCGGCGGCAGCGGTGGAAGGTTCTCCTCGCGGAGCTGGCCGCCATCGCGGGAGGCTGGCTGCTCGGCGTCGTCGGGCTGCTGCTGGCCGGCAGGCGGGTTCGCCACAGCGAGCGGCTGGTCGCCGCCAGCGCGGCCATCTACAGCGCGGTCTGGCGCCAGAGCCGGGACGCTCTCTTCCTGCTGGGAGGGGAGCGGATCCGCGCGTCGAACCCGGCGGCCGCGGAGCTTCTCGGCGTCGATCACGATGCGCTCGCGGGAGCGCGCCCATGGGAGCTCTCTCCGCCCCGCCAGCCGGACGGGCGCGACTCGCGGGAGGCCGCCGAGGAGCGGATGCGTGCCGCGCTGGCCGGCCGGGGCCAGGTCTTCGAGTGGCGGCTGCGTCGCGCGGACGGGAAAGACCTCGATTGCGACGTGGCCCTGTCCGCGGTGGAGCTCGCCGGGGAGCGCTTCGTCCTCGCCTCGGTCCGGGATGTGTCGGACCGGCGGCAGGCCGAAAGGCAACGACGGCTCCTGGAGAGCGCCGTGGAGAACGCGGCCGAGAGCGTGATGGTCACGGATCCCGACGGGACCATCCTCTACGTGAACCCGGCCTTCGAGCGGATCACCGGTTATGCGGAACGGGAGGCCGTCGGCCGCAACCCGCGCATCCTCAAGAGCGGGGTTCACGACGAGGCGTTCTACAGGGAGCTCTGGGAGACGATCACCACCGGCGGCGTGTGGCGGGGCACGTTTACCAATCGCCGCAAGGACGGCGAGCTCTACCAGGAGGAGGCCGTGATCTCCCCGGTGACGGACGATCGCGGCGCCATCACGGCGTTCGTCGCGGTGCAACGGGACGTGACCCGGGAGCGGCGGCTGGAGGAGCGCCTGCAGCTCGCCCAGCGCATGGAGACGGTCGGCCAGATGGCGGGAGTCGTGGCCCACGACTTCAACAACCTCCTGATGGCGATTCAGGGTGCGGCCGAGGTGATCGACCGGGCGGCAGGCGATCGACACACCACCCAGGTCCGGGCCATCCGCCATGCGGTCGAGAGGGGGGCGGACCTGATCAAAAGGCTCTTGACCGTGGCCAAGCGCCAGACCGTGGAGCCGGAGCATGTCGACCTCTCCCGGGTCCTGCGCGGGGTGGAGCCGACCGTCCGCGCCGCCCTGCCCGAGAACGTCCGCTGCGAGATCGGGGTTCCCGAAGCGGCCCTGGTGTGCAGGATCGATCCCGGCCAGCTCGAGCAGGTGGTGCTCAACCTGGCGGCGAACGCCCGCGACGCCATGCCGAACGGCGGCGAGCTCCTCATCGACCTTGACCCGGTGGAGCTCTCGGACGAGTACGTCGGCGGCCACCCCTGGGCCACGGAGGGGCGGTTCGCCCGGCTGTCCGTCACCGACACCGGTACCGGCATGGATCACGAGACCATGGCGAGGATCTTCGAACCCTTCTTCTCGACCAAGGGCGAGCACGGGACCGGCCTCGGCCTGGCCACGGTGTACGGGATCGTGGAAGGTGCCGGCGGTTTCGTGAACGTGTACAGCGAGCTCGGCAGGGGCACGACGTTCAAGGTGTACCTGCCCCTCGTCGACCGGGAGCCGACCCCGCCCGGTAAAAGCCTGGTGGAGGAGAACGAGGCCCCGACGGGGAGCGGGACCGTGCTGCTGGTGGAGGACGACCCGGGCGTGCGCGAGGGCGTGCGCGGGATGCTCGAGGCGCTGGGCTACGCGGTCTTGGAGGCCGAGACGGGCGAGGAGGCCCTGGAGGTCGTCCGCCGGGATCCGGCCGCCGTGGACGTCGTGCTCACCGACGTTGTGCTCCCCGGCATCAGCGGCGGCGAGCTGGCGGAACGAGTACGCGAGGCGGCGCCCGGGATCCGCTTCATCTTCTCGTCGGGGTACACGGAGAACGTGGTCCATCACCGCTTCGTGCTCCGCGACGACATCACCTACCTGGAGAAGCCGTACACCTTCGCCCAGCTGGCGCGAACCCTGGCCGAGGTCCTCCAGACCCCCGGCTGAGGCGGGGGCCGGGCGTCTACCGCTTCATGATCGAGTCGAGGATCATGAGGAAGGCGGCCTGCTGCTCCGGCTCGGACTTCTCGATGACGGCCAGGCAGCCGACCCCGTCGAACTCGTCGTGCAGCTCCTCGGCGGGGTGCGCCGACGTGATGATGATGCGCTTGAGATCGACGCCCCGGCGCTCCGCCTCGGCGACCACCGACCTGCCGTCCATCTCCGGCATCTCCCAGTCGAGCAGCATGAGGTGGATGTCCGGCGAGAGATGGCGGACCGCCTCTTTCGGCCTCGTGTAGGTCTCCACCGCGACCCGCTCGCCGTACCGGTTTTCCAGGAAATGGCGCCAGACGGCGCACTGGAGGGGTGAATCATCCACCACCACGACGCGGCGCGACCCCGCTTCCCCGCTCACGGACGAAGCATACCAAGGTGACGGGCCGAGGAAAAGCCCCGGCGGAGCCGGAATCCGCGGCCCCTGTACACCGTCCTGTATCATCGCGGCGGGAGGACCGATGACGACCTTTTCGGAGTACCTCGCCCGGGAGTGGCGGCCGGCGCTGGGATGCACGGAGCCGGCGTGCATTGCCTTCGCCGCCTCGTCGGCAGCCGCCCAGGCCGCGGGGCCGATGTCCGAGGTGAGGGTGGTGTGCGACCCGCGGATGTACAAGAACTGCTTCGCCGTGGGGATTCCCCATTCCGGCCACCGGAGCGGCATCCTCTGGGCCGCCGCCCTCGGCGCCCTCCTGGCCAACCCCGACGCCAAGCTGGAGGTCTTCGAGCAGGTGACCGACGCGACCCTCATCGAGGCCGGGCGGCTGATCGAGGCCGGGGCGATCTCGGTCAAGGTCGATCCCGGCCGGGGCGAGCTCTTCGTCGACTGCACGGTGTCGGGGGCCGGCGGGTCCGGCCGGGCGGTGATCGAGGGGCTCCACACCAACCTGGTGCGGCTGGAGCGGGACGGCCGTCCGCTCCTGGAGGCGGAAGCCGCCGCCGGAGAGGGGGAGGGCGACGTCCGCCGGGAGCTCGCCGGGATGACGACGGCCGGGCTGCTGGACTTCGCCGCCGGGCTGACCACCGC
>CAZXXL010000026.1:0-20694 GCA_964644635.1 uncultured Thermoanaerobaculia bacterium | reverse complement strand
GATCGTGGTGGGATTGCTTCGTCGCTTCGCTCCTCGCAATGACAAAGGGAGGAGGGAGCGCGCTGGGCACTGCTCCCCGGCGCGCTCCCGGCGTGAGGGGGTCCCTTCGCTCCGGCCCTGGCGGGCCCTCGCTCGGGACGCCGTTCGACGGCGGGAAGCAGAGCTTCCCTGTCTCACGGCGACGTGGCGATCCCTGACAGCATTGGAGCGCGCTCCCGGATCGTTCCTCCCGGCGCCGCGGGCGTTGCGCCGGGCGGGAAGGCGGCGTATGCTTGCGGCCCCGCCGGGAGGCGGAATTTCCCGTGGAGGGTCGCCCCATGCCTGCCGAACGACTCCAGAAACTGATCGCCCGCAGCGGCCTGTGCTCGCGCCGGGACGCCGAGGAGCTGATTCGCGACGGGCTGGTCACGGTCAACGGCCGGGTGGCCCGGCTGGGTGACCGGGCCGACCCGGAGAAGGACCACATCAAGGTCCGGGGAAAGCGGCTGCCGGCGCCGCAGCGGCCGCGCACCATCCTGCTGTTCAAGCCCCGGGGCGTGATGACCACCTGCGAGGATCCGGAGGAGCGGCGGACGGTCATCGACCTGGTGCGGGGCGCCGTCAAGGAACGGGTGTTCCCCGTCGGACGGCTGGACTACCAGTCGGAGGGCCTCATCATCCTCACCAACGACGGCGAGCTGGCGGCGCGGATCACCCACCCGCGTTACGGCCTGGTCCGCGAGTACCTAGTGAAGGTCAAGGGTGACCTCAGCGAGCGTGAGTTCGCGCGCCTGCGCCGCGGCGCCCGGGTGGAGGGCAGGCTGGTCCGGCCGCGTTCGGTGCGCCGGGAGCGGGTGACGCCGCGGGCCGGCAACAGCTGGTGGCGGGTGCAGGTCGCCGAGGGGCGGACGCACGAGGTGCGGGAGCTCTTCTTCCGCGTCGGCCACCCGGTGCAACGCCTGCGGCGGATCGCGATCGGCCCGATCCGCGATCCGGAGCTACGCCCGGGCGAGTTCCGGGACCTCGAGCCGGGCGAACTGAAGGCGCTCCGGCGGGCGCTCCGGACGGGCCCGAAAACCGGGGCCGGCGGGCGCGGGAAGGCCCGCTGAAGGCCGCCTTGCGGCCGGGGTTTTCCGCCCGGGAGCGGCGGCGGCACCGTGTTACAATCACCCGCCTTCTGGAGGTTCGCGTGAGCGGCAAGGAAACCCAGCAACCCATCGAACAGCTGGTGGAGAACCGGCGGGCCAAGCTCGCGGCGCTCCGGGAGGCGGGCGTCGATCCCTACCCCCGCCGTTTCCGCGGCGCCGAGCCGGTGAGCGCCCTGAGGGGACGGCTGGATCCCCTGAGCGCGGAGGAGCTGGCCGCCGATCCGCCGTCCGCCCGGACCGCGGGCCGGGTGCGCGCCATCCGCGGCCACGGCAAGGCCGCCTTCGTGGACATCTCGGACGGCGCGGCGAAGATCCAGCTCCACCTGCGCAGGGATCGCCTCGACGAGACCGCGTGGAAGGTCTTCAAGCTGCTGGATCTCGGCGACTTCATCGGAGTCGAGGGCGAGGCGTTCAGGACCCGCACCGGGGAGCTGACGCTCGCCGTCTCCGCGCTCGAGGTGCTGGCCAAGGGGCTGCGGCCGCTGCCCGAGAAGTACCACGGCCTCGCCGACCGCGAGGCCCGGGCGCGCCAGCGCTACCTGGACCTGCTGGCCAACCCCGAGTCCCGGGCCGAGTTCGAAACCCGCAGCCGTCTGATCTCCGGGATCCGGCGCTTCCTCGAGGAGCACGGCTTCATCGAGGTGGAAACGCCGATGATGCAGCCCATTCCCGGCGGCGCCACGGCGCGGCCGTTCGTCACCCACCACAACAGCCTCGACATGGACCTCTACCTGCGGATCGCGCCGGAGCTGTACCTGAAACGCCTCCTCGTCGGCGGCTTCGAACGGGTCTTCGAGCTCAACCGCAACTTCCGCAACGAGGGCATCTCCACCCGGCACAACCCCGAGTTCACCATGCTCGAGTTCTACTGGGCCTACGCGGACTACGAGCTTCTGATGGACTTCACGGAGGAGATGATCTGCCGCCTCACCGAGACCACCGCCGGCGGCCTCGAGCTGCCCTGGGGCGGGGAGGTGATCCACCTCGATCGACCCTGGCGGCGCCTGAGCCTGCGGGACGCGGTGCTCGAGTTTTCCGATCTCGAGCCGGAGGACCTCGAGGATCGCGCGCGAATGGAGCGGGCGGCCGAGGCGCTGGGCGTGGAGCGGGTGGCGGAGCGCTCGGACGGCAAGCTGCTGGCCGAGCTCTTCGAGGTGACGGCCGAGCCGCGGCTGATCGATCCCACGTTCATCATCGACTTTCCGCGCGACATCTCGCCCCTGGCCAAGTCGCGGCCCGACGACCCCGAGATCGTGGAGCGCTTCGAGCTCTTCATGGGCGGGATGGAGATCGCCAACGCCTACACCGAGCTCAACGATCCGATCGAGCAACGGCGGCGGTTCGAGGAGCAGGCGCGGACCTCGGGCGGGACCGTGGACGAGGACTTCCTGCTCGCCCTGGAGTACGGGATGCCGCCCACCGGCGGCGAGGGCATCGGGATCGACCGGCTGGTGATGCTGATGACCAACCGCGCCTCGATCCGGGACGTGATCCTCTTCCCGCTGCTCCGCCCGCGAGAGGTGGAATGAAGCGGTGAGCGCCGAGCTCTTCCTGGCGCGGCGCTACCTGACCGGCCTGAGACGCCGGACGCACGTGGCGACGGTGACGGCGATCTCGCTCGTCAGCCTGGCCCTGGGCGTGCTCGCCCTGATCGTCATCCTCTCCCTGCTCGAGGGGTTCCAGTCCACCATCCGCCGGGAGCTGATCGCGCGCACGGCCCACGCCAGGATCACGGCGGCGCGGGGCCGGGTCATCCCGCGCGCCGCCGAGCTGGCGTCGCAGCTGCGCCGGGAGCTGCCCGGGGTGAAGGTCGTCGAGGTCGTGCGCTCCACGTGCCTGGCCGGGCCGGTGGCGGACGCCGTGCCGACGCCCGTCGAGGGCCGCTCCGACGTCACCCGCGCCGCCATGGACTCGATCCTGGCGGCGCGGCTGGGCATCGCCCCGGGGGACACGGTGGAGGTCATCTCGCCCCGCCGGCGTCTGACGCCGCTGGGCCCGGTCCCGGTGCACATGCGGGTGCGGGTGGACGCGGTGCGGCCGCCCGTGCCCGGGCGCGAGGGCGGCGTGCTGCTGCTGCCCCTGGACCGGGCGCAGCGGCTGATCTGGGGCCGGCCGGTGGTGGAGGCCGTCGAGCTGTCCGATCCCGGCCACCCGTGGACGCTCGCGGAGCGGGTCAGGCGGGCCCTCGGGGAGAACGCCGCCGGTCTCACCGTGGAGGGGTTGCACGAGCTGCACCGGCCCCTGCTGCTGGCGCTGTCGCTGGAGCGGGCGATGATCTTCCTCGCGGTCGGGCTGATGCTGGTGGTGGCCGCCCTCAACCTCCTGTGCAACGTGGCCATGGTGGCGGCGGAGAAGCGGGCCGACCTCGCGGTCCTGGCGGGCATCGGCGTCGGCCCGCGGGCCCTGACTCGGCTCTTCCTCTTCCTGGGCCTCGGCATCGGCGTGGCGGGATCCCTGGCCGGCGCGGTCTCCGGAACCGTGCTGTCCGTGGTGCTCAACCGCACCCACGCGCTGCCCCTGCCGCGCGGGGTCTTCATCGTGTCGTCGGTGCCCTTCAAGGTGGACCCGGGGATGGTGGCCGCGGTGGTGGCGTTCGCTCTCGTGCTGTCGCTGGCCGCGGCCTGGCTCCCGGCGCGGGCGGTGGCCGTCCGGGATCCCGCGGAAGGGTTGCGCTATGAGTGATTCGGCGCCGATGGTCCGGCTGACCGGCGTGTCGAAGGGGTACGGCGGCGGACCCAACCGGGTCGAGGTCCTGCGCGGGCTGGACCTGGTGGTGCGGCGGGGGGAGCTGTTGGCCGTCGTCGGGCCGTCGGGCGTCGGCAAGAGCACGCTCCTGCACCTGGTGGGCCTCCTCGATCGGCCGGACGCCGGTCGCATCGAGCTCGACGGGCGGGACGTGACCGACGCCGGCCTCGAGGAGCGGGCGCGGCTGCGCAACCGCCTGCTCGGGTTCGTCTTCCAGTACCACTACCTGCTCGACGAGCTGGACGCGCGCGAAAACGTGGCCCTGCCGCTGAGGATCGCGGGCAGGCCCGGCGGCGAGGCCCGGGCCCGCGCCGACGAGCTGCTGGAGCGGATCGGGCTGGCCGACCGCGCCCATCACTTCCCGGACCAGCTCTCGGGCGGGGAGCAGCAACGGGTGGCGGTGGCCCGCGCCCTGGCCATGCAGCCGCGCCTCTTCCTGGCCGACGAGCCCACCGGCAACCTCGACCTCGAGAACGCCAGGAAGCTGATGGCGCTCATCCGCGAGCTTCATTTGCTGGAGGGTCTGACTTCAATTATAGTGACGCACAACGAGGAGATAGCCGCCGGTTGTGACCGGGTATTCCGGCTCGCACCGGCGGTGGAGTCAATAAGGGATGTTTGAGAAGTTCAACGAGCACGCTCGTCGCAGCCTGTTCTTCGCCCGCTACGAGGCCAGCCGGGCGCAGAGCCACGCCATCGGCACGGAGCACCTCCTCCTGGGGCTGCTCCGGGAGGCCGACGATGCGCTGGTCGAGATCTTCGAGCGGCTCGATCTGGGGGTCCAGGAGCTGCGCGAGGAGCTCGTCGGGGAGATGGTGCCGGTACAGCGGGCGGGAAGCTCGCCCGATCTGCCGCTGACCGACGAGACCAAGCGCGCGCTGGCCTACGCGGTCCACGAGGCGGACGGGATGGGGCACCAGTACGTCGGCACCGAGCACCTGGTGATCGGGCTGATGCGGATCGAGGACAGCCTCGCCGCCAGGTATCTCGCCGAGCACGGCCTCGACCTGTACCGGCTCCGCGAGGAGGTGCAGCGCTACACCCGGGAGCTGGAGCTGGAGGCCAGCGCCCAGGCCACCCCGAACCTCACCGAGTATTCCCGCGACCTGACGCTGCTCGCCGCGGAGGACGCCTTCGACCCGTTGATCGGGCGCGAGGAGGAGGTCGACCGCATCATACAGATCCTCAGCCGGCGGACCAAGAACAACCCGCTCCTCCTCGGCGAGGCCGGGGTGGGGAAGACGGCCATTGTGGAGGGCCTGGCGACGCGGATCGTGGAGGGATCCGTCCCCGCGCTGCTCGCCGAGCGGCGCATCCTGGCGCTGGACCTGTCGCTGCTGGTCGCCGGGACCAAGTACCGGGGCCAGTTCGAGGAGAGGCTGAAGGGACTGCTCAAGGAGCTCCAGGAGCATCCCGAGGTGATCATCTTCATCGACGAGATCCACTCCCTCATCGGGACCGGGTCCGCCGAGGGCTCCCTCGACGCCGCCAACATCCTCAAGCCCGCCCTGTCCCGGGGGGAGATCACCTGCATCGGGGCGACGACGGTGCGCGAGTACCGCAAGTACGTGGAGAAGGACCGGGCGCTCTCCCGCCGCTTCCAGGCCATCACCATCCGCCAGCCCACCGAGGAGGAGACGATCGCCATCCTGCGCGGCGTCAAGCCGCGGTACGAGGAGTTTCACGGTGTGCGCTACACGGACGACGCCGTGATCGCGGCGGTCACCCACTCGGGGCGCTACATCACCGACCGGTCGTTCCCGGACAAGGCCATCGACGTCCTCGACGAGGCCGGGGCGCGGGTGAAGCTCAAGCAGGCCAGCTCGACGTCCTCCCTGCGCTCGGTGCAGGCCGAGATGCAGCGGGTGGTCGCCGACATGAAGGAGGCCATCTCGCGCAAGGAGTTCGAGCGCGCCGTGGAGCTCCGCGAGGAGGAGCTCCGCCTGCGCGAGGAGCTCGAGATGCTCGAGCGCACCCAGGGCACGGAGGGCGCCGAGTCGGTGCTGGTCACCAGGGACGACATCGAGGACGTTGTGGCCTCGTGGACCGGGATCCCGGTGACCTCGATCAAGGAGGACGAGGCGGACCGGCTGCAGCGGATGGAGGAGATCCTTCGCCAGCGGGTGGTCGGCCAGGACCGGGCCATCGAGGCCCTGTCGCGGGCGATCAGGCGGAGCCGGATCGGCCTCACCAACCCGGAGCGGCCGATCGGCTCGTTCATCTTCCTGGGGCCGTCCGGCGTCGGCAAGACGGAGGTCGCCCGACAGCTGGCCCGCTTCCTCTTCCAGGATCCGCGTCATCTGGTACGCTTCGACATGTCCGAGTACATGGAAAAGCACACCGTGTCCCGGCTCATCGGCTCCCCGCCCGGGTACGTGGGTTTCGAGGAGGGCGGTCAGCTCTCCGAGCAGGTGCGCCGGAATCCTTACTCGGTGATCCTTCTCGACGAGATCGAGAAGGCCCACCCGGACATCTACAACCTCCTGCTCCAGGTGCTCGAGGACGGTCGGCTGACGGACAACTACGGCAATGTCATCGACTTCACGAACACGATCATCATCATGACCTCCAATCTCGGGAGCCGTCACCTGCTGACGGACGGCCGGGTCGGCTTCGGGAGCGCGGAGGGCCTCATCGACCCGGGCGAGATGAACGAGATCATCGACCGGGAGCTGCGCCGTCACTTCCCGCCGGAGTTCCTGAACCGGCTGGACGACATCATCATCTTCCGGCCGCTCGACGATGAAAGCCTGCTGGAGGTGGCCCGCCTCCTCCTCGAGGAGACCGGGAGGAACCTTGAGCGGCAGCGGGTGGTGGTCGAGTTCGACCCGGAGCTCCCAGCGTGGCTGCTGGCCAAGGCCGGGGTCGACCAGCAATCCGGGGCGCGGCCCCTGCGGCGTCTCGTCCAGAGGTGGATCGAGGACGCGGTGGCGGATTACCTCATCCAGCACCGCCCGGAGACTCCTCCTCGCCTGCGGGTCGTGCTCCGCGACGACCGCCCGGCGATCGAAACCATCGACCCAGCCCTGTACCTCCGGGAGAAACCGTGAGCCGACCCGCGCAGACGTTCACCCTGTGGCTCATCCTCGTGCTTGCCATCGCGGCCTCCGCCGTCTCCGTCGCCCAGCAGCAGTGGCCGGAGATCGCCGACATCGTCGTCGAGGGCGGTGTCACCGTCACCCAGGACACCGTGTCCTACTACCTGGGCCTGGAGCCCGGCGATCCGCTGAACCCGAAGGAGGTGGCGGACGGGTTTCACCGCCTGTGGGACTCCGGTCTTTTCGAGAAGCTCCGCCTGGAGAAGGAGACGCTGCCGGACGGCAGGGTCAAGCTCTACGTGATCGTCAAGGAGCGTCCCTTCGTCAAGTCGGTGGTCTTCAAGGGGACCCACAAGATCACCACCGATTCCCTTAAGGACAAGCTGGACGAGAAGGGGATCGAGATCCCCCACAACGTGCCGCTGAAGCTGGGGGACCTGGCCCGCATCCAGAGCGGGATCGAGGAGGTCTACGCCGAGGAGGGCTACCGGTCGGCGCGGGTGACCTACCACATCGAAGACCTCTCGAAGACCGAGAAGAAGGTGATTTTCAACATCGAGGAGGGCGGCCGGGTGAAGATCGCCAGGATCGACTTCGTGGGTAACCACGAGTTCTCGGACCGCCGTCTCCGCCGCGCCCTGAAGAAGATCAAGCAGAAGGGCATCTTCCACCTTATCGGCAAGAAGCTGCTGTACACCAAGGAGAAGTGGGAAGAGGACAAGGACAACCTGAAGAAGTTCTACATGAACCACGGGTTCAAGGACGTGAAGATCGGCGACCCGCAGATCAAGCTGGTGGCCAAGCATCCCAAGGCCAAGACGCTCAAGAAGAAGAAGTTCCGGCTCATCATCACCATCCCGGTGGAGGAGGGCAAGCAGTACACCCTGGGCGATCTCAAGATCAAGGGCGCGAAGGTCCTCTCGGCCGAGAAGCTGCGCCGGCTCTTCGACGTTCGCCCGGGCAAGGTCTACCGGTTCAAGGACATCGACAAGGGAATGGAATCGATCAGGAAGATCTACCAGAACCAGGGGTACATCTACGCCTACACCAACCAGGTGCTCGAGAATCGCAAGGGCGCGGATCACGTGGTGGACGTGACCGTGGACATCTTCGAGGGCGACCGCTACCGGCTCGGCCGCCTGGAGTTCGCCGGCAACACCACGACCCGGGACAAGGTGCTCCGGCGCCAGTTCGCCATGGCCGAGAGCGAGTGGATGAACATCGGCGCCCTCAAGACCTCGGTGTACAAGGTCAACGCCCTGGGCTTCTGGAAGCTGGACGACGATCCGTACAAGTTCCAGTTCGACGAGCAGAAGAAACGCGTCAACGTGACGGTCAAGGGACACGAGGTGGGCCGCAACGACATCCAGTTCGGCATGGGGTACTCGGAGCTCGACGGCTTCTTCGTCCAGACCCTCTTCAACACCCGGAACTTCCTCGGCAAGGGCGAGAGCCTGGGTGTGTCCCTGCAGACCGGCGGCCGGTCCGATTACTACACCCTCTCGTTCACCGAGCCCTACTTCATGGACCGCCGCATCCTCCTCGGCGGGTCGATCTTCAAGACCAACCTCGACATCGCCGACTTCAACCAGGAGAACAAGGGCGGCACCTTCACCGTGGGCTTCGGCCTCGGGATCTTCGATTCCATCTCCGTCATGCTCTCCTACAACGACGTCTACTCCCGCTTCGCGGTGAGCCGGGGGGGCGCGCCCGGCAGCCCCACGTCGGGACACAAACGCCCGGTGGACTTCCCGCCGACCCAGTTTCGCTTCTTCGAGAGCGCCACCGAGGTCTTTCAGGGCAAGACCGTGTCCCTCATCCCGGCCTACAACTACGACTCCCGGGACGACCCCTTCGACCCGAACCGAGGCCGGAAGTTCAACGCCCGGCTCGTGTTGTCGGGTGGCTTTCTCGGCGGTGACTTCGACTACGTCCGGCCCGAGGTCCAGTTCTCGCTCTTCCATCCCTTGAGCAAGCGCACCGTCGCCGCCTTCAACATCGAGGGGGGCCAGTTCTTCACCTACAGCGGCTCGGACATCCCGATTTATGAGCGCTACCGTCTCGGCGGCGACCGGAGCCTGCGCGGCATCCCCTACTACACGGTGCTGCCCCGGGACGAGCAGGGGAACTACTTCCTGACCCCGGGCGGGGCGCGTCTCGGCGGCGACCGGTACTGGCTGGTCAACCTCGAGTACCAGATCCGCCTCGGCGGGCCGGTCAAGCTGGTGCTCTTCTCCGACCTCGGCAACACCTACGTCAAGCAGCAGGGGTGGGACTTCGGCAACTTCAGAAAGACGGCGGGGATCGAGTTCCGGATCTTCCTGCCCGTCTTCCAGGCGCCGATTCGTTTCATCTACGGTATCAACCTGGATCCTTACCCGGACGAGAAGTCCAGCGACTTCCAGTTCTCGTTCGGGACGACATTCTAGTGCGGGAGGTAAGCACGATGCGTCGTTCACTGTTCACAGCCGCCCTGGCGGGGGTCTGCGCCCTCGCGGCCCTTCCGGCGTGGGCCCAGCAGGCCAACGTGGCCGTCATCGACGTCCAGCGGGTGGTCACCGAGTCGGATCGCGGCAAGGAGGCGCTCAAGCAGCTCAAGCAGCTGCAGGACGAGAAGATCGCCCAGGGAAAGCAGCTACAGCAGAAGCTCGACGCCCTGCGCGACCAGTACAGCAAGCAGCGCTTCACCCTGTCCCAGGAAAAGCTCGACGCCCTCCAGAAGCAGATCGAGGACCAGACCATCAAGCTCAAGCGTTTCCAGGACGACGCCCAGCGCGATCTCGAGGAGGCCAGGAAGAAGACCCTCGACAAGCTGGAGCAGGAGATCATGCCCATCATCAACCAGGTGGGCAGGGAGAGGAAGCTCAGCCTGATCTTCAACAAGTACCAGTCCGGCCTGGTCTACGCGGATGACGCCGTGGACATCACCGACGAGATCATCCGCCGGTTCAACACCAAGAAGTGACCACCGGCATCGCCCTCGGGGAGCTGGCGCGGCGGCTCGGCGCCGAGCTCGTGGGTGACGGGAGCATCACCGTGGACGGCGTCCGCCCCCTGCGGGAGGCGGGCCCGACCCACCTGTCCTTCCTTCACAACCCGAGGTACGTGCGGGCGGCGCGCGCCTCGGCGGCCGGCGCCATCCTGGTCGCGGACGCGGCCGCCCTCCCGGGCAGGAACCTGCTCGTCATGGAGCACCCCTACCTGGGCCTGGCCCGGGCCCTGGAGATCTTCCACCCCATGCACCGTCCGGAGCCCGGCGTCCATCCTTCGGCCGTCGTCGCGCCCGGCGCCGAGGTGGACGGGAGCGCCTCGGTCGGGCCGCAGAGCGTCGTCGGCGAGGGGAGCCGGGTGGGCGCCCGGACGATCGTCGGCGCCGGCGCGATCATCGGCCGCGGGGTCGAGATCGGGGACGACTGCCTGATCCACCCGCGGGTGGTGATCCAGGACGGCTGCCGGGTAGGGGACCGCTGCATCCTCCAGCCGGGCGTGGTCGTCGGCGGGGACGGCTTCGGTTTCGCCACCGTCGGCGGCGTCCATCACAAGGTGCCTCAGGTGGGCATCGTGGTGATCGAGGACGACGTGGAGATCGGCGCCAACACCTGCATCGACCGGGGGACCCTGGGCGAGACCCGGATCGGGCGGGGAACCAAGATCGACAACCTCGTCCAGATCGCGCACAACGTACAGGTGGGCGAGGGCAGCCTGCTGGTGGCACAGGTCGGCATCTCGGGGTCGACCACCCTGGGCCACCACGTCATCATGGCCGGCCAGTCCGGGGCCGCGGGCCACCTCAGGATCGGGGGCCGGGCCATCGTCGGGGCCAAGAGCGCGGTCATCAAGGACGTCCCCGACGGAGCCTTCGTCACCGGGTACCCGGCGCAGCCCCACCGGGAGTGGCTGAGGGCGAACGCGCGCCTGCGGCGCCTGGAGGAGCTCCGGCGGCGGGTGGCGGAACTGGAGGCGAAGCTCGATGAGCGGACCTGATCTTGAAGGAATGGTGGGCCGGGTCGAGAAGATCCTGGAGATCCTCCCGCACCGTTACCCTTTCTTACTCGTCGACCGGGTGCTGGAGGTGGAGGACAACCGCATCGTGGCGCTGAAGAACGTGTCGGTCAACGAGCCGTTCTTCCAGGGGCACTTCCCCGGCGCGCCGGTGATGCCGGGCGTCCTCATCGTCGAGGCGATGGCGCAGGCGGGGGGATGTCTCCTCCTCGCCGGCGTCGATGGCCGCGACGGCAAGCTGGCGCTGTTCAGCGGCATCGATCACTGCCGGTTTCGCCGGCCCGTGGTTCCCGGGGACCAACTGTTGCTCGAGGTGGACGTGCTGTCGGTGCGCAGGAACTTCGCCAAGCTCCACGGCCGCGCCACCGTGGACGGCGAGCTCGCGTGCGAGGCGGACCTGATGTCCGCGATCGTGGACAAGGAATGACGACGAACATCCACGAGACCGCCGTCGTTCATCCCGACGCCGTGATCGGCCCGGGGGTCACCATCGGACCGTTCGCGGTCATTGAGGCGGACGTCACCATCGGCGAGGGCTGCACCGTCGGGCCGTTCTGCCGCCTCGGGGGTCCCACCGTCATCGGCCGCCGCAACCACTTCGAGAGCCACTGCTCGGTGGGGGCGCCTCCCCAGGACCTGAAGTTCGGCGGCGAGCGCACGCGTCTCGAGATCGGGGACGGCAACGTCTTCCGCGAGTTCGTCACCATCCACCGCGGCACGCCGGGCGGCGGCGGGGTGACCACCATCGCCGACCACTCCCTTTTCATGGCCTACGCCCACGTGGCGCACGACTGTCACGTCGGCTCGCACACCATCTTCGCCAACGCCGCCACCCTGGCCGGTCATGTGACGGTGGGCGATCACGCGACCATCGGCGCCTTCTCGGCCGTGCACCAGTTCTGCCGGGTCGGCCGCTACGCGTTCCTGGGCGGCTTCACGGTGGCGACCAAGGACTGCCTGCCCTTCATGCGCACCGTCGGCAGCCGGCCCGCCCGCTGCTTCGGTCCCAACAGCATCGGGCTCGAGCGGCAGGGCTTCGACGAGCAGCGGCGCTCGGCGCTCAAGAAGGCGTGGCGCCATCTCCACAACCCGCACCTCAACACCAGCCAGGCCGTGGAGAGGATCACCGCGGAGCTCGCCGGCAGCGCCGACGTCCGGGAGCTGCTGGATTTCATCGCCGGCTCCGAGCGCGGCGTCATCCTGTCCCGGGGGTAGACGGCCCGTTCGCCCACGGTGGATCCTCGACCGGGTCAGCGGCCGCGGGCTCCGGGACGCAGGCTTCGCCACCCGGCGTGGATCTCCTCCAGGGCCCTGCCCGCTGGGAGTGGGATCGACGGGTCCCCGGGCGGCGCCGCAGGCTCGCGGGGGTTGATCCGGACCAGGCGGGCGCCGGGACCGACCGCCATCCGTTCGGACAGCATCCGCACCGTGGGCACGGCGGTTCCGGCACCGATCTCGATGACGGCGAGACGCGATTTCTTCGCCGTCCGCAGCCACGCCTCGAAGCGCTGCTCCTGGCGGGCGGTCCGGGACGGCAGCCAGCTCCAGTCGCCGAACATGAGGATGTTCGGCCGGGCGAGCCCGCCGCAACCGGGGCAGCGGGGAAGGGGGGGGCGGGCGCGCATCGTGTCCGGGTCGACCTCGACGGTGGTGCCCGCCGCGTCCCAGATGGCCGGGGAGCACGGCTTGCAGCACTGGAGGTGGTGGATCGAGCCGTGACACTCGACGATGCGTTCGGGGTCGAAACCGGCGGCCTGGAACTGGCCGTCGACGTTGGAGGTGAAGACGAACCAGCCCCCGGGCATGGCGGCGGCGATCTCGAGCAGGAGATCGAAGCCCCGGTGGGGGCTGGTGCTGCGGTAAAGATGCAGCCGGTGGCCGTAGAAGCCCCAGGCGAGCCCGGGGTCACGCTCAAACCAGGCCGGGTTGGCCAGGTCCACGAAGTCGAGGCCGAGCCCGGCGAACGCGGGGTAGGCCTCGTAAAAGCCCCCCGGCCCGCGAAAGTCCGGCAGGCCGGAGTCGACCCCCATGCCGGCCCCGGCGGTGATGAGCAGGGCGTCGGCCGCGGCCACGAGCCGCGCCGCCTCGTCCAGAGCCGCCTCGAGCCGGTCGTCCGTCACCGTTCCGGTCCCTCCCGCACCATCGTGAACCACCGCCGCCGGCGGGGCAAGTGGCGGCGGGTTGCCGCGGCGGCGTGGAGGGCCCATGCTTGTGTTGGAGGACCGGGATCGGGAGGGAACGGTACGGTGCGGATCGAACGCGGGCTCGAGACCGAGGAGGTGCCGCGCTTCTACGACTCGTCGGAGCTGCGGCCGGCCTTCGCGCGGGGCGGCTGGATCGTCGCTGCGGGGGCGATCGCGGTCGGCGTGTGGGCGATGGTGGGCGGGGCCGGCTCGTGGCTGGCGGACACGGGCGCCGTTCTCGCCGCCCTGGGCGTGATCGTGGTCGTCGGGCTGATCCGTTTCCGCCGCTGCGAGATCATTGTCGGGCGGCGCTGGGCCACCCTGCAGGTGGGACCCGTCCGCCACCGCCTGGGAAGCGGGCAGCTCGCCGGCGCCGACGTTCGGCCGGCCCGTCGCTGGCGGCGTCTTTACGCCGACCGTGAGCTCCAGCTCGACCTCGCCGCCCACGGCCGCATCCTGCGTTTTCCCGTATGCGACTCCGAGTCCCTGGTCCGCGAATTGCATCACCCTGGCGACGAGAGGGAGGTGAGGCGATGACGAGGCGGTTTTCCACACCGGCGGCCGTACTGTTCGGTTTGATGTTGGCCCTGCCTGCGGCGCTCCCGGCGGCCTCCAACCCGCGGATCTTCCTCGCCAAGACGGCCGAGGGGCAGGTGTGGGTGAGTGTCGATTTGGCGCTCCAGCGGCTGCACGAGCCGTACGTGCCGTTCTCGATCGCCGTCTACAACGCGTCGCGAAAGACTGCGGTGCTGGACCGCGACAGCTTCAAGATCATCGGTGCGGACGGCCAGGTTCTCGGCATGCCGACCATTGCCCAGCTGCGGAAGCGGTACTCGAAACAGACGCTCGACCTGACCATGGTGCGGCTGTACGGCATGCCCTTCGGTACCTGGCTCAGCCTGGACCGCCTGGTGCCGTCCAACTTCTTTCCCCTGGTCTCGATCCGGGCCGCGGGGGTCCGCATCGATCGCGTCGAGCTGCCGCCCCTCTTCTGGACCGTGGATCTGCTCTACTTCCCTCGCCCTGCCGGGCTGGACCGGGGCCGTTCCGTGACCATCGAGGTCGCGCCGCGGGGGTGGGAGCATCCGGTCCGGGTGAAGGTCCGGCTGGCGCGCGCCGCGCTACCATGAGCGGGTGCTGACGGCGGACTTCGACTACAGGCTGCCCTCCGAGCTCATCGCCCAGAAACCCCGGCCCCGGGGAACCTCACGCTTGCTGGTGGTGGACCGGCGCACGGGTCGGTTCCAGCACCGGCGGGTCGCGCACCTGCCGGCCCTGCTCCGGCCGGGCGACGTGCTCGTCCTCAACGAGACGCGGGTGCTGCCGGCCCGCCTCCGCGCGTCGCGACGGACGGGGCGGCGGTTCGAGATCCTGCTCCTGGAGGACGCCGGCGGCGGCGTGTGGGAGGCGCTCGTGCGGCCCTCGGCGCGGGTCCACCCGGGCGAGACGCTGGTGCTTGCCGACGGCGGCGCAGCGATTCCCGAGGAGCGCCTGGGCGGGGGACGCTGGCGCGTCCGCTTTCAACCGCCCCTGGACCTGTCTCGGCTCGAGGCCGTCGGGGAGCCGCCCCTGCCGCCCTACATTGAACGCCCCCGGGGCGCCACGGCGGAGGACAGGAGCGCCTACCAGACGGTGTTCGCCCGCCGCCCGGGAGCGGTGGCGGCGCCGACGGCCGGCCTCCATTTGACCCCGGAGCTCCTCGCCGCCTGCCGGGCGCGCGGCGTCGAGACGGCGAGGCTCGTGTTGCACGTGGGAATCGGCACCTTCCGGCCGGTGACCGCCGAGCGGGTCGAGGATCACGCCATGCACAGGGAGCGGTTCGAGATCCCGCCGGCCGCCGCGACGGTCATCAACCGCGCCCTGGCCCAGGGGCGGCGTCTGGTCTGCGTGGGGACGACGACGGTGCGGGCGCTCGAGACCGGGCTCGCCGCGGGCGGCGGATCGCTCCGTCCGGGCTCGGGGTCAAGCGACCTGTTCATCCGGCCCGGCTACCGGTTTTGCGGGGTCGGTGCGCTGTGGACCAACTTCCACTTCCCGCGTTCCACCCTGCTGATGCTGGTCAGCGCCTTCGCCGGCCGGGAGCTCGTCCTGGCGGCGTACGAGGAGGCCGTGCGCCGCCGGTACCGGCTCTTTTCCTACGGCGACGCGATGCTGATCCTCTGAGCGCCGCCGTCAGCGCGGGGTGCCGGCGCCCAGCTCCTGGAGCCGGCGGATGCGCTCCTCGATGGGCGGGTGGGTCGAAAACAGCCGCATCACGGCCCCGCCCCCGAACGGGTTCGCAATCATCATGTGGGCCGTGGTGGGCGCCGCCCGGCGCATGGGGATGCGCCTGGTGAGCGTGCCGAGCTTGGCGAGGGCCGAGGCGAGGCCGTAGGGATTGCCGGCGATCTCGGCGCCGCCGCGATCGGCCGCGAACTCCCGGGAACGCGATATCGCCATCTGGATGAGCATGGCGGCGATCGGGGCCAGGAGGTAGAAGACGAGCCCGCCGAGGGCTCCCCGGTCGCGGCTGTCGCGGCCGCCGAAACCGCCGAAGAGCATGGCCCAGCCGGCCAGCCGCGCCAGCACCATGATGGCGCCCGCCAGGGTGGCGGCCACGGACATGGTGAGGATGTCGCGATGCTTGACGTGGGCCAGCTCGTGGGCGAGAACGCCCTTGAGCTCCTCGCGGTCCATGGTCTGGAGCAGCCCCTGGGTGACGGCCACGGCGGCGTGGCTCGGGTTCCTGCCGGTGGCGAAGGCGTTGGGCTGCGTCTCGGGGATGATGTATACCCTGGGCATGGGGAGCCCGGCGCGCGCCGTCAGCTCGTGCAGCACGCCGTAAAGCTCGGGAGCCTGGGCCTCGGTCACCGGTTGCGCCCGGTGCATGGAAAGCGCGATCCTGTCCGAGAAGAACCAGCTCCCGAAGTTCAGCAGCGTGGCGACGACGAGGGCGATCAGGAGACCGGACCTCCCGGCGGCGGCGTCGCCGGCGAAGAGCAGGATGGCGGTCAAGAGACCGAGCAACATCGCGGTTTTCATGGCATTCATGGTGGATCCACCTCCACTGGTGTGTCCCTCCCGGGGAGGACAACACGGGCGAACGCCCGGTTGTTTCGCGCTGAGATCGGCATGGACGAGGAGCCCGAGCCCGCCGAGCCCCGCGAGAGTCGGCTCCAGGAACGAGTACCTCCGGGAGGCCCGCCGCGGTCTTCGTCGGCCGGAGCGAAGGGACCTGAGCACGCCCGGAACGCTCCCCGGAGCAGTGGGCGGCACGCTCCACTCCCTTTGTCATTGCGAGGAGGCTTCCCCCAGGAAGCCGACGAAGCAATCCCATCACGATTGGACACCGCCGCGGAGTGGTGGGCGGCGCGCTCCGACGCTGTTAGGGATGGCCACGTCGCGTGCCTTCGGCACGCTCCTCGCCATGGACACCACCTCCGGCAGGATTGTACTCTCCGCGCCCGGACAGGCGGGCAGCCGCCTGGACCCCCCGAGTCCAGAGACGGCCGGGCTGTGGCGGGATGTTCGGGGGGATTCAATGGGGTGGAATCGATGGTGGAAAGGGCAGCGAAGCTGCCGTTGCAAGATGGGGCGCCGCCGGTCCCACCGGCCCGTCCGGGGCCGGATCGAGCGCAAGCACGCGGGGGTACGGGACGTATGGCGACATCACCCGAAGTGAATGCATCTTTCGTGCCCGAATCGGGCCATGGAATCGGAGTTGTCCGGTGCACGTATGGCACGGTAGGATGTCATTGTGGTACCCCGGCGGAAAAAGGGAGCTGCCCCCGGTCGATCGGCGCCGGGCTGCCACGGTGATGGGAGAAAGGAGCGGCCGATGGCTGGTGGAGTGAACGAGGCACGGGCGAGGAGAAACGCTCTCGAGCGCCTGGCGGCCAGGATCCCCGGGATCCGGGGGTACCTGGAGCGTGAGACCCGGCGCGAGGTGGACAAGCTGGAGCGCGACTGGATCGCGGGCAGGATCGACGGGGCGCGCGAGGCGCTCCAGGGAGCCATCCGGGAGTGGTCGCGTACCGGGAACCTGGCCAACCTCGATCGGGCGGCGAGCCTGGAGAAGAACCTGGACCGCTTCGCCAACCGGGTGCGGCACGCGGACTACGGGTACACCGGGTTCTTCGACGCCGTCAAGATCGGTACCGCCGAGCTCGATCGCATCTACGAGCTCGACCTGTCGCTGGTCGAACGGGTGGAGGAGCTGGCCGACCGGATCGCCACGCTGCCGGCCACGGCGAGCGAGGCGGCGATCGCCGGCGTCGCGGAGGCGCTGGCGGAGGCAGACCGTCTCTTCGATACCCGGGCGACGGTCTTCGAGAACGTGACGAAGGGGGAGCAGCCATGACGCAGACGCTCGAGGTGCTGGAGCACTACGATCCCGACGGCGAGGAGATCGTCTACCGCTTCCCGCAGGAGGGGAGCGCCGAGATCAAGATGGGCGCCCAGCTCGTGGTCCACGAGGCCCAGGAGGCCGTCCTCTACCGCGACGGCAAGGCCCTCGACGTCTTCGGGCCGGGGCGGCACACGCTCGTCACCCAGAACATCCCGCTCGTGACCAAGGCGCTCTCCCTCCCGTGGGGGGGCAAGAGCCCGTTCCGGGTGGCGGTGGTCTGGGTCAACAAGCGAACCTTCCTCGACCAGAAGTGGGGGACGCGGGAGCCGGTGGTCTTCCGGGATTCGGAGCTCGGGATGGTCCGCCTGCGGGCGTTCGGCAACTACGCCTACAAGGTGGCCGACAGCCAGCTCTTCGTGAACACCGTGGTCGGCTCCCAGGGGCTGTTCGATACCGGGCGCCTGAAGGATTTCTACCGCGACATGATCGTCGCCCGCCTCAACGATCTCCTCGGCGAGACCCTGAAGACCATCTTTGATCTGCCCCGGTACTACGACGAGCTGGGGGCCGCGGCCAAGGCGAGGCTGGCCGAGGACTTCGCGAAGTACGGCGTCGACCTGACGGACTTCTACATCAACTCCATCACGCCCCCGGACGAGGTCCAGGCCAAGATCGACGAGCGGGCCGCCATGGGCGCCGTCGGCGACATGGGCACGTACATGCGGTTCAAGGCGGCCCAGGCGGTCGAGGAGGCGGCGCAGGCAGGCGGCGAGGGGGGCGGCACGGCCGGCGCCGGCATGGGGCTCGGTCTCGGGGCCGGCTTCGGCGCCATGATGCCGGGGATGATCTCGGAGGCGATGCAGCAGGCCCAGGGCGGCACGGCCGCGGCGCCGGCAGGCCGGCCCGCGGGAGCTGGGAGCGCGGCCGCCGCCGCGTTCTGCCCGGCCTGTGGCAAGCCGGTTCCCGCCGGGGCCAAGTTCTGCCCGGCCTGCGGGCAACGCCTCGGCGGGCCGGCCTGCGCCAAGTGCGGCGAGCCGGTGCCGCCGGGGGCCAAGTTCTGCCCCAACTGCGGCGCCCCCCAGTAGCCGCTCAGGACCTCCGGGCGGCGCTCAGGCGGTCGGCCAGGCGGGTGTAGCGCCGCCGGTGGACGGCGTTGCGCACGGCGCGGGCGAGGGCGCGCCGGCTGCCGACGATGATGACCAGCCGCTTGCCCCGGGTGACGGCCGTGTAGAGCAGGTTGCGCTCCAGCATGACGTGATGCTGGTGATGGAGCAGGATCACCACCGCGGGGTACTCCGAGCCCTGGGACTTGTGGATCGTGCAGGCGTAGGCGAGCACCAGGTCGTCGAGGCTCTCCCGCTCGATGGTGACCCGCTGGCCGCCGAAGCTCACGACCAGCGCCTGTTCCTCCTCGTCGATGGCGACCACCCGCCCGATGTCCCCGTTGTAGATGTCGAGCTCGTAGTTGTTCCGGATCTGCATGACCTTGTCGCCGGCCCGAAAGCTGCGGGCGCCGAAGGTGAGCTCCGGCCCGCCCGGGTTGAGGGCCTCCCGCATCCGCTCGTTCATGGCCCGCACCCCGAGCTCGCCGCGGTGCATGGGGCTTAACAGCTGGATGTCGTTCACGGGGTCCAGCCGGAAGCGCTTCGGGATCCTCTCCACCGCCAGGCCGAGGGCGGTGTCCGCCGCCGCGGCCGGGTCGTCCCTGGGGACGAAGTAGAAGTCGGCGAGGGCGTCGCCGGCGGGCAGGATCGGCATCTCGCCGCGGTTGATCCGGTGGGCGTTGACCACGATGAGGCTGGCCTCCGACTGGCGGAAGATGGTTTCCAGCCGGATGACCGGGACCGCGCCCGAGGCGATGATGTCGCCGAGCACGTTGCCGGGCCCCACGGAGGGGAGCTGGTCGGCGTCCCCGACGAGAACCAGCCGGCAGGCGGACGGGACGGCCTGCAGCAGGTGGGCGCCGAGCTCCACGTCGAGCATGGAGGCCTCGTCGACGACGAGGACGTCCGCCTCGATGGGGAGCTCCCGGCCGCGGGTGAAGGTTCCCGAGGCCGGGTTGAACTCCAGCAGCCGGTGGATCGTCTTCGCGGGCAGCCCGGTGGCCTCCTGGAGGCGCTTGGCCGCCCGGCCGGTGGGCGCGGCGAGGGCGATGCGCCGCCCCTTCTTCTCCAGGATCCGGGTGAGCCCGCGGATCAGCGTCGTCTTGCCGGTCCCGGGGCCGCCGGTGATGACCAGGGCCTTCTCGGTCAGGGCCGAGGCGAGGGCCCGGGCCTGGCGCGGGGCGAGGCGGATGCCCGACGTGCGCTGGTACCAGGCGACGGCGCGCTCGACGTCGAGGGGGACGGCCTCGGCGGTGGCCCGCAGTTGCTCGGCGAGGCGGCGGGCGAGGGTGGTCTCGGCCTCGAACAGGCGGGGAAGGAACACGGACCTGGCGGGGCCGGACGGCTCGACGACCACCATGCCCCGCCCGGGCAGCGCCTCGAGGGCCGGCTCGAGGGCGCCGGGATCGGCCTCGAGCAGGGACGCGGCGCGTTCGACGAGCTCGGCCGCGGGCAGGTAGACGTGGCCGTCCCCGGCCGCCTCCCGGAGGACGAAGAGCAGACCGGCCTGGAGGCGCTCGGAGGCGTCCTTCGGCACTCCCAGGCCGCGGGCGATCCGGTCGGCGGTCTGGAAGCCGACGCCGAAGATCTCGTCGGCGAGGCGGTACGGGTTCTCGCGCACCACCTGGAGGGCGGCCGCCTTGTAGCGCCGGTGGACCTTCATGGCCACCGAGGGCGAGACCCCGTGGCCCTGGAGGAAGACCATGATCTGCTGCAGCCCCCTCGCCTTGTGCCAGCCGCGGCGGATCTTGGCGGCGGTCTTGGCGCCGATCCCGCGCACCTCGGTCAGCCGCTCGGGCTCGTGGTCGAGAACGTGCAGCGTGTCGACTCCGAAGTGGGCGACCAGCCGTTTCGCGGTGGTGGGGCCGACGCCCGGGATGTGCCCGGACTCCAGGAAGCGGCGGATGCCCCGCCTGGTGCTCGGCTCGATGTGGACGGCCTGGCTCACCGTCAGCTGCCGCCCATACTTGTCGTGCCTGGACCAGGTCCCGGAGAGCCGGAGGCGGTCCCCCCTGCGGACGCCGAGGAGCGTGCCGACGGCCGTGATCCGCTCGCCGCCGTCCGTTGCGACGGAAAGGACGCACCAGCCGTTCTCCTCGTTGGCGAAAACGATCCGCCGGACCACGCCCTCGACGATCACCGGCTCGCCGGCGGGGGTGGGGGGGGTGG
>CAZXXL010000025.1:0-20855 GCA_964644635.1 uncultured Thermoanaerobaculia bacterium | reverse complement strand
GTCAGTGTGGCGTTTCGACCAAGGCGCCGCCGAGGCGTGCTCAAGGCACGTCGCAAGCGGCGCCACCGGGAGAAACGTTGCACTGGCGGGCGTTTACACGGTCGCAGCAGGAACTCGGTGAGAAATGCGGGCTACGCGAGATCAGCAGCTCGACGGGGTTGACATCAACAGGATCCGGCGTATAGTTTTTGCCACTGCCAGCCTTTTTTTCTTGGAGGAGGCATGAGCAAACGGGTTGTGAACAGTTCTCTAAGAGGACTCTTCATTCTGGTTCTTACCGTCATGACTGGGGTCTCCTGGGCACAGGAGTTGGTTTCTGGTCAGTTACTTATCCAAGGTGCAACGCTGGAAGTGTCGCCCTCCCGACAAGAGGTCGACCCCGGCCGGCCGACGGTGGTCCAGACGTCGCTCGGCCAGCTGGCGCCGGGTGAAATCCCGGCAGGGATGCGCGTTCTCGGCGATTTGACCGGCCCAGGTCTTGAGTCCCCGCTAAACCTCAGCACAGTTCCCGGCGAATCTTTCTTGATTCCGGGTCTGACCCGGGAAGGCACGTACACTCTCTCTGGAATTCGACTCGTCCAAGGGCCCGAGGTGCTGTTTTCCGCACAGCCTGCGTCTGTACAGATCGTTGTTCACCGCCTGGTCATTACGTCGGTGACCTCGCGCCCGCTGACCCCCGACGAGATGGCCGCGGCTGGGGTCGTGATCAAGGATGACAGCTATGCGGTCTATCGATACACGGTTGGTTTCGCCACCGAGTCGGGGACCGTCAACATTCCGTTTGATCTCCTCTCTGGTCCCAACGGTAGTATTGAGCTTCCTCGGCGGGATCCGTATCGGCTGCCATCCCCTCAGTCTCCCCCTTTGCCCTCGGTACCGCAGGTCGAGCCGATGCCGATTGATCTTCACCTTCCCGCATCGGACCTTCCGAGCCCGTCATCTACCGGCGGGGCGCCGCCTCCCGTCACGGTCCCCGGTTTTCTGATCATCCCATCGGATGTCGCATTCCTGCATCAGTTTTTTTCGGCGATTCTTGTAGTGCAGAATGGCGCTCTTGCCGATAGCGGCATCGAGCTAAGAGACCTCAGGGCCGTGCTCAGCCTCGACGATGATGGCTTGCGCCAGGCGGCGACCGAGCCGCCGACTGTGCCCGGCGAGCCTGCGCCAGTTGTGGATCCAGGGCCTGACGGCAAGCTTGGAACCTCGGACGACTTGACGTTTATCGTTGCTCAGTCCTCCGGACAGGCGTCGTGGTCGGTTGAGGGACTCCAGGAAGGTCAGCACAGGATATCCGTGGAGCTTACCGGTGAGCTCGACGGTCTGGCCAGCGGAAATCCTGCGCCGATTCACGCCACGGCCCCCGGGGTGGTGGTTGTACGAGATCCGTCGTTTGCCTTGACGTTCATTCACCCGTGGACCGTGCGCGCGGGTGAAAGCTACGCGTTCCGGGTAGTCGTAAGCAACACCTCGACAGCCCCAGTTCACGATCTCTCGATGAAGTTGCCGGACAACGAGCTTTCGGGGGTTCAGCTCCTCGGGAGCGCCGAACAAACGGTGGAGGAGCTGTTGCCGGGAGACTCGGCGACGGTAAGTTGGGACCTTCTCTCCCTCAAGACGGGACGAGTCACGGCCTCTGCATTCAATACCTCCGCGCCGATGACCGCGTCCTTCCGTTTCCACGTTGGAGTGGGCGAGCTGGGGATCCCGCTGTCGCCCGATTCGCTGGTGTTACCTGAGGACGTGTATGCATTGCCCGAAGCGGTGACTGGACCGGCCGTTGAGCTGCTCGGTCTTGCCCACTCCCTCGCCAACGCGCCGGCTGGCAGTCAGGTAGATCTGCCGCCGGTGGGGGAGGGGATCGTGATCCGGCGCGGCCAGGAGCTTGCAGCGGTGGCCCGACGTGCCTCCTTCGGCGAGGACTCCGACCGCTGCCTGATCGATCTCGGTCTCGCCTGGCAGGGCGCGGCTACCTGGGATACCGGGTTTGACGCCTTGCGCCGCAAATCGCGCCGGGGGCACGAGCTGGAGGGGCAGCTTGCGGCCGCGCTCGGCCGACGGATGAGCGCGCTCGGGGCTTCTCAGGCCCTCGCCGAAATTGAAGAGCTGGCGATCACAGGCCGCCCGTTGCTCATGGTGATGGCCGAGGGCGCCGGTTACGGACGCAGCGCCCGCCTGGTAATCTCCGGGTTAACGTCAAGGCTGGGCGCCGCCGGGCAGGCGGCGGACACCGCGCTTTTCTCGCGCGCCCTTCCCGGCGCCTCGATTCTCGATGTTGACGCACCTTCCGCCGGCTGGCAGGGGGAGCTGGGGCTGGTGGCGATTCCTCTCAACGCAGATGGTGCCTGGGCCGAGGACGGCTACCAGATTCAGCTCCGGGGTATCGCGCCGGGGAACGTCTCGTTGTCGGCGATCGTCGTCATGCCGGACGGCTCGACGCGGCAGATCGAGCCGCAGGCCGTCGATGCCGTGGCGGGCAGCCTGGCATATCTGGCTATCGATCCGGCAAGCGATAAGACGGACCTTTATATTGACAGCAACGGCGACCACATCGAGGACGCCGTGAAGACGGTCCCCGTGACAGTTGCGGAGGCGCCGGTGCCGCGCCTGCTGCTGGCGCGCTTCGACTCGACCCTACAAAAGCCGGACGGCGGTCCGTACAAGCAGGTCCTGTTGCTCTTTTCTCAGCGCCTGGATAGCGAGGCGCTCGAAGGGGTCGATCCGGCGCAGTGGGTGGTGAGCTCGCATCTCGAGCTGCCGGCCGACGGCGGTTCACTCGTTGTCGATCGGCCGCGCACGGGGGCGGCCCTAACCCAGCAGATCGATCCCCATTTCCTGGTGCTGACAGCCTCGGCCCCCCTGAATCCGCAGGCCCAACTGAGCCTCTCAAGCGGCAGCGCGCCGGCGCCGTTCGTCGGTGGCCGGGCACTCACCCTGACGGACGAGCCGATCACGACCGGCGATGGGCTGGCTTCCGGCGCGGTTCGCGGCGTGGTCGTGGGTGGCGACGGCGCCGTCGTTCCTGGAGCGCTGGTTGAGCTTTACGAGCTCGTTTACGCGGGTGGTGGAATCCAGGGTGGCAATTGGATCCTTGTCGGTTCGGACAGCGTGACGGCGGACGCCAACGGACGTTTCATCTTCGACGCCGTGCGCTTCCGCGATGGCCAGGTCCCGGTGGCGGACGCCGCCTTTATGATTCGTGCCCGTGATCCAGCTTCCTCGCACGAGGCGCGGGTGATGGCTCGCCTTCCCGGCGATGGAACGGTGCGCGATCTCACGCTGGCCATGGTTGGCCGCGGGGACGTGGTTGGGACGCTCTCGCGGGAAGACGGGAAACCTCTCGCCGATCCCGTCATCGTGGCCCGATCCGTCGCAAATCCCGAGGAGTATGCCGCTGCGACGATCAACGCGGCTGGCGCCTACGTGATCGCCGGCCTTCCCGTGGGGGCCGTGCAGATCGCAGCGCACGATGGGGACGCGTTCCTGTACGCGTCGGCGTACATCCCTGCGCCGGGACAGCAGGCCCATGTTGATATCGTGCTTCCATCCGGTCCGCCGCAGCCGGCCGGCGATGTGCATGGCGTGGTCGTGTCCGGAGACACCGGCGAGCCCGTGGCCGGCGTGCAGGTCTACCTTGTACCTGAAGGCAGCGCAGGCGCGGTCGCAGTCGCAACGACGGGGCCGGACGGCGCCTTTTCAATGAGCCGCGTTCCTTCCGGGTCTGCCTGGTTCAAGGCGTACGATCCGGACCGGCGGCTCTGCGTCGGCCAAAGGTGGATCGATCTCCTGGCGGACACGACGAACGACGTGCAAATCGTCACCAGCACGATCTCGACCGGGTCGATTCAGGGAACCGTGTATCACAACGTGGGCGGCCATAGGACGCCGGTCGCCGGCGCCTACGTCGTTGCTCAGGAAGCTGGAACGTACGCAATCACAGACGCGGCGGGCGCCTACCGCCTCGACGAGCTGCCCGTGGGCGCGGTGAGCCTGTCAGCCACGGATCCGTCAAGCGGCGAAGGCGCATCCCGGCAGGTTTCCCTCACGGCGCAGGGCCAGGTCTTGACCGTCGATTTCGACCTCGGCCCGGCTTCGGGCTCGATCCAGGGCACGGTCGTCGATTCGCAGGGAAATCCGGTCAGTGGCGCTCGCGTGGCGGTGGACAGGTTCGGCTCTGAGAATGAAGCCACCACCGCCGGCGATGGAACTTTCACTCTCGAAGGCATGCAACCGGGAGGCCACGTGGTCCTGGCGACCCTCGGCGACGGCGCGCGCCTGGGACACGCAAACGCCACGATTCTTTATAACGGGGACGTTGCCGAGACGACGGTCGTTCTTGGTGGTACCGCGAACGTCGACGTGATAACCGTTGCAGATACCACGGGCGGCGGAACGACGGAGGTCCTCTCCCAAATCGAATACCGGAAGCCTGGGATCGTTCCCAGCACCGGGAAGATCGGACTGATTCCAGAGGAGGGATGGCTCCAGTGCGTCCAGGGCGATTCCGGGGCCGAGTGCTCTATCGACGATGAGGGGCATGCACATATTCACAACCTTCCCGTCGGCGTCGGCGGCGTGCTCGTCCGGGCGGTCAATGCCTTTTATGGAGCGCAGACAGCTTCTGAAGAATTGAATCTTTCAGACGATGGGAAGACCAAGACGTTGACGATCAACTTCTCGGCGCCCGGCTCGATCTCCGGGAAAGTCGTGGTGGATGATGGGACCGGCTCGGTTCCTGTGGCAGGCGCGGCCGTTCAGCTGTGGATGACCAATGCCCAGGGCGGCTTGAGCGCCGAGCAGACGGTGGTCACGGAGGCGGACGGCGCCTACCATTTCGACCTGGTAAGGCATGGCGGCTTTCAGATTCACGTGCACGATCCGGCCTCCGGAAGGGTTGGGTGGATCGGGGGAAGTGTGGCCTCGGCACAGGTTGTGGAGGGCCTCGATATTCACCTGCGCGGTCTGGGCGGCGCGACCGGTCAACTGTCGGTATGTGTGCCGACGCATGCGCCGTCTCAGCCCGGCGACATGGTGCATGTGACGCTGAGCGAACCCGGCGCGCCCAATCCGCTCATCGACGGCGAGAGCCGGCCGGCGGCGATCGAAACCCGGGAGCTCGATCTCGACCTCGCATCGGGGACGGCAGAGTTTTCTTTCACCGGCCTGGCAGCGGGAACGTGGAGCCTCTCCGCCAGGTCGCCGCTCCATGGCGCGGCTTTTGCCAGCTTCGCCGTGCCGGCCGATGGCTCCGTGCTAACGCTCGCGGACCCGATCTGCCTGCATCCGACGGGGTCGATTTCCGGTCGCGTAACCTGGCCGGAAACCGGGGAAGGCGTGCCCCAGGCTCAGGTCCAGCTCTTTCGCGATGGTCAGCCTCCGGTTCTGATGATCGCGGACACGACCGCGGCGGACGGAACGTTCAGCTTCGATTCATTGCCGGTCGGGAGCAGTTACGTTGTTGCGGCCTACGAGGCCGGAAGCAACCGGGGTGGACAATCGCAGCACATGGCGCTTTGCGACGCCGCCGACTCGGGTTTTGGGTCAAGCTGTTTCCAGAGCTATCAGGTTGCGGTGGCGCTCCAGCCGCTTGGGACGGTCGACGGGACGGTTCAAACAGCGGCGGGCGATGCCGTCCCGAACGCGTTCGTACGCCTGCGCGCCCAGGTCGTGAAGAACCAAGGTGGCACGATCATCTCCTCTTCCGTGGAGCAGTGGGCCTACACGGACGCGGGTGGCGCATACACCTTCAGCGGCGTACCGGCAGGCCCCGCCGACGTTGCAGCTTTCGATCCGGATTCGTCTCTATACGCCGAGGCTGACGCAAACGTCGATCCGGTTACGAACCCGGAAACGACCGTTGACCTCAAGCTGCCGCCCACTGCGGACCTGACCGTGCGCGTGCTGGATCCAGATGGGCAGCCTCTCGGGGATGGTGATCCGGTCCTTGCTCTGAGGCAGTGGAGCAAAGATTTCGGCGAGCCGCGAGGGGGCGCAGGAGCTCTCGAGCGCCTGGCGCAGGGAACGCCGGTCACCTTCGATGGGATTGTCGAGGGAGATGTGGAGCTCGGGGCCTGTCTCGGCACGTGCGCCGACGCCACCGTTGGCGACGTCTTGGGCCACAACTTTGTCGACGATCTCGGCGCTTACTCCAAGATCGCAATGCCCAACCCACCCCAGGCGCAGGTGGTCGACCTGCAGCTCGTCGGCCGCGCTGCGATGAACGTCGCCGTGGTCGAGGGGAATGGCGACCCGGCCGACGGCGCCGAGGTCACGATTTCGGGTGGAGGCTTTTACGGTGGCGTGCATGTCGTTTCCCAGACCGGCGCCGATGGGATCGCGGGCCCGTTTAACGGTATCGGCGTCGGCAGTTATGCGGTTGCCGCCACACTGACCGATGCTTCCGGTAACACGATTCGTGGAGTGACCCAAGCCGTTATCACTCAGGCCGATCATGATCAAACTGTACCGGTGATGGTAACCCTGGAGAACGCAGCGGCGGTCCTCGGATCGGTTATCGATGCCACCGGAACGGTGGCGCCGGGCGCGCTAGTCAGCATGAGCTTCAAGGAAAGCGCCCAGACTCGTCTGTTTCAAACCGTGACTGATGCTTCCGGCGCATTTTCTTTCCCGGCGCTGCCTGCCGGTCAGACGTACGAGCTCGAGATCGCCGAGGGTAACAGCGGCCGCGGCATCTACCGCGCTCACGGTATCGAGGTAACCAGCGGCACGCTGGACCTTGGCACGCTCCAACTAGATAACGTCAACCCATCCGTGGCCTCGATCTCCCCGGATAACGGCGTTCAAGGCGCAGCGCCGGATGATCCGGTCGTCATCGATTTCTCCGAGCTGATGCGGCACGCCTCTTTGCAAGACCAGACGATCGCTCTGCGCCGTGGCGGCCAAAGCATCTCCGTGAGCCTCACGATTGAAGACCTGCCGGATCCTGATGGCGATGGTCCCCGGGGACCGTTCACACGAATCACTCTCGACCACCCGACCCTTGAGAGCGATACCCTGTATCTCGTCGATGCTCTGCGTGGAGTGGAAGATCTTGGAGGCCGTACGTTGGCGCTTGATTTTCACTCCACCTTCCAGACTGCCGATACCGTCGCGCCTTGGGTGGCCAAGGTCAGCCCCGAGGACGACCCAACCGGTGTGATGCCGGCCGGTCCGGACGTGGCGCCGGTCCTTACATTTTCGGAGATCGTCGACTCTGCCTCGGTCGATGAGACGACGATCCGCCTGGTCGGCGCCGATGGCAGCGATATCAACGTTCAGCGAGTCATTCAGGACGACGGCTTTGCCGTTCGCCTGCGGCCCGATTCGGGCCTGGCTCTCGACACGTTCTACACGATTGACGTAAGCGGCGTGAGCGACGCGTCGGGCAACGTCATGACGGCGCCGTTCACTTCGACGTTCCGGGTCCGCGACGGCAGCCCGCCGATTGTGACCTTGCTTCCACCTGGCGGCGCGACCGTCGACGGCGGCTCCTGGTCGGCGGTTGAAGGAACGGCGTTGACCCTCCGGGTCGTGGTGACGTCCAACGATGCGCTGGCTTCCGTTGCGTTCGCCGTCGATGGAGCTTTGCTGCCCGCGGCGCCAACGCTCGATCAGGCCAGCGGAGAGTATCGCCTCGGGTGGGTGGTGCCCCAGGGTGTGACCCAGGTGACCCTGAGCGCCCAAGCTTCCGACGTATCGGGCAATCTGTCGCCGATGACGGAGCACGTGCTTGTCGTGACCAACGACGCGCCGCCGAACGGTTCGTTGAGCCTTAATCCCGCTTCGCAGATTCTCCCCAATCATGTGCTCGCCGTGGCCGTTCACGCCCAGGATGATCACGGGTTGGCAGCGGCGCATCTGACCTTGTCCGGCGCCATCTCCGGGACTCGGGACCTGGCCTTCGAGCAGGGAACGACGGGGCAGGTTTCGACGACGTATCGTCTTCCTGCAGAAGCCGCCGCCGGCGCCCAGATCGTCGTCGGCGGGACGGTCGCGGACACGCTGGGGCAGACGACGCCGCTGACGCCCGCCACGGTCACGGTGCTTGCCGATAACGAGGCGCCCGTCATCACCACGGTCAGCCCTGCGTCCGGCGCGACGGTGACCTCTGGGAATACCGTGAGCTTTGATTTCAACGTGATCGATAACGTCGCGGGGAGTGATGTATCGCTGGCCGTCGACGGCCAAGATCTGCCGGTTCAGCTCATCAACGTTACCGATCCCGGCGACCACTGGGCCGGCGAAGCCACAGCCCGGTGGATCGTGCCGGAGGTGACCACCCCAGAGACTCTCGAATACAAGCTGACGGTCACCGATCCGGCAGGAAATGCAGCCGTTCAAACCGGAAACCTCACCGTCGAGCCGCTGGTGAACCCCAACGCACCCGTAGTCGCCATTGGCTGCCCGGTGGACGGCGACGCCTGCCTCCCGGACACGCAGCTTACGGTCAGCTTCTCGATAACCGACGACGACCAGATTCAGAGCTACGACGTTCTAGTTAATGGCACTCGGGTTGTTTCCGGTGCAACCGTCGACGCAACGAGCATCAACGCCACCTACGACTGGATGCCGCCCGCCGATGCTCAGCCCGGCGATTCGTTCACAATTCGGATCGATGCCCGTGACTACGCAGGCAACCTCGGATCGACGCAGATTACGCTGACTGTGCCCGCCGGGACGGTGCTCACCGGCGACCAGACCATCGACTCGGCTTACGACGGCGAGGATCTCGTGCTTGGGCCGGGGACGTACACCGTGGATTCAAGCCTCGATGAGCTGACACCGGCCAACATGGTTTTGGTTCACGGCGCCATCCTGAAAACCAGCCCGCTTCATCCCCTGAAGCTCACCATCTCAGGCAAGCTGCGCGTCGCATGCGGTGCTGCGCTTGATGCGAGTGGCTTCGGGTATGCGGGGGGTGTGGGTGGTCATGTGGATGGGTATGCGCCGGAGGGGGTGAGCGGTTCCACGACCGACGCAGGTGGCAGTCACGGGGGTCTGGGGAGCAAGTGGAATGGTGGCGTTGCGGGGGAGGCGTACGACAGTGTGTACGCGCCCGCGCTGGGTGGTGGCGGAGGGTCCTGGGACCCCTATCTGGACGGTCGGTTTGGCGGTGGAGTGGTGGTGATCGAAGCCGGGCAGCTGGATCTTGAAGGAGAGATCAAGGCGAGAGGGGTTGACAGGTGGGCTACGAGCGGCGCCGGGGCAGCGGGCGCTGGGGGAACGGTTCGGATCAATGCGGCGACGATGACGGGAGCGGGGCTGATTGATGCTTCCGGCGGTTACTTTGACGAGTACTACGGGAGCTCCGGGAGCGGCGGCGGCGGTCGAGTGGCGCTGAATGTTGGGAGCTTCGGAGGGTTTGATCCGGCTGCTCAGGTTGTGCTCAGCGGAGGCTGGCGAGGCTGGGCGTCGGACAACATCCTCGACTACGCCGGCGCGGGCACGCTGTACGTGAAGACGTCGGGGTCGACGTACGGCGATTTGATAGTTGATCAGGGTGGGGCGAGCGGGAAGCCGGTTGGTTTGACGCCGTTGCCGGCGATCGGTCAGGGGACGGTCGAGACGGTTACTGACGATGGGGCCGATGCCTGGATCGTTCCGACGGCCGCTGACCGGGACTTTGATCTTGGCGTCGTCGGCATGTGGGTGCGGATCGACGGGACGGATTACAGGGTGACGGCTCAGCAGGACCGGCGGACGATTCTCCTCGAGGGCGCCGCCGGACGGATCTCGGCGGGCCAGACCTACCAGGGCGTGTACAAGTTTGACAGCGTGACCGTGAGTGGGGAGGCACGGCTCGAAGCGAAGGACCTGCTTGAAGCCGACACGGTTTCGGTGGCCGGTGGTCGCCTGATTACCCGGGCTTCGGTCACCACCTCGGAACTTGATATCAGGGATTCTTCACGTATGACGGGCGACGTACAGGCGCAGAACGCCGTTGTGCATACAGGTGCGGTGGTGAAGCCGGCGGAGGGGAGCGAGCTGAGGCTCGCCGTGCCCGGCACGCTGACCGTGGAGGCGGACGCTGCGCTTGATGCGAGCGGCTTCGGGTATGCGGGGGGTGTGGGTGGTCATGTGGATGGGTATGCGCCGGAGGGGGTGAGCGGTTCCACGACCGACGCAGGTGGCAGTCACGGGGGTCTGGGGAGCAAGTGGAATGGTGGCGTTGCGGGGGAGGCGTACGACAGTGTGTACGCGCCCGCGCTGGGTGGTGGCGGAGGGTCCTGGGACCCCTATCTGGACGGTCGGTTTGGCGGTGGAGTGGTGGTGATCGAAGCCGGGCAGCTGGATCTTGAAGGAGAGATCAAGGCGAGAGGGGTTGACAGGTGGGCTACGAGCGGCGCCGGGGCAGCGGGCGCTGGGGGAACGGTTCGGATCAATGCGGCGACGATGACGGGAGCGGGGCTGATTGATGCTTCCGGCGGTTACTTTGACGAGTACTACGGGAGCTCCGGGAGCGGCGGCGGCGGTCGAGTGGCGCTGAATGTTGGGAGCTTCGGAGGGTTTGATCCGGCTGCTCAGGTTGT
The DNA here is from genome assembly GCA_964644635.1 of uncultured Thermoanaerobaculia bacterium. Classification (GTDB taxonomy): domain Bacteria; phylum Acidobacteriota; class Thermoanaerobaculia; order Thermoanaerobaculales; family Sulfomarinibacteraceae; genus CAZXXL01. The sequence continues at coordinate 10,329 of CAZXXL010000025.1, read as the reverse complement.
GCTCAGCGGAGGCTGGCGAGGCTGGGCGTCGGACAACATCCTCGACTACGCCGGCGCGGGCACGCTGTACGTGAAGACGTCGGGGTCGACGTACGGCGATTTGATAGTTGATCAGGGTGGGGCGAGCGGGAAGCCGGTTGGTTTGACGCCGTTGCCGGCGATCGGTCAGGGGACGGTCGAGACGGTTACTGACGATGGGGCCGATGCCTGGATCGTTCCGACGGCCGCTGACCGGGACTTTGATCTTGGCGTCGTCGGCATGTGGGTGCGGATCGACGGGACGGATTACAGGGTGACGGCTCAGCAGGACCGGCGGACGATTCTCCTCGAGGGCGCCGCCGGACGGATCTCGGCGGGCCAGACCTACCAGGGCGTGTACAAGTTTGACAGCGTGACCGTGCACGGTGGGGCGCAGCTGCTGCTTGGCGATCCTCTTGAAGGCGAACCGACCGACGTGGATGCCGACTCGCAGCTGATTCTCTACAACGAGGGCGCACCGGCCATCGACCCGACTAGGATCTCGATCACCGCCCATGACGGGGCGTTCTGGGTGGCCGGCGAGGCCGGAGCATTGATGGATCCCGATGGAATCGGGAGCGCGGAGGTCCGCAATACGGCCTCCGGCGCCACGGTCAGCGTGAGCGTCGCTGTGGATGGCTCGTTCGCAGCGATTCGGGTACCGGGAGCGTCCGGCGACCCGGTCGAGGTCGAAGCGACGGATCGGCATCCGGCGCCCAGAAGCTCGGTGGCGACGCTCGGGACGCTGCCGGTAAACTCCGGACCGCCCGCCGTTGACCGGGGCCTCATCTCGGTCGCGCAAACGGCGCCCGGCGAGTGGCAGGTGGTTGGCGGGGCGGGGAGCGTCACCGACCACGAGCCGCCGGTGAGCATGATCATGACGGACGCGCAGACGCAACAGACGTGGCAGACCGTGGCCGGGGCGGACGGGGCATTCACCGTGACGGTGACAGGTACGGCCGGCGATTCGGTCACGCTTGCGGCCACCGACGGCCATCCGCAGCCTGCACAAACCACCGTGGATCTGGGGACGCTTCCCGGCAATACCGCGCCGGCTATCGACGTCTCGCTCATCTCGATTCGCTACGCTCCGCCGGACGAGGGAGGGGGTGCGCACTACGAGGTGGGTATCGGGTCCGGCGCCGTGACTGACGACGATCCACCGATCAGGCTCACCGTCACCGACCCGGCGCACGGCGACTCCTGGAGCACGACGCTCATCAATAGCGGTGACGCGGCCATGATTCGGCTCGACGGAGGGACGCTGACGTCGGGCGACGTCCTCGAGCTGGCAGCCACGGACAGCAACCCGGCCGATCCGGCGACCGCGACGGTAGACCTGCCGCCGCTGCCGCCGGACAATTATGGGCCCCCTGCGGTCGATACGAGCCTGGTCCGTCTGGCGCCCATGGGCCTCGGCTACCAGGCGGTGGGAGCGCCCGGATCGGTGAGCGACCCCGACGCTCCGCTGAGCGTTACGCTCACTGACGCAACCACGGGATGGGTTTCCAGAGCGATCCCGGTGCGTTCGGACGGCAGCTTCTCGGCCCGCCTCCGAGGCTCTGAGGGGGATGCGTTCACGATCACAGCGAAGGATGGTCATCCCGCGCTGCCGCTGGCGAGCGATTCCCTCGCGCTCGGCTCACTACCGGCGGCCGGGTTCCGAGCCGACGCCGTTGCCACCGGCGGATCCTCCGCGGGCTATGTCAACGCGAACCTGGTGGTGCTCGATGGCGGCAGCGGCCTCGCCGCTGCTATTCTCCGGCAGGACCGCTCGGAGACGTCGGGCGAGAGCCTCGTCGACATCATCAGCGGCCTGAGCGGAGTGACCAAAGCTTTCCCGCCCTCCCGGGGCGACTCGCTCATCGACGGCTACGCGCTGGCCGGCGGCGATCTCGATGTGTGGCTGGCGGAGGAGGGTCCGTGGCCCGCTGAGGTCAGGCCCAAGACGATCACCGGTGGATCGCTGGTTGCGGGGATGGCTTGGGGGGGCTTTGTCTACCTCGCTGCCGACGATGGCTCGCTCAGCTTCCATAGCGTGGCGGAGCCGGACGTCATCGAGGATTGGAACGGTGGCGTCCGCACGCTGGGCTGGCCGTGCAATGGCTCGGTCGGCGACATGGCCCTGCCAAGCACGACCGGCCTTGCCGCGCTGGCGGTGATTCCGGGTCCGCCCGGCGTCATGGTGGTCGTCGTCAACGATCCCACCGCGGAGCTGAGACTCGTCGACGTTACGGATCCCGCCGCACCGGCGGACGGCGGCATCCTCGATCTCGACGGCGGTGCAGCACCGTCTTGGGCGCGTTGGAACGACGGCCAGCTCATTCTCGCCCGCGAGGATGGCTCGCTGCAGGTCTGGCGGTGGAACGGCGCTGCCATGGAGCTGACGGCGAGCTGGCAGTCTTCAGGGACGGTGGTGAGCGCGGCCGTAAACGGCAGCCAGCTTTGGCTCGGCCTCGCTGACGGGCGCGTGCAGCAGGTGGATCTGGCGGCGCCGGGAGGACCACGGCTGCTCGGGGAACGGCAGATCGGCGGCGGTCCGGTGCAACTTGCCGATCTGGGGACCTCGCTCCTCGCCACGGTGGATGGGGCGCTCTCCCATATTTGGGCATGGGAGCTGCCTCCGGACCTGGAGCCCGCCCAGGTGGTGTGGCAGGCCGACGGCGCCGAAGCCACGCTGAGCATCAAGACCAGCGGCTACCCCTCGGGATGTGCCGCGGGCGACTCGTTGGCTGAGGTCACCTGGCCCGGGGAGCCGGAATCTTTGCAGCCCTTTACCACTGGTCAAAACGTCTCGCTGAGCGAGCCGACCGCGCGCACGGATCCGCCCCGGGTGGCGGTGCGGCTGTGCAACGGCCTCGGCGGATCAGCGTATCAGCCGGCACTCTGGACGCCGTGGGGGGTGGCGCAAGCCACGAGCGGGCCTGGCGGTGCAGGTCCGCCTCTCACGCCGTGGAGCCTGGCTTCCTGCCGCGCCGACTTTCTCGCCGTGGGCGACGTCGGGCCGGCGCAATGGACAGCCACTGCGAATCCGGGTTCGGGTCAGATCGCCTTCTTTACAGTGGATCCAAGCTCCGGTCTGCCCGTCGAGCTGAGCCTTCCAGTTACGGGCTGGCTCACCGGGCTGCTCAGCGCGGAGGGAGCCCTTTATGCCGTGACCGGCGACGGACTCGAGACGTGGGACCTGGCCAACCCGGGCAACCCACAGGCCGGGGCGCCCCTCGACCTCCTCGGCCAGGAGGCCATCTCGGCGTCGGTCCGGGTCGAGGACGTGGTTCCGGACACCGGCGCCCGCGTCTCCTGGGTGATCGTGGCCGGCGACACCTCACCGGAGATCGCTGTCGTCGACGTGAGCAGCCCGGCACACCCGGCGGTGGTCGCCGACAGCGTGCCGTTGCCCGGCGCGAGCGGTACGGTTCTCGGTCTCGCCTGGGCAAACGGCTCAATCATCGTTCTCACCGATGATAACGGCGCCCAGCGGATTCTGCGCTACGACCTGACGGATCCCACGTCGCCGCAGCTCGTTGGCTCGCTCGATCTCACCGGAGCGCCCGTGACCGCCATGGCGGCCGGCGCCGGCGGTGGCGGTGGCGGCCCATCGGACGTGCGCATCCTGATCGCCGTTCTCAGGAGCGATGGGTCGGTCGAGCTTCTCGACGGCATCACGCTGACGTCGCTGGGCGCCGCGGCGCTCCCGGCGCCGGCTGCAGGCGTCGTCGTACCGGCGGTACCCTACGGAAATCCGGTCGCATACGTGGCCTTGGGCTACGGCTACGGGGTCGCCCAGGTCGGCGTCGTAACCGGCGGCACAGTGAGCCTGCGTTTCGACTATCGCGAAGGGGGCGCCGGCGCCCTCTGTGTTCCCGGGGAAAGGCTTCCCGGATTGTACGGCGTTCTCGGGCTCGATGGCAGAAGCTGGGTCGTCATGCCGGCCGTGGCGGTGCCCTATTGAGGAGGCGATTGATGAGCTTGGAGCGAGAGAGGATGCGTCCCTTTGCCGGCGTAGGCATAGCGCTCGCGGTGCTCGCGGCAGCTGCGCTTGCTGCGCCGGCGGAGGTGGGTGGTGGGCTGGGGCCGCGGGAGCTCCGTATCAAGGCCGGGGGGAGTGAGCCTGAACTTGTGGCGGCGCCGGCGCCGATGTTTGCGCTGCGGCGAGGCGCCGGCGGGCGCTTGGGAGTGGAGATTCATGCGCGGGTGGGGAGCGCGGTGGCGGGGGTTTCGGCCGCGTACCCGGCGCCGGCGGGCGGGGCGATGGCGGTGTGGTCGGTGGCGGGCTCGGGGCGGGGGAGCTTCCGTTTCAGGGGGCATCTCTACACGGAGTCCGCGGATGGGCTGATCGGTCTCGCGGTGGTAACGCCTTCGCGGGGGTGGTACCTGGCGGGTCTCGTGCCCGGCCGGGATGGCTTGACCCTCGATGTGTCGCGCTCCGAGGGGAGCTGGGAGAAGCACGAGAGGCACAGGGGCGCGTTTTCGCCGAAGGTGGGCCATTGGTTTTGGATTGAGGTGAGGATGAGCGCGGACGGGGGGCTGCGGCGCTGGGATCTCTTCGCCTGGCCGGACGGCGGTTCGCCGCCCCGGTCCCCGCTTGTCACGGCCGAGGAGACGGTGGCGAATTCAGCCGGTCCGCTTGCAGCCGGCGTCTGGGCGGTGGGCTCGGGGAAGCGGCGTGCCGATGGTCTCCGATTCGTGACCGGATCGGCTCTCGCTGAGCGACGCCTACCGATCGACGTCGTCCCCGGCGGAGGGGGCGTCCGCGTGGTGGGGCGCGTCGGCGGTGCGCGGTGGTCGTTCGCGCTCCCGGGTCCGCACACGGGGCCGGCCTCGGCGGTGGTGGAGGGTTTGGCACAGTCGGTGGTGGGCGGGCCGTGCGCGACGGCGTACAAATTCACGTACGCGGGCTCGGTCCCGGACCTGTCCGGGTCGCAGGCGGTACTGGGGCTGAGCCCCTTCGACAACGACTGCGACGGTCGCTACGACGAGGACCCGCCGGGAGGTGGGGATGAGGACGGGGACGGCCGCGTCGACGAGGATCCCGGGAGCGATCATCTGATCAGCTGGGGATCCGAGGATTCTGAGTTCGGCAGCTGGCAGGTCTCCGGCGTCAAGGCGACGTACCTCTACTTCGATTTCTTGGCGCCGCCGCGCCGGGTGGCGACGTTCCGGTACTCGGATGGGGCCGACTGGCTGTGGGGTGCGATTCAGGTGGCGCCCAACGTCGGCGGCATCGTCAACCGGGGGCACGGCGGGCAATGGGTGACGTATCATGTTGTGCCCTCCACGCTGCAGGCACTCGCGCTGAGTGTGCTCGAATCCGGTCGACCGCTGGTTTCCGACGAGGCCTTCGGGCGGGCGGTCAAGCTCAGCGCGGTCGCGATAGGTGCGGCCGGTCCAGTGGAGCTGGTGGCGACCATCGATGGCGCGCCGTACGATCTCGGAACGAGCTACGGGGTGGAGGGCACCCATCGTGTGCGCGTCACAGCCCGTGATCTGGCGGGGCGCGAGGCGGCGGCGGAGCGCAGCTTCACGATCGATTTGACGCCGCCGGCCTTCGCCGGCGTGACTCCGGCCGACGGTGCTCTCGTCGGCGACTCCTCGATCACGATCACCGGCAAGGTGAGCGCAGACACGCAGCAGGTGACCGTTGGCACGGCGCCTGCGGCGCTGGGAGATCCCGGCGGTGACTGGCGCAGCTTTACTTCGCCGCCCGTCACGCTCGCCGAGGGCGCGAACACGATCATGCTCGAAGCGGTCGATCGCGTTGGCCATACGACGGACGTCACGCTGCACATCGAGCTCGATACGACGCCGCCGGTCATTGCCATCACGGCGCCGGCCTCCGGCGCGGTCACCGGGCAGACCACGATCACGGTGAGTGGTCAGGCTTCCGACGCGCATCTGGCATCCGTCACGGTCAACGGCGTCACGGCGGCATTGGCGGGTGGTCTGTGGACGGCCACAGTTCCCCTGAACCCCGGAGCCAATGTCATCACCGCCACCGCTTCGGACGCCCTGGGTCATGCGGCTTCAGCATCGGTCAACGTCGTTCTGGACGACACACCGCCCGTGATCACGTTGTACGAATCCGGGACGGAGGTCACCGGTCCGGTCATGCTCGGCCGTCCGGCGAGCTTTACGGCAGCCGTTCAGGATGAGACGCAGGTGACCACAACGGCGACCATCGATGGCGCCGCCTATCCCTTGGGAACGCCGTACGCGACAGAGGGTGATCACACGCTCAAGGTGACATCGACCGATGCCGCGGGAAACACGGCGAGCGCGACGGCTTCATTGACCATCGACCTGACGCCTCCCGAAATCCAGGGGCTCAGCCCGGCGACCGGTACGGTAACCGGCCAGACGGCGATTGACATTACGGCCCAGGTCTCGGCCGACACCGTCAGCGCCTCGGCGGGCGGTGTGAGCGGCGTGCTTGGCGATCCTGCGGGAGGGTGGAGGACGGTCAGCTTCACCGGTGTTCCGCTGTCCCGCGAGGGTCAAAACACGATGACCATCACGGCGACTGATCACGTCGGAAACGTGTCGTCGCTCAACGCGGTCTACGATCGCGACACCGAGCCGCCCGTGCTCTCCGTGAGCTCGCCCACAGAAGGGCTCGTGACGCGCTTCGCCACCCTGAACGTCACGGGACAGGCGACGGACGCTCACCTCGACTCCGTCACGGTCAATGGAACCGCCGTCACCGTTGCTGCCGATGCGGGCTTCTCGGCTCAACTGGCCCTGGCCGAGGGTCAGACACCGGTTGTCGTGACCGCCGCCGACGCGCTTGGCCACACGTCCACGATCACGCGGACCGTCACGCTTGACACCCAACCACCGCAGATCCAAGTCACGGCGGGAGGGTCGCCGCTCGCCGATGGGCTCGTGACAAACCAGGCGGTGACGCCCGTGATCACTGTGACGGATGCCACCGACGTCACCACGACGGTGACTCTGAACGGGCAGCCGTTCACGTCTGAGACCGCCGTGTCGGCTGAAGGTGTCTACCTGCTGAGCGTCTCGGCGCAGGACGCGGCCGGAAACCAGGCATCGGTTGACCGAACATTCACGATCGATCTGACACCGCCGGCTCTTTCCGGCATTCAACCGGCAAACGGCACGATAACAAACGTTACAACTCAAACGATCACCGGCAATGCCGACGACGCCGTCTCCGTCACCGTCAACGGTCAGCCGGCCACGCTGACCCCGGGCGTGTTCACGGCCACGGGTGTTGCGCTGGCCGAAGGGTCGAACGCCATCCCGATCGTGGCGACTGATCGTGCCGGCAACAGCAGCTCCATGACGTTGAACCTGATTCTCGATACGACGCCGCCGGCGGTGACGATCAGCGCACCGCCCGACGGTCAGCTGACCGCAGCCTCGAGCATCGCGGTAACCGGAACCGTCAGCGACGACCATCTGGCTTCGGTCGCGGTCAACGGTTCGTCCGCCGCGCTCGCCGGGAGCTCGTTCCAGGCTTCCGTTCCGCTGACCTCGGACGGGTCCCATCAGCTCACCGTCGTTGCCACCGATGCCGCAGGCAACACCGGCCAGGCTTCGGTCACCGTTGGGCGCGATGCGACCGCGCCCGTCGTGACGGTCGGCGAGCCCGGACCGACCGCCGTGCTCGGGAGCGGTCAGGTCACCGTGTCCGGCACGGCGTCCGATCCCCACCTCGAAGGTGTGACGATCAACGGTCAAGCCGCGACGCTCGGGACCTCCGGCCAGTTTTCCACCACGTTGAGCCTCGCGGAGGGTTCGCACGCAATCACCGTCGTTGCAACGGACAGCCTTGGGAACACCGCCACCGTCACCCGCCAGGTGACGGTCGATCTCAGCGCGCCCGAGGTGAGCTTTACCCTGCCCCAGGCGGGGGCGATTCTTTCCGAGATGACGGTCACCGCGACTGGAACGGCGTCCGACGCCGACGGTATCGATCACGTCACGGTCAACGGGCGTCCCGCGCAGGTTGCCGCCGATGGGAGCTTCACCCTTGCCGGCCTTCCGCTCGATGAGGGCGAGAACACCCTGACCGCGCGCGCGTGGGACCGTGCCGGAAACGATGGCGCCGCATCGATCACCGTGAAAGTTGACACGACGCCGCCAGAGGTGATCTCGCTGGCGCCTTCCGATGGCGCCACCGGCATCCCGCCGTCGGTCAGCCTGCGCGCCGTGTTCTCCGAGCCGATCGATCCAGCGAGCATCGCGGGGAACATCACCTTGACCTTGGCAGCAACGCCCGTCGCCGCGGCGCTCAAGCCCCAGGGTGACGGTTCGACCGTCCTGGTTACCCCCGCGGCGCCGCTTGCCGCGAATACGCAGTACGTGTTTTCAGTGACGACCGGCATCACCGATATGGCCGGGCATCCGTTGGCTGTGGCAGCTCAGAGCACATTCACAACGGCGGATACCGAGCCGCCCGATCCGCCGCAGGTCAACCCGCCCGTAAGCCCGGCCTGTTTCACGGCGCTTGCGCTGACCGGAACTGCGGAGGCCGACGCGACGATTGAAGCCTCCGGGAGCGTGGCGCCCGAAGAGACGACGGTGGCACACGATGGGAGCTGGTCGCTCAACCTGACCCCAACGGTGGCCTCGGGCGCGGTTTCGGTGGATCTCGTCGCGGTCGACGCCGCGGGGAACCGCTCCCAGCGGACGCCGGTTGTGGTCGAGCTCGATTGCCAGGCGCCGCACGTGGTGTCGGCGAGCTGGGACGGAGGCGTTGCCATCGACGTCGAGCTCTCGGAGCCGCCCGACCCGGCGACGGTGGCGGCGGGACAGAGCGTGTCGTTGTCCGGGACCTCGAACCCCCTGCCGTTTACGATCGCGATGGATGGGGCAAAGATCGCCTTGAAGCTTGCCTCAACCCCGCCCTCGGACGAGCAGCCGTTGACGCTGGCGTTGAGCTCGGGGATCACCGATCTCGCCGGCAATGAGCTGGTGCCGTATACAACGGTCTTCGCGGGCTCGAGCGGGGCCACCCTCGTGACCGGAAAGGTTTTCGACGACGAGCGAAGCCTCCCAATTGCGGGCGTCCAGGCAGCCCTCGTTTTCGATGGCGCGCCGGTCGCGAATCCTGTCACGGTGACTACCGACGCTCGCGGCCGTTTCCAGCTTCCGGCGACGTCGTCGCCCGTCGTTGTCCGCGTATCCGCTGACGACTCTCTTCCCTGCTGGCGGCGGATCGTGCCGGTCCCCGGCGCGGCCACGGTTCTCTTCGGCGTGCGCCTGGCAAAGGCGGCCGTGCCGCAGCATCTGACCGACGCGGCGCAGCTTGACGCCGGCGCCGCGCAGCTTACCGTCGCCAAGGGCTCAATCCCCTCGGGCGGCGTCGATGTCGGTTTGACAGCGGTATCTGAGCAGGCCCTTCCGGCGCTCTTGCCGTTGGGGTGGACGCCGCTGGCGGCGGCCCATGTGTCGGTACCGGGTGGGCTCGTCCTGGATCCGCCGGCCGTGCTCAGCTTTGACGTCGGCAATCCGTCCGACGCGGTGGTGGCGCGTTTCGACGAAGATTCCCTGAGCTGGCTGGCGGCGGCCGATGGCATGACGATCGACGTGAGCAAGAGCGGCACGTGGGCCGTCGTCGTGCCCGATCCGGATCCAACCGCCCCGGGCCAAGCGGTGCTTGGCAGCCCGCTTCCCGCCGCCACGCAGGCGTCTCCAGGCACGATGACCGCCGAGCTCGGGCTCGACCCGCCGGAGATTTTGCCGATGGGCATCTCCACCGCGAAGGTGACGGTCGCCACCGAAAACCAAACCCCCTCCGGCCTGCCGGTCGAGGCGCGGCTCGACGAGGCGCTCCACCTGGTCGATGGCAGGCTCGTGGTGCTGCCCCCGGCGGCCACGGATCTCGTGCTGTACCGGCGGGACTCCGGAATGGTGGCGCGTTTTGGCGTTGGCGCGTCGGAATTGGCGCGTCAGCTGGCGCTCGATCAGGGCGTCAAGGACGTCCATATTGCAGAGTTGGACCAAACGGTGCGCACCGAGAGCCTGATCGGCCCGGCCGGCGGCAGCGTGCTCACCAGCGACGGCCTCGGGCTCGACGTCCCGGCGGGCGCCCTCGACCACATGGTCGGCGTCCAGCTCGAGCCGTTTTCGACGGGCAACCTTCCCGCGTCGCTTCCCGCCGGCCTGACCGCCGTCAAAGCGGTTACCCTCGATCTTGGCGGCGCCGAGCTCAGCGCGCCGGCGACCCTGAGCTTCCCCAGCGCGGGGTTGAGCGATGGCCAGTACCTCGTGCTCGGCCCGGTGGACGTTCAAAGCCAGACGATGTGGCGGCTGATCGGGCTCACCACCATCAATGGAGATCGCCTC
>CAZXXL010000024.1:0-20872 GCA_964644635.1 uncultured Thermoanaerobaculia bacterium | reverse complement strand
CCCTAACAGCTTTGGAGCGCTCCAGACCGTGCTCCGTGGCGGTGTCCGATCGTGAGGGGGTCCCGTCGCTCCGGCCCTGGCGGGCCCTCGCTCGGGACGCCGTTCGACAGCGGGAAGCGAAGCTTCCCTGTCTCACGGCGCTTCGCGCCTCGCAATGAGCCTCCAGGATTTCCTTCGCTTGACAGCGGGGGGCCGGGAGCTATACTTGCGACCGATACACAATTTCGATTGAGAGTCGGAATGGAGACGATCCGCAGATGGTTCGAGACGGCCGGGTCCCTTTCCGGTGCGGCGGAAAGCCGGCGAACACATGGGAGGTCAGTGATGAGAAAGTTGTATTGGGTGGTGGCGCTGGGCCTGGCGCTCGCGCTGGTCCCGGCGGGCGGCGCCGCCGAGAACGAGGCCCAGAAGATCAACCAGGTCTACTTCGTGGACGTGAACCTGGCCCAGGCGGCCCAGTTCGAGGCGGCGACGAAGGGCCACATGGGGTGGCACCGCGAGAGCCGTGATCCGTGGGCGTGGGAGACGTGGCAGGTCGTGAACGGCCGCCGTCTCGGCCAGTACGTCGTGTTGACCGGTCCGCATTCCTGGGCGGATTTCGATACCAGGACGGCGATCGAGGGCAAGGACCTCGCCGACTGGCAGTCCAGGGTGGCCCCGTACGTGAAGGGCGTGGCGAGTATCTTCGAGGTCGTCAACGGGAAGATCTCGCGCCTCCCGGAGGGGATGGAGCGGCCGAAGATGGCCGAGGTGACCGTCTTCAGGCTCAGGGAGGCCGGTTTCCGCGCCTTCTACCACGCCGTGGAGAAGCTCCACCAGGCCATCGTGAAGAAGGACGCCTCCTACCACTACGAGTGGCGAACGTGGGTCAACGGCGGGGACGGCCCGACCATGGTGCTCCTGATTCCGCGCAACAGCTGGGCCGAGTTCGCCCCCGAGGGGGCGTTCTGGGACATGGTCGAGGAGGTCTACGGTGACTTCGAGACCGGCGTTCTCAGGCGGATGATCAACAAGTCCGTCGTCAGCGCGGAGAGCCTGGTGGTCGCCTACCGTCCGGACCTGAGCTACTCGCCCGCGAAGTGACCCCGACGCCGTAACCTTGCCGGCCCACCGGGGCGGGCTTCCGCCCCGGTGGTGACCGGGCGACCCGCGTCGGGGCGCCGGCGGTTGCGCCGGAGAGCCCGGGTGGGGCACACTCGGACCATGGTGCGATCCAGCCGCCGGCTCGTCCTGATTCTGCTTGCCGTCATCCTGGTGGTGGCCGCCCTGGCGGTTTGGCGGCGCCTCGCCCTGCGCTGCGCGGGCTTTCCCGGGCCGTCGGTGACGGCGGCGGACCTGCCTCCGCCGGCGCGGCCGGGAAACCTGCGGATCGCCGCCTGGAACATCCGCAACTTTCCCTACGACGACCGGCCCCAGTACCCGGACCTCGGCTTCAGCCGCCGGACCAACGTCTGCGACCTCAAGCGGGTCCTGGCGGGCCTGGACGCCGATGTCCTCGGGCTCGAGGAGATCCGCACGCCGCGGCGCTTCGAGCGGGTCCTGGCGAGCGTCCAGGGCCGGCGGCGCTACCGGGCGGTATTCACGGCCGGTGGCGGCCGCTGGGGGCAGCACGTCGGAATCGCCTGGGACCGGAACCGGCTGCGCCTGGCCGCGCGACCGGTGGAGATCGGCGCCGTGGCGCTGGACGGCTCCCTGCGGCCGGCGCTCGCCGTCTACCTCCGGAGCTCACGGCCGGAGGGCGCCGATTTCACCGTCGTCGAGGTGCACCTGCGGGCGGGGCCGCGGGGTTTCGACCAGCGCCTCGTCCAGTACCGGCGCTTGGCGTCGTGGGTCAGGGCGTGGGTGGCCAAGATCGGGGACGAGGACGTCGTCGTTCAGGGAGACTTCAACACCACCGGGCCGCCCGGCGGCACGATGGACGAGGAGGTCGCCACCGTCGACCGCATCCTTGGCGGCGCCGGGCTGCGCCGGGTGGTCAACGCGCGCGGGTGCAGCGAGTACTGGGAGGGACCGGGACCGCCGGACGGGATCCAGGTGCCGGGCCTCCTCGACCGGGTCTACGTGCGGGGGTTCGAGGAGCTCGACGCCGGGATCGCGCTGGAGAGCTGGCTTCACTGCGCCCGCATGGAGTGCCGGCCGCTGGTCTCCCGGCCCGGCGCCGAGGACGGCACCTTCTGGGACGTCTCCGATCACTGCCCGCTGACCTTCGAGATCCACGACCGGGACCTGGACTGACACTGGTCCGCATCCCGGAACACGGTTGCTTCGCGGTTTCCTCTTCTCCCCATGCGCTCCAGAAGGTTTTTCACCGCCAAGCCGCGAAGGGCGCGAAGAAGGGGGCAAGGAAGGGTGTCGATCTCGTTTTCTCTCCGCGTTCTTGGCGGCTTCGCGGTTCAAATCTCTTCCCGGCGCGATCGCATGCTCGCGTCGATGGGCCTCATTCGGGGGAAGGCCTACTCCGGCGTTCCCCCGCCCGGGCGCCGCTTCCGCCGGCGCGGCCGGCGCCGCGGCTTTCTCGCCGCCTCGCCCTCCCCGGCGGGCCGGCCCTCAAAGCCGCCGCGCCGCGGGTGGGGGCGGCGGTCGGCGGTGGAGCGCCGGTAGGGAATGACCGTCTTGTAGAGCTCGTCGGGCGCGAACACCACCGGGATCTCGTAGCCCACGAACTTGTGAATGGCGTCCAGGGAGTAGACGTAGTTCTCGCAGGCCAGCGAGATGGCCTTGCCCTTGGCTCCCGCCCGGGCGGTCCGCCCGATCCGGTGGACGTAGTCCTCGGGGTCCTGGGGCAGGTCGTAGTTGAAGATGTGGGTGACGCCCTCGATGTGCAGCCCGCGGCTGGCCACGTCGGTGGCAACCAGGATGGGCAGGCGCCCTTCCTTGAAGTCGTCGAGCACCTTGAGGCGCCGCCGCTGGTCCACGTTGCCGGTGAGCCCGCGCGCGGTGTACCCGTGCCGCTGGAGGTCCTCCACCAGGCGCTTGGCCGCCCAGCGCGTGTTGACGAAGATCATGGTCCGCGTGGCCCCCTCCCGTTCGAGCAGACCGAGCAGCAGGGAGAGCTTCTCGTGGGAGGCCACGTGGTAGAGCTCCTGGGTGATGGCCTCGGGCGTGATGTTCTCGGGGTTGATGACCACCTCGACGGGGTCGTTCATCTCCCGCCAGCCCAGGGTCAGGACGCGGTAGGAGAGGGTGGCCGTGTACATCATCGAGTGACGCTTCTTGGGGTGGGGGAGCCGGCGCAGGAGCCAGCGCAGGTCGTCCGCGAAGCCCATGTCGAAGAGCCGGTCGCACTCGTCCACGACCAGGATCTCCGTCCGGCCGAGGGAGTAGGCGCCCTGCTTGTGGTAGTCGATGAGGCGGCCGGGCGTGCCCACCAGGAGGTCCACCCCCGCGGCAAGCTCGGCCCGCTGCTTGTGGTAGTCGAGGCCGCCGAAGACGACGTGGGTCTTCAGGCCCGTGTACTTGCCGAGATCCTCGGCGTCCCCCGCCACCTGCACCGCCAGCTCGCGGGTCGGGGTGACGATCAGGGCGCGCGGGCCGGCGGCTCCCTCGGGCCGGGGCACGCGCAGGGCGTGGGTGAAGAAGGTGATCAGGTAGGTGGCGGTCTTCCCGGTCCCGGTTTGGGCCTGGACCACCACGTCCCGCCCGGCGAGGGTCAGCGGCAGAACCTCCTTCTGGACCCTGGTGAGGCGCTCGAAACCGAGCTCGTCCACCGCCCGCCGGATCTCCGGCGGAAGGTCGAGGCTGTCGAAGGTGGTATCCGTGAACAGGGAGTCCGATTTCGGGTGTGATTCCATGGCGGGGCATTGTAACACCGGGCCCTCCCGGCGCCGCCGGGCGGGCCCGGCTGGGGTACACTGTGCGCCTGATGAGAAGGGCTTTCATCGCGCTCATAACCGTCGCCGTCGCCGTTTCCACGGCCTGGGCGGGATCACCGGCTCCCGGCATCGCCAAGGACCTCGACCTCTACATCCGCGCGCGGCTGGCCGAATCGTCTGGGGATTACCGGGAGGCGCTCTCCCTCTACGCCAAGGCCCTCGCCGCCGACCCCTCCAGCGGCGAGATCCGCATCGGCTTCGCAGCCCTCCTCGAGGACCTCCGTCTGTACGGGAAGGCCCTCGCAGTGATCGGCCCGGTGCAGGACCTGGACTGGTACGGGCGGCGGGTGAAGGCCATCGCCCTGGCGGCCACGGCCGACGGCAAGCGGGACAAGCTCCGGGAGGCCGAGAAGGCCCTGCGGAAGGTGCTCGCCGAGAGGACCGAGGATCCCAGCGTGCAGATGACGCTCGTCCAGGTGCTCCAGAGAGAGGGCAGGCTGGAGGAGGCGGAGCGGCTGCTCGAGGATCTGCGGGCCAGGCATCCTACGAACCTGCGGCTGATGATGATGCAGGCCGACCTCCTGCGCTCACTGGGCCGGCTGGACGAGGCGGCGAAGGTCCTGGAGGATTGCGTTCGCGCGGGCCCGCCCGGGAGCGGGTGCCGCGACCAGCTGGTGGACGTGCTCGTGGCGGCCGGCAGGAAGGCCGAGGCGGCCGACGTGATGGTCTCCGGGCTGGCGCCCGACGATCTTGACGGCATGATGCGGGCGGCGGCCCTGTACGTCGAGGCCGGCCGGCCGCGCCAGGCGCTGCCGATCGTGAAGCGGGTTCTGGACAAGGACCCGGACTCCCCGCGGGCGCAGCGTTTCGAGGCCATCGTGCTCTCCGCCCTGGGCAGATACCGGGAGGCGGCGGCGGTGCTGGCCCGCCTGTACAGGAAGCACGAGGACGACACCGACCTCGCCCTCGAGCTGGCCTGGGCCGAGGCCCGGGGCGGCCGGGTGCCGGCGGCCCGCAAGCTGGTGACGAACCTCTGGCTCGACCTCAAGAAAAACCCCTCCTCTGTGGCCGCCGTGCGGACCTGCCTCACCGGCGCCCGCATCGAGCTTCTCGCCGGGCGGACCGACGCCGCCCGGGAATGGCTGGGCCGGATCCAGAAGCCGGCGAAGGGGGGGCGGCAGCTGGTGCGGATCATGGCCGAGACCTACCGGCGGGCGAAGAGCTGGCGAAGGGGCGTCGGGGCGATGCTCCGCCTGCAGCCCAGGCTCGAGGGGGACGCCAGGGACGAGGCCCGGGCCTTCGAGGCGGAGTTCCGCTTCCGCCTCAACGATCCCACCGGCCTGCGCGTCCTCCGGCCCCTGCTCAGGAGCTCCTCGGTGGAGAAGGTGCGGCTCGCGCTCGACGTGCTGGCCGCCGTGGATCGCTGGCAGGACGTCGCCCGCGAGGCGGCCGCGGCGCTGAAACGGTTTCCGGGCGATCACGACCTCATGTTCTCCCGGGCCGCCGCCCTGGAACGGCTGGGACGGCGGGACGAGGCGGCCGAGCTCTTCCAGGCCATCCTGAAGGCGGACCCGGACGACGCCACCACGGCCAACTACCTGGGCTACATGTGGGCGGACGCCGGGGAGCACCTGGACCGGGCCCTGAAGCTGATCAGCCACGCGGTGGAGCTCGATCCGGAGAACGGCGCCTACCTGGACAGCCTGGGCTGGGTGTACTTCCGGCTGGGCAAGCTCGACGAGGCGGAGCACTGGCTGCGCCGGGCGGCGACCCGGTTGCCCCAGGACGGGACCGTGCTCGCCCACCTCGGCGAGGTCCTGGCCGCCCGCGGCAAGGCCGAGCAGGCCCGGGATCTCCTCGAGCGCGCGCTGGCGCGCGGCTGTGACGACGCGGCGCACGTGCGGAGCGTTCTCGGCGGGCTCAAGAAAGGCCCATGAGCGGACGAGCTCCCCGGAGGAGGCGCTGGCTCCGCTACGGCTGTGTGGGCGGCCTCGGCATCGCCCTCGCTCTGGCCGGGTGCCGGAGCACCGCGCCCCGTCCGACGGCGGCCTCCCTGGCGGCCGGGCTGCGGTGGCTGTCCCGGCCGCTGCCGGGCGACATGGCGGCCCTTTACCGGCTGCGGGTGCCGTCCTCCGGGGGGCTTCGGCTCGCGGTCCTGACCCGGGGCGACGCCGGCCGGCTCACGGTGAGCGAGCCCCTCGGCAGCGCGGTGAGCATCACCTCCTGGAGCGATGGCGGCGTCCCGGAGGTGCTCGACATGCGCCGCGGCTGCCGCCTTCCCGCCGGCTGGCGGCCGCGTTTCCTCGGCTCCGGCCGCCTGCCCCTGCCGGAGCTGGTGCGGCTCCTCGGGGGGCGGCTGCCGGCGGTGGCGGGCGATCGGGTGGCGCCCGGGTCCGGTGGCGGGGTGGCCGTCCGCGGTGAGGATTTCAGCTGCACGGTGGAGGTGCGGCCCGATCCGTGGCGGGTGGTCGCGGTGAGCGGGCCCGCCGGAGAACGGCCGGCCTGGCGCATCGAGCTGTCCGGACACACCTCCTCGCTGCCGGGGCGGATCCGGGCGTGGTGGGGGGACGACGGCCGGGTGGAGCTGGTGCTGGTGCGGCTGGAGTGGAACACGGTGCGGGAGCTTCCCCGGCTTCCCGCGATGCCGCCGTGCGATGTGCGATGATGAGCCCGGGATGAAGGCCGTCACCGTCCGCGTTCCCGCCAAGGTCAACCTGCACCTGGAGGTGCTGGGGCGGCGTCCGGACGGCTTCCACGAGCTGAGGACCCTGTTCGCCAGCATCGGCCTGTGGGACGAGGTGGCGGTGACCCCGGCCTCCGGCGGCGTGCTCGAGCTCGAGGTGAGCCCGGCCGGGGCGGTGGGCGCGGGCGACGACAACCTCGTCCTGCGGGCGGCCCGGGCCGTCATGTCCTTTGCGCCTCCGGGCGCCGGGGCGCGCTTCCGGCTGGCCAAGTCGATCCCGGTCGGGGCGGGCCTGGGCGGCGGCTCGGCCGACGCCGCGGCGGCCCTGGTCGCCCTCGACCGGGCCTGGGACCTGCACCTGCCGGCGGCGCGGATCCACCGGCTGGCGGCCGGGCTGGGCAGCGACGTGCCCTTCTTCCTGACCGGCGGCCTGGCGCTGGGGGTGGGACGGGGCGAGGAGGTCTACCCGTTGCCCGACGCCCTTTCCGGGACCGTGCTCCTTCTCGTACCTCCGGTGGAGATCTCGACGGCGAGCGTCTACTCCCGCCTGCAGACCCCCGCGGGCTGGCGCGGACCCGACCCGCGGGTGTATAGTTTTGCTGCGGGCCTGACCACCGATGTGCCCTGGACGGACCTGCGGAACGACCTGCAGGACATCGTCGTCGATGCATGGCCGGAGGTCGGGAGCGCGCTGGACGAGTTGGGGGGGAGCGGTGCGAAGCTTACGGCGGTTACCGGTTCCGGAGCGGCCGTGTTCGCCGTTTTCGACCGGGAGGAAGAAGCACAACGGGCAGCGGGCCGCATCGGCGGCCGCTTCCGGCGCATCGTCGCGCCGCTGCTCCCCCGTGCTGCCGCCGGCCTCCTGTCCGCCTGAGATCTGGCGTTCGACCAGGCCCGACATACCGAGTTTCCGGGAGGTACCCCGATGGAGATCACCGAGGTGCGCATCAGTCCGAGCAAGGGCGGCAAGATCCGAGCCTTTGCCAGCATCGTCATCGACGACTGCTTCATCGTCAACGACCTGAGGATCATGGAAGGCCGGGAGGGACAGCTCTACGTCACCATGCCCGCCCGCAAGAGCCGCAACGGGCAGACCCGCGACATCGCCCATCCGCTGAACAGCGAGACCAGGGAACGCATCGAGGCCCGGGTTCTCGAGGAGTTCGAGAAGTCCGTCAAGAACCTGGTGGTGCCGTCGGGCGGCGCGGCGCCGGGCAAGGAGTCGCCGATCTCGCGCCTGTCCACGAAGCTCTTTTCCGACGACTACTGGACCGGCGGCATGAAGAAACCCGGGGATCGCTGACCCCGATCCGGCGCCCGTGAGACCGGCGGGAGTGGGGTGGTTGCCGGGCTCCGGCGGAGGAGCGCCGGGCGATGTGTCCGTCCCTGCCGGCGGCCGCTTTTCATGTATACTGTGCGCCGCCTGGGGCGTCGGCAAGCGGTAAGCCACCGGTCTTTGGAACCGGCATTCGCAGGTTCGAATCCTGCCGCCCCAGCCAGGGATCAGGAAGGGAATGCTGAAGGAACACCCGCTCGCCGTCTTTTCCGGCCGGAACAACCCCGCGCTCACCGCGGCGATCTGCGATTACCTGCAGATCGCGAGCGGCAGGATCAAGCTCGGAACCTTCTCCGACGGGGAGATCTCCTGCCAGATCGAGCAGAACGTGCGCGGGGCGGACGTGTTCATCGTCCAGCCGACCGGCCGGCCGACCAACGAGTCCCTGATGGAGCTGTTGGTCATGCTCGACGCCTTCCGGCGGTCGTCACCCGCCCGGGTGACGGCCGTGATCCCCTACTTCGGCTACGCCCGGCAGGACCGCAAGGACAAGCCCAGGGTGCCGATCACGGCCAAGTTGGTGGCCAACCTGATCACCACCGCCGGCGCCAACCGGCTCCTGACCATGGACCTTCACGCCGCCCAGATCCAGGGCTTCTTCGACATTCCCGTGGATCACCTCTACGCGGCGCCGGTGCTCATCGAGGCGATCAGGAGCCACGATTTCGAGGGGCTGACCATCGTGTCCCCGGACGCCGGCGGGGTAGAACGGGCCCGGGCGTTCGCCAAGCGGCTTCACGCCGACCTGGCGATCATGGACAAGCGCCGCCCCGAGGCCAACCAGGCGGAGATCATGAACGTCATCGGCGAGGTCGAGGGCCGGGACTGCGTGGTGGTGGACGACATCGTCGACACCGCCGGGACGCTGGTCAAGACGGCGGAGGCGCTCACCGAGCGGGGGGCCCGGTCGGTGTGCGCGGCCGGGGTCCATCCCGTGCTCTCGGGCCCCGCAGTGGAACGGATTCAAAACAGCACCCTGCACCAGGTGATGGTGACCGACACCCTCCCGTTGCAGCCGGACGCGGCGGCCTGCCCGAAGATCGAGCAGCTCTCCGTGGCGGTCCTCCTCGGCGAGGCCATCCGGCGCATCCACGAGGGGGCGTCGGTCTCCAGCCTGTTCGTGTAGGCGGTGCCGGAGGAAATACCATGACCGATTCAGAAAAGGACGTCGTCATCACCGTCGAGCGGCGGGAGGACACCGGCAAGGAAGCCGCCCGCAGGATGCGGCGCACGGGCAAGATCCCCGGGGTCGTCTACGGCGGCGGCAAGGACCCTTTCCCCATAGCGGTGGATCGCAAGTCGGTGCAGGAGCTGCTCAAGCAGGAGGCGGGCGAGAACACCATCTTCCTGCTCAAGCTCAAGGGCGGCAAGCAACAGCGGCGGGCCATGATCCGCGAGATCCAGGTCGATCCCATGACCCGCGACTTCATCCACATCGACTTCATCCGCGTCACCCGCGGGCAGAAGCTGACCGTATCGGTGCCGGTGGAGCTGACGGGCGACTGTGTGGGCGTCCGCCACGGCGGTCTGCTCGAGTTCGCCACCCGCGAGATCGAGATGGAGGTCCTGCCGAGGGAGCTTCCCGACAAGATCACGGTGGATATCAGCGACCTCGACGTGGAGGAGAACATCACGGTCGGCGACCTGGCCGACCTGATGCCGAAGAGCGCACGGGTCCTCGACGATCCGGGGCGCGTCATCGTGACCATCGCGGCGCCGCGGGGCGCGGGCGCGGAGGCCGAGGAAGAGGAAGCTGCGGAGGCGGCGGAGCTCCTGGTCACCGAGCAGGCCGAGCCGGAGGTGATCGGCGCCAAGGGCAAGGAAGCGGAAGAGGACTGAGGCCGGGGATGGTGTAGATGGCGGTCGATCTCGTGGTCGGACTCGGGAATCCCGGTGAGCAGTACCGGGCGACGCGCCACAATGTCGGTTTCCGGGTCGTCGACGAGGTCGCACGGCGCCTTCGTGCGGGCCGATGGGAGCGGCGGTACCTCAGTGACCTCAGCCGCACCGGCCGCGGGCGTCCGGTCTGGCTGGCGAAGCCGCGCACCTTCATGAACCGCTCCGGCTCCGCCGTGGCGGAGCTGTTGAGCGGGCTCCGGGTCCCGCCGGCGGCCATGCTGGTGGTCGTCGACGATGTCGACCTGCCCCTGGGGCGCATCCGCCTGCGCCCTTCCGGCGGGCCCGGCACCCACAACGGCCTGCGGGACATCGTGGCCGCGGTGGGCCCCGGCTTTCCGAGGTTGCGCCTTGGGGTGGGCGGTGATGCGCCGCCCGGCCGGGACCTGGCCGATTACGTGCTGTCACCCTTCGACGCGGACGAGGCTGCGGCCGCCGAGGGCATGATCGGGCTCGCCGCCGAGGCCGTGGTCGTCGGGGTTTTCGAGGGGTTGGAGCGGGCCATGAGCCGTTTCAACCAGAAGCTCTACTCTCATCAACAGGAGGAATGAAGGAGGAAGCCGTGGAGATCACCCAACTCATGTACTGGTTCCCCTTGGCCGGCGTCCTGGCCCTGATCTACGCCTTTTGGAAGGCGGGCTGGGTCAACAAGCAGGATGTCGGGACCGAGCACATGGCCGAGATCGCCTCGCACATCCGGGAGGGGGCGATGGCCTTTCTCGCCCGCGAGTACCGCGTGCTGGCGATCTTCGTCGTCTGCGTCGCCGTACTCCTGATCATCGGCAATCACGGCAACAACCGTCTCGTGGCGCTGTCGTTCGTCATCGGCGCCACCTGCTCCGCCCTGGCCGGCTTCTTCGGCATGCGGGTGGCGACGGCGGCCAACGTCCGCACCACCCAGGCCTGCCGCACCTCGCTGGTCAAGGGGCTGAAGGTGGCCTTTGCCGGCGGCACGACCATGGGCATGGCGGTGGTCGGCCTGGCGGTGCTCGGTCTGAGCGTGCTCCTGATCATCTACACGCGCGCTTTCGGGATCGACATTCCCGACCTCAACTCGGTCGTGCTTCCGGTGATCACCGGCTTCTCCCTGGGTGCCTCGTCCATCGCCCTCTTCGCCCGTGTCGGCGGCGGCATCTACACCAAGGCGGCCGACGTCGGCGCCGACCTGGTGGGCAAGGTGGAGGCCGGGATCCCCGAGGACGATCCCCGCAACCCGGCCACCATCGCCGACAACGTCGGCGACAACGTCGGTGACGTGGCCGGCATGGGCGCCGACCTCTTCGAGTCCTACGTGGGGGCCATCGTGGGCGCCATGGTCATCGGCGGCGCCATGCAGTCGCTCAACCTGGTGATCCTGCCGCTCCTCATCGCCTCCGTCGGGATCGTCGTCTCCATCCTCGGGACCTTCGTCGTCAAGACCTCCGAGGGCGGGAACCCGCAGGCCGCCCTCAACCGCGGCACCTTCGGCGCCGGCATCCTGATGACGATCCTCACCTGGCCCATCCTCCAGTGGATGGTCCCGCAGCCGATCCAGCACGGCGGGCGGCTGATCAGCGGCTCCGGCATCTTCGTCGCCACCATCGTCGGCCTGGCGGCCGGCATCGCCATCGGCCTGATCACCGAGTACTACACGGCGGAGTCCAAGGGCCCGGCCCGCGGCATCGCCAAGGATTCCACCACCGGCCCGGCCACCAACATCATCGCCGGCCTCGCCGTGGGCATGCGCTCCACGGCCCTGCCGGCCATCTGCGTGGCCCTGGCCATCGTGCTCTCCTACCGCTTCGCGGGCCTGTACGGCATCGCCGTGGCGGCCCTCGGGATGCTCTCCACGACGGGCATCCAGCTCGCCGTGGACGCCTACGGGCCGGTGGCGGACAACGCCGGCGGCATCGCCGAGATGAGCGAGCTCCCGAAGGAAGTGCGGTCGCGCACGGACAAGCTCGACGCGGTAGGCAACACCACGGCGGCGATCGGCAAGGGCTTCGCGATCGGCTCGGCGGCGCTGACCGCGCTCGCCCTCTTCTCGGCCTTCTCGCAGACGGCCAAGGTGGGCGAGCTCGACGTCACCAACCCGAAGGTCATGGCCGGCCTGTTCATCGGCGGCATGATGCCGTTCCTTTTCTCGTCCATGGCGATGAAGGCGGTCGGCGCGGCGGCCTTCGACATGATCGAGGAGGTACGGCGACAGTTCCGCGAGATCGACGGCCTCATGGAGGGCAAGGCCAAGGCCGACTTCGCCCGTTGCGTGGACATCTCCACGGCGGCCGCCATCAAGCGCATGGTGGTGCCGGGCCTGATGGCCGTGATCACGCCGGTGGTCTTCGGCTTCTACGACAAGTACATGCTCGGCGGCCTGCTGGTCGGGGTGACCGTCTCCGGCGTCATGATGGCCGTCTTCATGGCCAACGCCGGCGGCGCCTGGGACAACGCCAAGAAGTACATCGAGTCGGGCGCCCACGGCGGCAAGGGGTCGGAGCCCCACAAGGCCGCCGTGGTGGGCGACACCGTCGGCGACCCCTTCAAGGACACCGCGGGACCGTCGCTCAACATCCTCATCAAGCTCATGTCCGTCGTCAGCCTGGTGATCGCGCCCCTGCTCGCCGGTCACTGATCGCGGCCCCGCATGTCATCTGACGGCCGGCCCTCCGGGGCCGGCTTTCTTTGCCGCTTCGATGCGGCCTACTGGGGAGCCTCGCGCAGGGTGAGCACCGGGACCGCCGCGTGGCGAACCACGTACTCCGCCACCGAGCCGAGCAGGAGGTGCTCGAGCGGGGAAAGGCCGCGGGTGGGCATGATGACGAGGTCGCACTTCTCGGGATCGGCGGCCCCCACGATCGCCTCCGAGGCCTTCCCGACCACGGTCTCGGCGCTGACCGGGATTCCCTCCAGGCGTTCGCGGCCGAGCTGCTCGAGGTTCTCGCGGGCGCGGGCGGTGATGGTGTCGAGCATGTCCTCGGGAAGGATGTCCACCGCGTAGAACTCCGGGTAGACGATGGGCTCGACCACGTGGAGCAGGGTGACGCCGGCGTGCAGGGCGCGGGCCCAGACGGCCGCGGTGTCGATGGCGGTCCGGCCGCGATCCGAAAAATCGTGGGGAACCAGGATCCGGGCGCCGTCGAGCTCGCGGACGACGGCGTCGGGGCGAACGGTCAGCACCGGAACCGGGGCCGTGCGGACGACCCGCTCGGCGACCGACCCGAGGAAGAAGTGCTTGAGCCCGCGGCGGCCGTGGGTGCCGAGAACCACGAGGTCGCAGCCGAGGTCCTCGCAGGACTGGACGATGCTCTCCGGCGCCGAGAGGCCGCGGACCAGCTGGGGGTGGATGGTGACGCCGCCGACGGAGGGCTGCTGCCGCCCGAGCGCCTCCCGGGTTTTTTGGTCGGCTCGGGCCATCAGGCGCTCCATCTCCCGGCGTCCCTCCTCGACCACGTGAGGATCCTCGAGGAGGATGCGGACGTGGAGGAGGTGGATCTCGGCCGCGAAGAGGCGGGCCAGCTGCTGCGCCACCTCGAGGGCGCGGTCCGAGGCGTCGGAAAAGTCGGTCGGGACGAGGATGCGTTGCGGTGTCCCCTTCATGACGGACCTCCTCTCCAAGTATAGCCCGCGTTCCGGCCCATCCCTCGGCATGGAGAGTTGAACCGCGAAGCCGCGAGGGGCGCGAAGAGGAAAGAGAGGCCTGCGACCTTCTTCTCTGCGTTTCTCTGGGAGCCCTGCGGTGAGAACTCCTCCGGAGCGCATTGGGACGAGGAGAACACGCGGAGGACGCGGAGCAGCCCGCGGAAAACGCGGAGAGACCTTTCTCCTTTCTTCGCACTCTTGGCGTTCTTTGCGGTGAAAGATCTCCTGGAGCGCGCCGCGAGAAGTGAGTTGAACCGCGAGGCCGCGAAGGACGCGAAGAGGAAAGAGGGGTTTGCGATCTTCTATCCTGCTCCCCTCTGGAGTTGGGCCACCAACAAGACATGGGAGTCGGACGAGGAGAGGCTCGTCGTCGTCGGGTCCGCTGACGCTGTGGGAAGGTGGACGCAGGGTGGGTGGGAGCCCGAGAGCCGCTCCCGGCAGCGAGGGCGAGGGGCGGCGCTGTGGTATCATGAATTGTGTCCCAAGGGAACAGGGACGACTGAGGTGCAGGTGCCCGTGGATCGGCGCCCGGCGCTTGATTCGAGGGTGATCATGGACTCAGGCATGGCGGAAGGAAAAGTGATGAACGACCGGCGACGGAGCGAGCGCTACGAGCCACCCGAGACCGTTCTCGGCAAGGTCAAGGCCACCGTCCCGGCCCGGGTGATGGACATCTCCCGGCACGGCCTCCAGGTCATGGTGCCGGCGGCCCTGCGACCCTCCGTCGAGTGCGACCTCGACCTGCCGACGGAGTACGGCGGGCTCAGCGTGCGGGCGCGGATCTGCCGCTGCAAGGCGCACGGCTTCGTGGAGGGCGAGGACGGCGAGCGCCGGCTCATGTACCGCGCGGGCCTGGAGTTCGTCAACCTCGACGCGGCGGCCGGGAAGATACTCGACGCGACGATCCACCGGCTCCGCGAGCAGACCGCTCCCAAGATCGGTCCTCCGCCCATCGATGGGGGCGGCAAGAAAGCCGGGCGCCGCCACGGGCCCATCAAGATCCGGATCAACGCGGAAGATATCCGCAAGCGGCTCGAGACCGAGAACGGGGAGTGAGCGCATCACACCAGATCATTTGGCTCGGGTGGGCTCTTCTCGGCGGGTGCCACGGCCGGTGTCGCGGCCTCACCTGAACCGCCAGGACGCAAAGCACGCGAAGAAACTATTCAATACCTTATCTTTGCGTTCTTGGCGGCTTCGCGGTTCGATTCTTGTCTCGCGGCGGTCACATCCTTTCTCCTGAGACGAAGAATCAAGAATGCGAGCCGGCTGGTACCGGCTTGCGGCGGCTCAGTCGGCGGCCGGCCGCGCGTTCCCCTCCTTCGCCTTCCGCTGCCGCTCCTTCCGTTCCAGCTTCTCCCCCTTCCTGCGGCGGTTGCGGATGAACCAGGACAGGATCTTCGACGACTCGACGCCGCGGACCACGTGCTCGAGGTCCTCATACATCTGCGGATCGTTGATGAACGCGCCCGCCGTGCCCTCGCCCCGGTCGAGCTTGTCGGCCACCGAGCGCAGGGCGCGGGTCAGGCCCTCCAGGTCGTCCAGGAAGTTGCCGGCGAACTCCTTGTCCCCCAGGAGCCGGGGCAGGGTGCCCTGGCCGCTGGCCAGCTCCTGGGCCGCGGCGGCGAGGGCCTGCGACGTTTCGTCGAGGGCGACCAGCGTCTCGTGGGTGAGCCGCCGCCCCTCGGGATCCCGCAGGAGTGTGGAGTACACGGTGTCGTTGCGCGCCGTGTCGGCGGCCAGTTGCTCGGTTAGCCTGCGGGTGGCCGCGGCGGCCCCCCCGATGTCGGCGAAGACCCGCCGCGCGAAGCGGTCGTCCGAGATCGCCCGGCCCACGAGGCCCTTGCCGCTGTCGATGCGGGCCAGGATGTGGTTGAGGGATACCAGGGTCTCGGCGAACGCGTTGCTCACCGGCTTACCCTCGGCCTGGCCTCCGGTGAGGGCGCCGAGCACGCCCTCGCCGTGCTCGACCCGTTTCAGGATCACCTTGAGGCTCGCCGAGATGGCGAGCAGGTTGTCCATCAGGTCGGCCCCCCCGGAGAGGAAGTGCGCGAGCTCCGGGGAATCCTGCCCGCGGATCAGGCCGCCCTCCAGGGCCCGGGGCGCGGCCGGCGTGCCGCCGGAGAGCTTGAGGTAACGATCGCCGAGCAGCCCCACGGTCTTGATGCTGGCCACGGTGTCGGTGCGGATTCGCTCCGTGTACCGCGCGTCGACCGTGAACCACACCGTGATCCGGCGGTCGGTGATCTTCGCCGGCAGCTCGATGCTGTCCACGAAGCCCACCGTCACGCCGTCCAGGTCCACGGGCGCGCCGGGCTGGAGGCCGAGGACGTCCCGGAACGTGGTGTGGTAACGGGTGTGCCGGATGAACAGCTGCTCGCGCTGGCCGATGGTCAGCACGCCGATGGAGAGAACGATCAAGGCCGCCAGCATCAGGATGCCGACGCGAAGGCTGCGCCGTGTCTGGTCACGCATGAACACCTCCCGCGAGGAAGAACTCGCGGACCTTCTCCGGCCCTTCCGAGGCCGCCTGGGCCGGGGTTCCGGAGTCCAGGAACCTGCCGTCGTCGAGGAACACGACCCGCCGGGCCACCCGGGTCACGAAGGGGATCTCGTGGGTGACGATGACCGAGGTCACGCCGAGGCGGCGGTGGAGGTCGACGATCAGCTCGCCGATCGCCTTCCCGGTCACCGGGTCGAGGCCCGTGGTCGGCTCGTCGTAAAGAATGATCTCGGGCTCGAGGGCCAGCGCCCGGGCCAGGGCCACCCGCTTCTTCATGCCGCCCGAGAGCTCGGCGGGGTAGAGCTTCTCGACGCCCTCCAGGTGCACCAGCCTGAGGAGCTCGGCCACGCGGGCCGCGAGCTCCTCCTCGGACGGGTGGCGGTGCTCGCGGATGGGGAAGGCGATGTTCTCGAACACGTTCATCGAGTCGAAGAGCGCCCCGCCCTGGAAGAGGTAGCTGACCCGGAGCCGGAGCGGGATCAGCTGCCGTTCCGACATCCGTGACACCGGATTGCCCAGCACCTCGACCTCGCCGGCGTCCGGCGTCATCAGGCCGTTGATGATCTTGAGGGTCACGGTCTTGCCGGAGCCGGAAGCGCCCATGATCGCCACCGTCTCGCCGGCGGCGATGGCGAGGTCCGCGCCGTCGAGCACGACCTTGTCGCCGAAGCTCTTGCTGACGTTGCGCAGGGAGATGACTGGACCGGCCATGTCAGAAGCTCAGGAACAGCTTGGTGAGGAAGAAGTCGGAGATCAGGATGCTGATCGCCGAGGCGTACACCGTGTTCGTCGTCGCCCGGCCGACGCCGTCGGCGCCGCCGCGGGCGCTGATCCCGTTGTAGCAGCCGAGAACGGCGATGACGAAGGCGAAGAACACGGTCTTGGCGAGCCCGGAGCCGATGTCGTGGAACGTCATCAGCCGGAAGGCGTGGTGGAGGTAGAAGGTGGCGCTGGAGTGTTCCTCGAAGACCGAGATGAAGAGACCGCCGAGAATGCCCATGCCGTCGGCCAGGATGGTCAGCAGGGGCAACGTGATGACCACCGCCCAGACCCGGGGCACCACGAGCTTGCGTACCGGGTCGGCGCCCATGGACCGGAGGGCGTCCACCTGCTCGGTCACGGCCATGGTGCCGATCTCGGCGGCGATGCCCGAGCCGACCCGCCCCCCGACCATGAGGGCGGTGAGCACCGGGCCGAGCTCGCGAACCAACGACATGGCCACCACCTCGCCGATGTACAGGCGGGCGCCGAAGGCGCTCAGGGTGTAGGCCGTCTGCAGCGCGAGCACGAGGCCGGTGAAGAGGGCGGTGACGTTGGTCAGGTTGACCGAGCCGACGCCGATCCGGTCGCACTGGCGGACGAGCTCCCGGAAGCTGATCGGAGGCGTCACCATGCGCACCGCCGCCGACCACGCGAGGCGGGTCGCGCCGCCCAGCACTGTCAGCGAAGCCGTCAGCCTGGAGAAGATATCCTCGGCCATGAGTCCAGTCGATGATACCCGACGATCCCGCCCGAGAACAGCGGACGGGGGATCGCCACCCGGCACCCTGCGCTCGCCCTTCTCGTCATCGCGAGGTGGCGTGAGCGCGCGAAGCGGAGCTTCGCTTGCGCGCACGCCATCCCGAGGAGCGGAGCGACGAGGGGGACCCCCGCTGCGTTGCATTCCCCATTGTTGTCATCGCGAGGAGCGTGCCGAAGGCGCGCGACGTGGCGATCCCTGGCAGCGTTGGAGCGCCCTGGGAAAAGAACCGTGGTGTTGGAGGCGCACCCGGCCATGGGCCCACCGCCTGCGGCGGCGTCCCGGGAGCGCTCGCCTCCGGTGGTACCCGCGTTGGGAGAAGGCGACGCCGGACGGAACGTGCCAGCCTTACCGTTGTGCTTTTGAACGCGCCGGCGTTCAATCCCGCTCGCGCACAACGTTAAGGGTGGCAATTCACGGGAAGGCCGTTCGCCCGCGTCGCCGCACCGGCCTGCGCTCAACAACGCTAAAATGCTAAGCCAGGCACGGATCCGGATCAGGCACGGATCCGCATCGTGGGCAGCGCGCTCCAACGCTGTCAGGGATGGCCACGTCGGCCGCCTGCGCCGGCCTCCTCGCCATGACAGAAAGGGGAAGGCGCAACGCCCCGGGCTTTCCACGGCGACGGCAAAGGGGTCCGCAAGAACGGTCCTGGGGGCCGGGAAGGACACGCGGGCGGGTGGAGGGAGGCCCGAAGCCCGCGGCCTCAGCCGGCGGAGAGGAGGCTGGCGACGAGCTCGTAGCCGGCGAGGTCGACGGCGTCGAAGCGGTTGAGGCGGTGGGAGTCGACGTCGAGGACGCCGACGGGCTCGCCGTCGGGGCCGAAGAGGGGAACCACGAGCTCGGAGCGGGTGCGGGAGTCACAGGGGATGTGGCCGGGGAAGGCGTTGACGTCGGGGACGAGGACGCTCTCCCGGCGGTCGATGGCCGCCCAGCAGACACCGGTGTGGGGGGCGAGCACGAGGCAGGCCACGGGGCCCTGGTAGGCGTCCACCACGAGCTCGCCGCCGCGGAGCATGTAGAAGCCGGTCCAGGAGACGTCGGGCACCTTGTGGTGGAGGAGGGCGGCAGCGGTGGCCCGGCGGGCGAGGGGGTCGGAGGTCTTGGCGATCAGGCCGGCGAGCTGGTCGCGGATGCGCCGGAAGCGGGCCATGCGGGAGTCGTCGGATGCCATCGTGGAGCCTCCCTCACATCTCGGCGGGGACGGGAATGCCCAGCAGCTCCTCGAGGATGGCGCGCATCTCGAGGACGAAGACGGTGAAGACGGCGCGGCGCAGGCGCCGGACGTCCGCGTCCTCCTCGGGGATGACGGGGTGGGCGTGGTAGAGCTTGTGGAAGAGCTGGGCCAGGTTGTGGGCGTGTTGGGCGAGGAGCGAGAACTCGAGGGTCGCCACGGCCTGGACCAGGATCTCCCGGCGCCGGGCGCACTCCAGCACCAGCTCCCAGAGGTCGTCGGCGATGGCCGTCCGCTCGAGGGCGGGGATCTCGCCGGGCTCGACCATGCCCTCGCCCCGGCGCTCGCCGAGCTTGGCGAAGATCTTGGCCGCCCGGACGGCCGAGTACTGGAGGTAGGGGCCGGTGTCCCCCTCGAAGGCCAGGGCCTCGTCGAAGTCGAAGGCCAGCACGCGGTTGCGGGACTGGCGGGCCATCAGGTAGCGGAGGGCGCCGACGGCGATGGCGCGGGCCCGCTCCTGGATTCCCGTACCCGATCCGCCGCCGCCGACCCGCTCCTCGACGGCGCGCTCCGCCTGGGCCTCGAGGATGTCGAGAAACTCGTCCGCCTTGACGCCGATGCCCCGCCGCCCGGACATCTCGACGTAGCTCTTCGCCATGTCCTCGGGCCCGAGCCCGAAGCTGGCGCCGGTCCGCTCCTCGATCAGGCGCACGGCGGCGGGCGTCAGGGCCACCATCTCGTACGCGAAGTGGATGGAACGGTCCGCCGCGTCCGGGTGGCCGAGGACCCGGATGGCCTCCTTGACCACCTTCTGCGGGTAGGACTGGCGGACGTCGATGACGTTGTAGACCCGGAGCCCGTTCCCGTACTCGCGCCCGAACACCTTCTGGTCCGGGTCGGAGGTGGTGCGGACGAGGAGCTCCCCGCTGCGCCCGCAGTACTGCACCGGCTCCGCCGGGCCGCTGCGGCGCCAGTGGGCGAAGATCTCGTAGCCGAAGTCGTGGCGGGACCCGTCCGCGTCGCGCAAGAGGCCGAGCTTCCAGAGCTGGTAGGCGATGTCCTTGCCGGTGTAGGTCACGGTGCCGTTGGAGCGTACCAGGATCTTGTCGGGATCGTCCATGTCGGCGAAGGCCGGGCTCGCCGCCAGGGACATGACCCAGCAGCCGGCGTTCTTGCCGCCGGACTCGAGGCGGATGGCGCCGGCCTGCCGGAGGAGCTCGAAGGCCCGCTGCCAGAAGCCGAGCTGGAGGATGTTGGACTCGTGGGGCAGGATATCGTAGCCGATGCCGAGCCTGGCCATGGTGGCCAGGTGGCAGCGCATGTTGCCCTCGGCCACCGCCGCCGCCAGCCGGGCGACGGCCCGGCGCGGGTAGGCCTGCCGGGAGGTGGCGGCCTTGCCCAGGGTGAAGACGGCCTCGTCGAGCTCGAGCCCGCCGTGGCCGGCCTCCACCGCGTGCAGGACCTCGGCCCGGTGCCCGGCGAAGTCGGGGTCCGCCTCGTAGCGCGCCGTCACCCGCGGGTAGACGTCCCAGCACAGATCGTCGAAGTCGTCGGTGGCGGCGGGCGGAATCTCGCCGCCGGGGATGCGGGCGACGAAGGTCTCCAGGAGCTGCTCGCGGCCGGCCGGCTCGATGCCGAGCGCGCCGGCGAGCTCCGGCTCGGGCAGGAAGAGGACGCCGACCACCACGTCCGCCACCTGGACGCCGGTGTCGTCGATGTAGTCCTGCACCTCCACCGGATGCCCGAGGTGGC
This sequence comes from uncultured Thermoanaerobaculia bacterium, assembly GCA_964644635.1. Lineage (GTDB taxonomy): Bacteria > Acidobacteriota > Thermoanaerobaculia > Thermoanaerobaculales > Sulfomarinibacteraceae > CAZXXL01. Next base: position 579 of record CAZXXL010000024.1, on the reverse strand, counting down.
GCAGGCAGCGCACGAGGATGTCGCCGAGGACGGCGTTGCGGAGGTGACCGATATGGGCCGCCTTGTTGGGGTTGATGTTTGTGTGCTCGACGATGACCTTCTCGGCGAGCTGCGGCGGCTCGGCCGGCTCCCGACCCAGCAGCTCGGTCAGCAGGCGCGGCCGGTCCAGGAAGAGGTTCCACAACCCGGCCCCGGCCACCCCGCCGCGGGCCACCTCGGCCGGCCAGGCGGCCGCGCGGGCCACTGTCTCGGCGATCTCGCGCGGGTTGCGGCGCAGGACCTTGGCCAGCGGCAGGGCGCCCGGCCAGGCCAGGTCGCCCAGCTCCCGCCGCGGCGGGACCTCCAGGGTCACCGCGGCCTCCCGGTGCCCGAGCTCGCCGGCAAGCGCCTCACCGATGGCCGCCGCGGCGGCCTCCCGAATCCTCTGCAGCGGCCTGCGTCCCTCCCGTCCCCGGCATTGTACCCCGGCGCCGCCCGGGCGGCCCCGGCGCGCCAGAGGGCCGGGACCGTCCCCGCGCGCCGCCCCAGCTCCCAGCCAGCCGCCCGCACCCCCGCCCCGCGCCGGCCGCCCCCGACGCG
>CAZXXL010000023.1:0-21418 GCA_964644635.1 uncultured Thermoanaerobaculia bacterium | reverse complement strand
CGGCGTCGCCCCTCGCCGTGCGCCCGGACACCGCCATCGGCCGCCACTTCCGGACCATCGGAACCGGTGACACGCCGGACGTCACGCCGTTGCTGGCCCGCAGCCGGAAGCTGGACCCGCCGACGGCCGCCCGGATCGCCCGGCCGACCACCCGCACGGAGCTGGCGCGGCGGAGCCTGAAGACGCCGGCCGCCACGTCGCCCGCCGCGGCGACCGCGAGGGTTCCGGCGCCCCGGACCTCCCGGGCGCCGGCGAGGGATGTGGAGCGTAACCGGTTCCGGCCCCGCACCGAGCCGGAGCTTCGCGGCGGCTTCACCGAACGGAGCAGACCCGTCGAGGGTGTACGGCCGCCGGTCACGGCCCCGAGCCGGCCGCTCGTCGTCCCGCACGGCGCGGCACCGCCCCGTTCGCCCCGTCTCGACCGGCGCCCGACCCAGGAGCCCTCCCGGGGGTCGAGCGTGCGCCCGGCCCCGCGCAGCATCGAGCGGGCGCCCGTGGGATCGTCGCGTTCCCCCACCCGGTACCGCACGTACTCGAGGACGCCGAGCCGATACCGCACCTACTCGAGCCCGCTGCGGCGCAGCGCTCCCGCCGCCAGGGCACCGCGACGGCCGGTCTCCCGGTACACCCCGCGGTCCACGTACCGGCCGCGCAGCTCCTTCCACGTCGTGCCCAGGATGAGCGCGCCGCGGGTGCGCTCGGTCCCCCGCGCGGCGCCGCGCAGCGTGAGGCCGCGGCGATGAGCGGCCGACCTTCGGCGCTCTCCCCGCGGGACGAAGACCGCCTGGTGCGGGCGGCCGCCGAGGCCCGGGAGCGGGCGTACGCTCCCTACTCCGGGTTCGCGGTGGGCGCCGCCCTCCTCGCCGGGGACGGCCGCATCTTCGCCGGGTGTAACGTCGAGAACGCCTCCTTCGGGCTCACGGTGTGCGCGGAGCGAAACGCCGTCGCCGCCGCCGTCGCGGCCGGCGTCCGCCGCTTCGCCGGGCTGGCGGTGGTGACGGGGCCCGGCGGCCCGGCTCCGCCGTGCGGGGCATGCCGGCAGGTCCTGGCCGAATTCGGTGACTTCCCGGTGATCCTCGCCGGTGGCGCCACGGGGTCCCGTGAGCGAACCTCGGTGGCCGAGCTGCTCCCCAACGCTTTCGGGAAGGATCACCTGGACGCCTCCTGAGCCCGGTTTCCGCGCAAGACGCAGCCGAGGCGGACGCGTGGTGGATAGCGGACGAACGACCCGGGTACAATCCTGGCCTCGCCGGGCCGCCGCAAGGAGCGCCGGCCCCGGTGGAAAGGAGCGGACCAGATGGAACACGTGACCCGGACGATCGCCGAGTGGGCCGCCGGGCTTCGCTTCGAGGACCTCCCCGCCCCCGTCGTGGACGCCGCCAAGCGCTTCCTGCTCGACGCCGTGGGTTGCGCCATCGGCGGCTCGAGGCAGCCGGACGTGGCCATCGTGCGCGACCTCCTGCGGGAGACGGCCGGCGCCGGGCCGGCGACCGTCCTCGTCACCGGCGAGCGCCTCGACCCGGTCTCGGCGGCCCTGCTGAACTCCCTGATGATCCGGGTGATGGATTACAACGACATCTACTGGAAGCAGGACCCCTCGCACCCCTCGGACCTGATCCCGGCCGTGCTCGCCACGGCGGAGCGGGCGGGGGCCTCGGGTCGCGACCTCGTGCTCGGGATCGTGCTCGCGTACGAGATGGAGCAACGCCTGTGCGAGGTCTCCCGGCCCGGGATCCGCGAGCTGGGCTGGCACCACGCCACGCTGACCGCCGCCGCGGCGCCGGTGGCCGCCGGCCGCATGCTCGGCCTCGACGCGGCGCGGATCCAGCACGCCATCGGCATCTCGGCGTCGCGGCACTGCACCACGGGATCGGTGACCGCGGGCAAGCTGACGATGATGAAGAACACCGTCGACCCGCTGGCCGTCCAGTCGGGCGTGCTCGCGGCGCTGCTCGCCGAGCGCGGGTACACCGGGCCCGAGCACGTGCTCGACGGCAAGGAGGGTTTCGCCCACGTCTTCGCTTCCGAGTGGGACTGGGACATCCTCACCGACGGGCTCGGGGAGGCGTGGCGCATCCTCGAGTGCGGCATGAAGTTCTTCCCCACCGAGGCGCTCACCCACGCGCCCATCTCCGCCGTGCTCGACCTGGTCACCGGTCACGATCTCGCCCCGGAGGAGATCGAGCAGGTCACCATCCACTCCCTCGCCCGCGCGGCCGACATCCTCGCCGACCCCTCGAAGTACGACCCGCGGAGCAAGGAGACCGCCGATCACTCCCTGCCCTACGTTCTCGCCGCGGCCATCGTCGATCGCCGGGTCACGCCGGAGCAGTTCACCCCGGAGAAGATCATGGACCCGCGGATCCGCTCGCAGATGGCCAAGGTGCGGGTGATCGCCGATCCCGAGATCGAACGCGCCTTCCCCGAGCTCCAGAAGGTGCGGGCGGTGATCACCACCGTCGACGGGCGTACCCTGGAGAGGCGCCTCGACTACCCCAAGGGCGACCCCCGCAATCCGCTCTCCGAGGACGAGATCATGGCCAAGATGGAGGGGCTGGCCGCCGGGGTCTTCGACGAGGCGGGCGTGCGCAACATCCGCGAGACCATCGATCGGCTCGACGAGATCGCCGATCTCACCGAGCTGGCGGCCGCGTGCACGGCGCCGGGCCGTTGAGCGGAGGACCGCCGGAGGGACCCATGGGACAGACCATCACCGAGAAGATCGTCCAGAGCCACGCCGTGGACCTGCCCCCGGGACACCGGGTGCGGGCCGGCGACATGGTCACCATCCGCCCGTTCCACCTCCTGACCCACGACAACACCGCCGCCGTCCTCATCAAGTTCCGGGCCATCGGCGCGGCGCGGGTGGCCGATCCCGGCCAGCCCGTCTTCGCCCTCGATCACAACGTCCAGGACACCTCCGAGAAGAACCTGGCCAAGTACGCCCGCATCGAGGCCTTCGCCCGGGAACAGGGGATCGCCTTCCACCCCGCCGGCGCCGGCATCGGCCACCAGCTCATGGTGGAGCGGGGCTTCGTGCACCCGGGGCGGCTGGTGGTGGCCTCGGACTCGCACGCCAACACGTACGGCGCCCTCGCCGCCCTCGGCACCCCGGTGGTGCGCACGGACGCCGCGGCGATCTGGGCGACCGGCACGACCTGGTGGCAGGTCCCCGAAACCACCCGCGTGCGGCTGACCGGCGAGCTGCGGCCGGGGGTCACCGGCAAGGACGTGATCATCACCCTCTGCGGCCTGTACCCGAACGGCGAGGTGCTCAACCACGCCCTCGAGTTTTCCGGCCCCGGCGTGGCCTCCCTCGACATGAGCCAGAGGCTCACCATCGCCAACATGACCACCGAATGGGGAGCCCTCGCGGGCTGGTTTCCCTTCGACGCCGTGACCGAGGGCTACCTCCGGGAGCGCCGGCTCGCCCTGGAGGCCGCGGGGATCCATGGCCGGCTGACCGAGGAGCTGATCGACGGCTGGGCGGCCGACCCGCCGCGACCCGACCCCGACGCCGCCTACGCCGCCGAGATCGAGCTCGATCTGGGCGAGGTCGCGCCCCACGTGGCGGGACCGGACACGGTCTTCGTGACCCGGCCGGTGGACGAGGTGGCGCGGGAGCGGATCCGCGTCGACAAGGCCTACCTGCTCTCCTGCGTCAACGCCCGCCTGGACGACCTCCGCGACGCCGCCCGCGTGCTCCGCGGGCGCCGGGTCGCGGAGTCGGTGACGCTGTACGTCGCCGCCGCCTCGGCCGAGGTCGAGGAACGCGCCCGCGAGGACGGGACCTGGCAGGCGCTCCTCGAGGCCGGCGCCGTTCCCCTGCCTCCGGGGTGCGGCGCGTGCATCGGCCTCGGCCGGGGCCTCCTCGAGCCCGGCGAGGTGGGGATCTCGGCCACCAACCGGAACTTCAAGGGCCGCATGGGCTCCCGCGACGCCCGGGCGTACCTGGCCAGCCCGGCGGTGGTGGCCGCCTCCGCGGCGGCGGGCTTCATCACGGCGCCTGAGGGTGAGGGCGGCGGCGGATCCGGTCGTCCGCGGCGCGTCTACCGCCGCCTCGCGGGCAGGCCGGCGCCCGCCGGGGTCGAGGTCGTCCCGGGATTCCCGGAGCGGATCAGCGGCCGCCTGCTCCTCCTCCCCGTGGACAACCTCAACACGGACGGCATCTACGGCAAGGAGTACACCTATCGCGAGGACCTGACGCCCGAGGAGATGGCGTCCCACGCCATGGAGAACTACGACCCCGACTTCCAGCGCATCGCCGCCGAGGGCGACATCATCGTCTCGGGCGCGAACTTCGGTTCCGGCTCCTCCCGCGAGCAGGCCGCCACCGCCCTCCGCTACCGCGGCATCCGCATGGTCATCGCCGAGTCCTTCTCGGCGACCTTCCTCAAGAACGCCTTCAACAACGCCTTCATCTGCCTTTCCGGCCCCGAGCTGGCGCGTGCCGTCCGGCGGGCGTTCGCCGACCAGGCGGCCGCCGGCCGCAGGACCATCCCCGCCGACGAGATCGTCGTCGACATCCGCGCCGCCGCCGCCACGTGGCGGGGGCGGACGTTCCCCCTCGCGCCCCTGGGCACCACCGCCCAGGAGCTGGTTCTGGCCGGCGGGCTGGAGGCCCTGACCCGCCGGAAGCTCGGAACGTGAGTGGGAAGTCTCCCGGTCCGGGCGGCGGCGGCGGGACGGGCACGAAAGGTCGCTGGCTCCATTCGCACGAGGCGCGCCGGGAGCGGGAGCGGACGCGGCGTTTCTTCAACCTGGTCGCTCCGGCCTTCCACCTCATCGACCGCCGGCTGCTCCCGGAGTACCGCGCGGCCCTCGCCGAGATCGACCTCGACCCGGCGCTGTCCGTGCTCGACATGGCGACCGGGACCGGCACCCTGGCCGCAGCCTTCGCCGAGCGCGGGCACCCGGTGACCGGCTTCGACTTCGCGGCCAGGCTCCTGCGCCGCGCCCGCACCCGCGTCCCCGCGGCGCGCTTCGACCACATGGACCTGGCCGACCTGCCCACCATCCCCGACGGCGCCTACGGCGTGGCGGCCATGGCCTACCTGCTCCACGGGCTGGCGCCGCGGATGCGGCTCTTCGTGCTGCGCGAGGCGGCGCGGATCGCCACCGACTCCGTGCTCGTCTTCGACTACGACCGGCCCGGGCCGTGGATCGTCCGCGCCGTCGAGCGGGTCGAGGGCCCCCACTACCCGTCGTTCGTGGCCACGCCCTTCGCGGACCTGGCCGCCGCCGCCGGCCTCGCCGTCCTGCGCTCGGCGCCGACCTCCGACTACGGCGGCTACTGGCTCCTGCGCCGGGACGCCCCCGCGCCGCCGTCCTCCCCGATGAGCCGCTCGTAAAGGCGGTTCAGCGGGAGGCCGAAGAGGCTTCCCACCGGGCCCCGCCGGGTCGCGGCGAGCACCAGCCGGACCAGACCGTCGGCCAGGATGACGAGGCTGACGACGGTCCCCGGCGCCCCTCCCCGCCCGGACCGGGCGAGGTCGGACAGGCCTCCCCAGCACTCCGGGACGGCGCCGGCGAGGGTGAGGAGGATCGGCGGGACTCCCAGGCGCCGCGCCCAGATTTCCTGGAAACGGGGCGGGGCGAAGGCGGCCGGGACCGTGACCGCCGCGCTGCGCAGGATGAAGAGCACGCCCGAACCCCGCCGCCGCACCGGGGCCTCGCCGTGTCCGCTGAAGAGCCCGGGGAGCAGGAGCCAGGCGCCGAGCAGCGAGCCGATGGGCTCGCCGGTCACGGCGGCCTCGCGCAGCCGGATCGCCCCTTCCAGCAGGAGGATGCCGCCGAAGGGGCCGAGCCGGTGCAGGGGCCCGGGGAACACGGCGCCGCCGCCGAACGCTCCGGCCATGAAGTCGAGCATCCCGGCCGCCCCGGCGAGAATCTCCAGGAGAGCGGTCACGGTGACGGCGGCCGCCGCCGGGTAACCCCACTCCCGCTGCCACCGCGCCTGCCACCGGCCGGGAAGGAAGCCGAGAACGGGAGCGAAGATGCCGGTCGCCAGCCGCAGGCGGCTGCGTTTCTGCGCATCGCGGCGGGAGGCGACGATGCTCTCCACGCCCCGCCGGTCGAGGGCGAAGACGTCCCGGGCGACCGCACCCTGGGGCCACGGCTCGAGGACCCAGCGGCCGCCGGCGCCCCGCTCCTCGGCCCGGACGACCTCCCACAGCCCGTCCTTCCAGCGCACGCCGGTCCCCGGCCAGGCCGCCGACCGGGGACGCAGCGGCAGGCGGACATCGCTGGAAACGACGGTGAGCGTCCCGTCGCGCAGAACGACCTCCACGCCCGGCGTCACCCGCACCGCTTGTGGGTCTTCAGCACACACCAGGGCCCGCCCCCTTTTGTGATATGCTATCGCAGCTTGCCGGGCGGAGCGTGATTTCGAGAAGAGAGCGCCCGAAGACCGCGTGGAGAGACGGTAACCGAGCATGAAGCCAACCGAGATGACCCTGGAGCTGCGGCCGAAGGCGCGATTCGACGTCATCGACGTGGCCGGGAGGATCCGCCAGGACTTCGGTGACGTCCTCGAGCGCTACTCCCGGGCGTTCTACTGCTCCTACCACACCACGGCTGGCTACCTCGAGCAGAGTCTCTGCGCCCGCCTCGGCTACCGGCCGGACCGGGTGGCGCCGTTCATCCGCGCGGTGCAGAAGATCTTCCCGCCCGACGCCGGGTACCGCCACGACCAGATGGAGCTGCGCCGGGAGCTGACCGAGGAGCAGAAGAAGGTCGAGCCCCGCAACGCGGATTCCCACCTCACGTTCATCAGCTCCGGTCTGCGCAACTGCGTCACCTACGTCACCCAGCCCGGGCAGCCGGTGCTGTTCATGGACCTCGACGGCGTGTTCGAGGGGCACACCAGGACCCGCAGGACCTCCGTGCTGGCCTTCGACCGCGAGGTTCCGGTAACCACCCGCACGGTCGAGATCCCGGTTTCCCGGCACGAGGTCGATTCCATCAACCTGCTCGACGGTGGGCTCGGCATCATGGACACCATCGACGACATGCTCCGCGCCCACCCGATCGCCAAGGGCCGGGTGGACATCAACCTCGACCTGCGCGAGGACAACGCCGCCCTGACGGTCAACGAGTACGAGACCCTGCTGATGCGTCACGACCTGCGCGAGGTGCTGCAGGATCCCCTCCGTTTCATGGCCCAGAAGGGCCGCAACATGCTCCGCGACCCGCGGGCCATCCCCGGCAAGAGCCTCGACTACGCCAAGTACGATGCGGTCCGGGTGCTCAACGAGATCATCGACGCGCTGGGGCTTTCGGAGTCGGCCCTCGAACGCCTCGTCGCCCGCGTCATGGGGGTGCCGGCGCGCAAGTTCCTGCGCCTGAAGCGCTCGGTGAGCCTGCCCGTCTCCAACCCCGACGGCGGCCGGGGCAAGGTCGTCCGCGGCCGCTACCAGAGCCCCATCCTGATCCAGTGGCGGAACGCCCCGCGCGGCGCCCGCAAGCTGTCGATCACGGTCAAAGAGTTCGCCTGAGCGAGCCGTGGCAGGCGGAGCGCTCCCCCCCGTTTTCGTCATCGGCATGGGCGAGGTCGGCCGCCGCCTGGCCTCGGCGCTGGAGCGTGCCGGCGCCGACGTGCGTCCGGTGACGCGGAGCGAGGGCTGGGACGAGGCCGTGCAGGCTCCCGAGGGCCTGCGCATTCTGGCCATGCGGGAGGGGGACCTCCCGGCCGCCCTGGAAAGACTGCGCGGCGTGCCGCCGGAACGGCTGGTGGCGGTCCAGAACGGCTGGATCCGGCCGCTGCTCGAGCCCTTCCCCGGCTGCGGGCGCGGTCTCATCTGGTTCATGAGCAAGGGGGACTTCTTCAACCAGCTCCGCCCGAGCCCGTTCACGGGGCCGTTCGCCGGGACGCTGGTCGCCACCCTCCGGCGCGGGGGCCTCGAGGTCGAGCACGTCGCCGATCCCGCCGCCTTCGCCCGGCTGGAAGCCGACAAGATGGGCTTCAACTGCGTCGTCGGGCTCCCGCTCGCCGTCCACGGCCTCACCCTCGGCGAGTACCTCGCCCGCCATCACGACGAGGCCCGGGCCGTGTTCACTGAGGCAGCCAGCACCTGCGCCGCGGCCCTCGGCGCGGACTGGGACGAGTCATGGTGGCCGGAGTTCGTGGCGACCGTCGAACCGCTGGCGTGGGTCAAGACCTCCCGGGCGAAGGCGCTGGAGTACCGCAACGGCGCCGTGCTGATGCTGGCCCGGCGGCTCGGCCGCGATGCGCCGGCGAACCGCCGCCTCCTCGCCGCGGCCGGCTGGGAGCCGGCCGATCCAAGCTTCAGCTGACGAGCCTCTCCACGACCGCCGGGGCCGCCTGCAACGCCTCGTCGAGCTTCTCCGGGTGCGGCCCCCCCGCCTGGGCCAGGTGCGGGCGCCCGCCTCCCCGGCCGCCAACGATGCCCGCCAGCTCCTTGACGACGGCCCCGGCCTGGACCCGTTCGACGAGGTCCTCGCTCACGGTCACCAGCAGCGTCGCTTTGCCCCCGGACGCCATCCCGAGAACGACGACGCCGCTGCCCAGGCGCTGGCGCATGGTGTCCCCCAGGTTCCGTAACGCCGGAACCTCCATCTCGGGCACCCGGCGCGCCACCACCTCGAAGCCGGCGACGGAGGCGCGGATCTCGGCGCCGGCCGCCTCGCCGGAGGCAAGCTTGAGCTTCAGGTCCCGCACCTCCCGCTGGAGCTCGGCCAGCTGCTGGTCCCGCGCGGACAGGATCTCCGGCAGGCCGTCCAGGGACGTCCGGTAGCGCCGGGCCAGCCCGTGGGCCATCCGGAAGACGCGCTGCACCTCCTCCACCGCGCCCCGCCCGGTGAGGGCCTCGATGCGCCGCACCCCGGCGGCGATGCCCCGCTCGGAAACGGTCTTGAAAAACCCGATGTCTCCGGTCCGTTCGACGTGGCAGCCGCCGCACAGCTCGCGAGAGAAGTCTCCGTCGCCGACGGTGACCACCCGCACCCTCTCCCCGTACTTTTCCCCGAAGAGCGCCATCGCCCCCAGGGCCCGGGCCTCCTCGATGGACATCAGCTCCTTGGCCACCGGCAGGTTGCGGACGATCTCGGCGTTCACCAGCCGCTCGATCTCCTCCAGCTGCCCGGCGGTGACCGGCTCGCCCCAGGTGAAGTCGAAGCGCAGGCGGTCCGGGGCCACCAGGGAGCCGGCCTGCTGCGCCGCCGGCCCGAGGACCCGGCGCAGCGCACCGTGAAGCAGGTGGGTCGCCGTGTGATTGCGCTGGGTGTCGAGGCGCGCCCCCTCGAGCACCCTGGCCGTGACCTCTTGGCCGCGGCGCAACCTTCCCTCCGTCACCTCGACGTGGTGCGCGATGAGGCCCGCCAGCGGCTTCTGGGTGTCCACCACCCGGGCGCGCCCCCCGTCCCACACGAGCTCGCCGGTGTCCCCAACCTGGCCGCCGCTCTCGGCGTAAAACGGCGTCGTGTCGAGCACGACCTCGCCGGTCGCACCGGCGGGGAGGATGTCCGCCTCACCCTCGGCGGCGAGGATGGCCGTCACCTTGGCCCTGGCGACCAGGTGCTCGTAGCCCACGAACTCGGAGGCGGTGCCGCGCCCGGCCAGGGCCTCATACTCGGGGCGGAACCGGGCCATGACGCCGCCCTTCCACGACGCCTGGCCCCGCCGCCGCTCGGCCTCGAGCTGGTGCTCGAAGGCCTCGCGGTCGACCCGGAGGCCCTCGTCCGCGGCGAACTCCTCGAGCAGCTCGAGGGGGATGCCGTGGGTCTGGTAGAGGTCGAAGGCGGCGTCCCCGGGGACGGTCGTCCCGCCCCGCCGCTTGATCCGCTCGAGAACCTTGAGGGCGATGTCCGTGCCCACGTTGAGGGTGCGCGCGAAGCGCTCCTCCTCCTGGCGCAGCAGGGTCGTCACCACCTCCCGGCGCTCCACGATCTCGGGGTAGACGTCGCCCATGAGGTCGCAGACCGCCGGCACGAGTGCGTGGAGGAACGCGCCGTCGAAGCCGAGCTTGCGGCCATAGCGCAACGCCCTGCGGATGATCCGCCGGAGCACGTACCCGCGGCCCTCGTTGGAGGGGGTGATCCCGTCCGCCATGAGGAAGGTCGTGGCGCGAAGATGGTCGGCGATCACCCGGAAGGCTGGCGCGAGCTCGCCTTCGGGGTCGTAGGGCCGTTCTGCGAGCTCGGCGATGGCGCCGAGGATGGGCAGGAAGAGATCGGTCTCGTAGTTGGTGGCCGTACCCTGCATGACCATGGCCAGGCGCTCCAGGCCGGCCCCGGTGTCGATGGAGGGACGCGGCAGCGGGTGCATCTCCCCCGACACGTCCCGCTCGAACTGCATGAACACCAGGTTCCAGATCTCGAGGATGTCGTCGCCGGGGCCGTTCACCAGCTCCGCGCGGCCGGGCGCACCGGGGTCCTCGCCACGATCGAAGTGGATCTCCGAGCACGGGCCGCAGGGCCCGGTCTCTCCCATGGACCAGAAGTTCTCCTTGTCGCCGAAGCGAAGGATGCGCCCGGCCGGGGCGCCGACCTCCTCCCAGAACCGGGCGGCGTCGTCGTCATCCTCGTAGACCGTGAACCAAAGGCGCTCCAGGGGCAGCTCGAAGACGTCCACCAGGAGCTCCCATGCGAACTGGATGGCCTCGCGCTTGAAGTAGTCGCCGAAGGAGAAGTTCCCCAGCATCTCGAAGAAGGTGTGGTGGCGGGCGGTGTAGCCCACGTTCTCGAGGTCGTTGTGCTTGCCGCCGGCGCGGACGCATTTCTGCGCCGAGGTGGCCCGCTTGTAGGGGCGGGTCTCCCGGCCCGCGAAGACATCCTTGAACTGGTTCATGCCCGCGTTGGCGAAGAGCAGGGTGCTGTCGCCCGCCGGGAGCAGGGGCGAGGACGGCACCACCTGGTGGCCCCTGGAGGCGAAGAAGTCAAGGAATGTCGTGCGGATCTCCGCGCTCGTCATCGATCGCATGGTCGGTTTTCTCCCTTTCGGCCGCGAGCCGGTCCACGGCCTCGATCGCGGCTCGCGTGTCGAAGCCGCGATTGATCAGGGAGCTTACCATCCGCGCCCTTCTTTCGTGAAGACGCCACCACCCCTCGGGCGCCCGCCGCTCGGCCCGTTCCAGGGCGTTGGCCAGCGCCCGCCGCCCGGTCTCCGGATCGAGGCGGGACGCCTCGGCCGCCACCTCGGCGGGCGCTCCCCGCTTGAGGAGCTCCGCCCGGAGGCGGCGGGGACCCCAGCCGCGGCTCACCGCCCGCAGCTCGACGAAACGGGCGGCCACCGCCGCGTCGTCGAGGTACCCGAGCTCGCGGCAGCGATCGACGGCCTCCCTGACCTCCGCCCCGGAATACCCCTTGTCTCTGAGGCGGGACACCAGCTCCGCCGTGAAGAAGGCGCGCCGGCCGAGCAGCCGGAGCGCCTCGGCGAACGCCGATCGGGTCATTCGGGCCTTACTCGGTGTTCCCGAACTCGAAGGGTGAATCCTGCGCGAACGGGTTCATGGCCTCCTCGCTCTCGAGCTCGAGCGCTCCTTCCATCACCTCGCGGGAGATGTCGGCCGTCGACTGGATACCCTGGATCTTGAGCCGGAACTCGTCCGGGTTGGTGGCCCGGCGCAGGGCCTCCTCGAGGGTGATCAGCCCGTTCTTGTACAGCAGGTACAGGGACTGGTCGAAGGTCTGCATGCCGTACTGGCTGGTGCCCTGGGCAATGGCGTCCCGGATGAGCTTGGTCTTCTCCTTGTTCTCGATGCAGTCCCGGATGTACGGGGTGGAGATGAGGACCTCGACGGCGGGCACGCGGCCGAGCCCGTCCGCCCGGGGCAGCAGGCGCATCGAGAGAATCGCCTTGAGCACCGCCGCCAGCTGGATCCGGATCTGTTTCTGCTGGTGCGGGGGGAAGACGGAGATGATGCGGTTGACCGACTCGGTGGCGTCCAGGGTGTGCAGGGTGGACAGCACCAGGTGGCCGGTCTCGGCGGCCAGGAGGGCGGTCTCGATGGTCTCGTAATCCCGCATCTCGCCGACCAGGATCACGTCGGGATCCTGCCGCAGGGCGGATCGCAGCGCGGTGGCGAACCCGTGGGTGTCGACGTCCACTTCCCGCTGGTTGATGATCGACTTCTTGTCCCGGTGGAGGAACTCGATGGGGTCCTCGATCGTCATGATGTGCTCGATCCGGCGCATGTTGATGTACTCGATCATGGCGGCGAGGGTCGTCGATTTACCGGACCCGGTCGTCCCGGTGACCAGGACGAGCCCCCGGGTTTCCCCGCAGATCTTCTCCAGGATGGGCGGTAACATCAGCTCCTTGAAGGTCTGGATGCGCGACGGGATGAGGCGGAGCACCAGCCCGACCGAACCCCTCTGCTGGAAGATGTTGCAGCGGAACCGTCCCAGGCCCGGGACCGAGTACGCGATGTCGATCTCCAGGTTCTGCTTGAACCGTTCCTTCTGCCGCGAGGACATCATGGAGAACGCCATGGCGATGGTGTCCTCCTGCATGAGCCTCTTGAACTCGGGCAGCACCTGCAGCTTGCCGTCGATCCGGAGCACCGGGTGCGATCCCACCTTCAGGTGGATGTCCGACGCCTTCCTCTCCGCGGCGACCTTCAGAATGTCATTGATGTGCATGTGCAGATCTCCATGTTCTCCGGCGGCCCGCCCCGTGGCCGCCCCGCGGCCGGGTTCGGGAGGCGGCCGCCCGCCTGTTTCGTACCGCTCACGACGTTCACGATTGTAACCCCGGGCACCCGGGCCCCGTTGGCCCCCACCCGGCACCCGTGGCACCCGCTCCCCGTCATCTCACCCTGCAACGGCCTGCATCGTGATATCCAGTGTACATCCAACCGTGTCCGTGTGAACAGGTCCGACGAAGCTCGCCGCCGCCGGGCTGGGCGACGGCTTCGCCGGGGCAGCCGTTACACTTGGCCCGTGAACGGACTCACGCTGGTCCTGCTCGCGGCGTACGCTGCCACCTTGCTGCTACTCTCACGGCAGCGCGCCGATGAGCGTTCGGATTACCTCCTCGCCGGGCGACGGCTCACCCTGCCCGCCTTCGTCGCCACCCTGGTCACCACCTGGTACGGGGGAATCCTCGGCGTCGGCGAGTACGCGTGGCGCTACGGGATCTCCACCTGGGTCGTCTTCGGCGTGCCCTATTACGTCGCGGCGGTGCTGTTCGCGTTCGTCCTGGCGCCCCGCCTTCGGCGGACCGGCGCCATCTCCATCCCGGATCTCCTCCGCGACGGGTACGGTCGCCGGGCCGCCCTGGCCGGCGCCTGGGCCGTCTTCGTCATGACCGTGCCCGCCGCCTACATGCTCATGCTGGCCGTCCTCCTGTCCCGGGTGGCGGGGTGGCCGCTGGGGATCAGCATCGTCGCGGCGGGCGCCTTCTCGGTCGTCTACGTGGGCATGTCCGGGTTCGCCGCGGTGGTCAGGACCGACGCCCTCCAGTTCGTGCTCATGTACGGCGGCTTCCTGATCCTCCTGCCGGTGGCCCTCGCTCACACCGGCGGGCTGGGGGGCCTGTGGTCGGCCCTGCCCGCGTCCCACCGCGCCTGGGACGGCGGCCTCGGCTGGCAGGCCATCGTGGTCTGGTACCTGATCGCCCTGCAGACGATGGTGGAGCCGGCGTTCTACCAGCGGGTCTTCGCCGCCCGGAGCCCGGCCGTCGCCCGCCGCGGCGTGCTGGTGTCGGTGCTCTGCTGGATGGTCTTCGACTTCCTGACCACCTTCACCGGTCTCGCCGCCCGCATGCTCCTGCCCAACCTCAAGGATCCGGTCTCCGCCTACCCCGCCCTCGCCGCCAGGCTGCTCCCGGCGCTTCCCTACGCCCTGTTCATGATCGGCCTCTTCGCCACCGTCATGTCCACCCTCGACTCGTACCTCTTTCTCGCCGCGGCCACCATCGGCCACGATCTGCGGCCGAACGCGAAGGACCCGGCGGCCGAGCGGCGCCTGACCCGGTGGGGTCTCGTGATCTCGGCGCTCGTCGCGGGCGCCGCCGCCCTGGCCTTCGGCTCGGTGGTCAGGATCTGGCACGACGTGGGCTCCGTGGTCACCTCCGCGCTGCTGCTGCCGGTTCTGGCCGTCCACCTGCCGAAGCGGCCGCAGCTCACGGACGCCGGAACGGCGTGGGCCATCGTGCTCGCGGCGGCCACCGCCGGCCTGTGGATCGCGGCCCGCTCCGGCGGCCGCTACCCCCTCGGCGTGGAGCCCATGTTTCCCGCCCTCCTGGTCTCGGCCGCCTGTCTCGCGGTTGACGCGGTCCTGCGACGCGGTCAGGATGCGGGCCGGGGAGACCGGTGATCATGCACGAGCTCGTCAGCCGATCGGCGGCCCGCACCGAGAGCATCGGCGAGGATCTCGCCGCCCGGCTCGAGCCGGGAAACCTGGTGCTGCTCGAGGGTGATCTCGCGACCGGCAAGACCACGCTGGTGCGCGGCCTCGTGCGCGGCCTCGGCGGCGACGACGCCGAGGTCACCTCGCCCACCTTCGTCCTGGTGCAGAGTTACCCCTGCCCGGGAGCCGTGCGCGTCCTCCACCACGTTGACCTCTACCGGCTCGCCGACGCCGGGAAGGATGCGTTTCGCGAGCTCGGCCTCGAGGAGCTCCTGTCCGATCCGTCCGCGGTGGTCGCCGTGGAGTGGCCGCATCGCGAGATGCTGGCCCGCGTTCCCGCCGGCGCGGCCGTCATCCGGGTTCTCATCCGGATCCTCCCGGACGGCTCCCGCGGCATTTCGATCACGGGCTCAGCCGGCGAGCATGCCCCCGTCGACGGGAACGACGGCTCCGGTGAGCCACGCGGCGTCCGCCGATAACAGGAACGCGATGGCGGCGGCGACGTCCTCGGGCTCTCCGATCCGGCCCAGGGGATGGAGCTGGGCCATCGCCTTCACCTGCTCCGGGGTCATGCCGCGGGAGCCGTGGATGGGCGTGTTGACCACCGCGGGCATGACCGCGTTGACGCGCACCGCGGGGGCCAGCTCCAGCGCCAGGGAACGCGTGAGCTGGTTGAGGGCGGCCTTGGACGCGTTGTAGGCGATCATTCCCGGAATCGCCTTGGCCGCCAGGGTCGAGGAGACGTTCACCACCGCCGGCGCGTCCGAGGCTTTCAGAAGATTCAGCAGGGCCCGGGTCACGAGGAAGGGGCCCGTCACGTTGACCTCGAAGGTCCGCCTCCAGGTGGCGGCGTCGGTGTGCTCGATATCGCCCATGGCCGCGACACCCGCGTTGTTGACCAGGAAGTCCAGCCGCCCCCACCAAGAACGTACGGCCGTGGCGAGGTCCTCCACCTGGTCCTCGTCTGCCACATCGCACGCGTGGGCCCAGCAATCCGCTCCGAGGGCCTCGGCCGCCGCCGCCAGCGGTTCGGGACGCCGCGCGACGATGCACACCGCGCTCCCCAGCGTGCGAAGACGCCTCGCCACCGCGAGGCCGATCCCGCTCGATCCCCCGGTCACCACCGCGACCCTGCCATCGAAACCGCGCATGCCGCCTCCGCTCCTCGTTCAGGTCGGTTCCGCCGCAGTATACTCGTCCGGTCCATGCCAAGCCCTCGTTGGTCCGGCCACACCGTCCTCGTCACCGGGGCCTCCTCGGGCATCGGCGCCGCCATCGCGTCGCGGCTCGCAGCCGCCGGCGCCCGCCTCCTGCTCACAGGACGGGATCCCGGCCGCCTGGAAGCGGTCGTCTCGGATTGCCGGGACCGGGGAGCAGCGGTGGAGGCGGCGGCCGGCGATCTCACCGAGGCCTCGTT
The DNA here is from genome assembly GCA_964644635.1 of uncultured Thermoanaerobaculia bacterium. GTDB lineage: Bacteria > Acidobacteriota > Thermoanaerobaculia > Thermoanaerobaculales > Sulfomarinibacteraceae > CAZXXL01. Next base: position 5,691 of record CAZXXL010000023.1, on the reverse strand, counting down.
CCGGGGGGCGCTGGTGGCCCGCCTGCACGAGACCCTGGGCCCGGTGGACATGCTCGTCAACAACGCCGGGATCAGCATGAACGCGCCGTTTTCCTCGCTGGAGCCCGAAACCATGCGGCGGATCTTCGAGATCAACTTCTTCGCCGCCGCCGGGCTCACCCGGCTCCTGCTCGACGACCTGGCGGAGCACTCCGGGCGCATCCTCGTGGTCTCGTCGGTCACCGGCCTGGTCGGCACCCCGACCAGGACCGCTTACGCGGCCTCCAAGCACGCGCTGCACGGCCTCTTCAACGCCCTGCGGGTGGAGCTGCAACCCGCGGGCGTCGGCGTCACCATCATCTGCCCGGGCTACGTGGCGACGCCGATCCGCAAGCGGGCCCTCCTCGGCGACGGGAGGATCCAGGGGCGCGACCAGGCGGCCGGCCGGCGCATGGTCAGCCCGGAGAAGGTGGCAGCGGCCTCCCTGCGGGCGGCGTGGAAGAGGAGGCGGCTCGTCCTCCTCGGCTCCGAGACCAGGCTGGCCCGGTTCCTGTCCATCGTCGCGCCCTCTCTCCTCGATGCGATCCTCTTTCGGGCCACCCGGTGAAGCCGCTTGACATCTCCGGATAATCCTCGCTATCGTGCAAGTTGCGTGTCTTGAAGAAGGAGGTCGAATGATCAAGTCGGACTTGGTGGAGAGGGTGGTTGCCGCCACCGGGATGCCCCGTCCCAAGGCGGCGGAGGCGGTCGATGCGTTGTTCGATGGCATGAAGACGGCACTCTTGGAGGGCGAGCGCATCGAGCTTCGGGGCTTCGGGGTGTTCCAGGTGAAGAACAGGAAGCGGGGCGTCGGGCGCAACCCGAAGACCGGAGAAGAGGTGGAGATTCCGCCCGGAAAGACCATCCGCTTCAAGCCCGGCAAGGACCTGCGCAACATGAGCTGAGCCTTGCGCGAGGACCCCGGCTCCTGGCTGCGCCCCGACCCCGGTTTCGAACCCGGGGTCGTTGGTTTCGCGCCGCCGGTGACGTACCGGCCGCGGTGGTGGTTGCACGGGACGCTGTTCGCGATCACCCTGTTCACGACCACGTTCTTCGGGGCTTTTCTCGCCGGCACCCTCCCCCACTCGGCCGCCGAGGGATCCCTCGGCCGTCTACTTGTGGATCTGGCCTTCTACAGGGAGGGGCTGAAGTTCTCCATCCCGCTGCTCACCATCCTCCTCTGCCACGAGATGGGCCATTACCTGGCCTGCCGGCGCCACCGCCTGCTCGCCACGCCGCCGTTCTTCATCCCCGCCCCTTTCGGCATCGGCACCTTCGGCGCGGTCATCAGGATCAAGGAGCCACTGCGGGACAAGAGCCAGCTCCTCGACGTGGGGGTAGCCGGTCCGATCGCCGGCTTCGTCGCCCTGATCCCGTTCCTGGTCTACGGCATCGCCGCGTCCACGGTGACCGCAATCCCGGCCAAGCACGGCTTCATCGTCTTCGGCGAGCCGTTGCTCTTCAAGGGGATCGAGTACCTGCTGCATCCCAGTCTCGCCTCGGGCGGCGATTTGCTGATGCACCCGGTGGGGACGGCGGCCTGGTTCGGGCTCCTGGTCACCGCCCTCAACATGCTTCCCTTCGCCCAGCTCGACGGCGGCCACATCGCCTACGCGCTGTTCGGCCGGCTCCATCGCAAGGCCGCGTGGCCGCTGCTCCTGGTGCTCTTCGTCCTCGGCTTCCGGTGGTCCGGGTGGTGGCTGTGGACCGTCATCGCCCTCGTGCTCGGGGTCCGGCATCCGCGGATGTGGGACGAGGACCGGCCCCTCGATCCCAGGCGGCGCCGGGTGGCCTGGCTGACCTTCGTCATCTTCGTGCTCTGCTTCATGCCCAACCCGATCCGCATCGTTCCCTGAGCCGAACGGAGGCCGTGGTAGGCTTTGCGCCGTGCAGACGGTCACCAGGGTCATCGCGACCACCCACGAGGTCAGCCTGAAGGGCGGCAACCGGCACTGGTTCGAGCGCCGCCTGACCGCCAACATCACCCGGGCTCTGGCCGGGCTTCCGGTGGAGCGGATCTCCAGGCCCGCCTGGCGTGTCCTCGTGGCCTTTGCCGAGCCCGTTCCCTTCACCGAAGTGGCCCGCCGGCTGAGCACCGTGTTCGGCCTCCACGCCATCCTCCCGGTGCGCCATGGGGGTGCCTCCATCGAGGACCTCGTGCGCGCGCTCGGGCCCGCCCTGGCCGAGCTCGCCCCGGCGTCCTTCGCCGTCCGCTGCACCCGCTCCGACAAGGGCTTCCCGATGACCTCGGTCGAGATCGAGCGGGTGGTGGGCGCCGCCGTCATCGCCGAGAAGTCCTGGACGGTCGACCTTTCCCACCCGGAGCTGACGATCCACCTCCTCCTCGACCCCAACGGCTTCTGGTTCTGGCTGAAGGCGGTTCCCGGCCCCGGCGGCCTCCCCGGCGGCACCGGCGGGCGCGGCCTGTGCCTGCTGTCGGGAGGGATCGACTCTCCGGTGGCCGCCTACCTCATGATGAAGCGCGGGATGCACCTCGACTTCGTGCACTTCCACTCCGTGCCCCGCACCGATCCGGCCAGCATCGAGAAGGTGGAGGAAATCGCCGGCATCATGGCGCGGTTCCAGGGGCCGGCGCGTCTCGCCCTGGTGCCGCTGCTGGAAATCCAGGAAGCCGTGGTCGCCCGCTGCCCGGAGAAGCTGCGGGTCCTCCTCTACCGGCGCTTCATGCTCCGCCTGGCCGAGCGTTTCGCCGGGCGGTTCAGGAGCCGCGCCCTGATCACCGGGGAGTCCCTGGGCCAGGTCGCCTCCCAGACCGTGGAGAACCTGGCCGCGGTGGAGGCCGTCGCCGGCCGTCCCGTGCTGCGGCCGCTGATCGGCCTCGACAAGCAGGAGATCATCTCCCTGGCGCGGCGGGCCGGCACCTACGACATCTCCATCCTCCCCCACTTCGACTGCTGCTCTTTCCTGGTTCCCGAGCATCCCGAGACCCGCGCGGCGGCCGCGGATCTCGACGCGGCGGAAGCGGTGCTGGACGTCGGCGGTCTCGTCACCTCGGCGCTGCATCGCGCCGAGATCCGGCGCATCACCGAGCCCGCCCCCTGGGAGGAGATCCCCGTGCCGCCCGAGGCGCTGGAGGTGTGCCGGTGAAACGCCGCCGTTCCCGCCGCGAGCTGTTCACGCTCTGGGCCGACGTCTTTCGCGACGTCGGCGACGCCCTGGCCGCCGAGCAACGTCCGGACCCGAAGAAGGTCCTCCGCCCCCCCGGCGCCCTCTCGCCGGATTCGGCCTTCCTGGAGGCCTGCACGGGCTGCGGCGACTGCATCACGGCCTGCCCCACGGACAGCATCATCGCGCTGGAGATCGCCGAGGATCGCACCGTCCCGGTGATCCAGCCGGCGCGCAAGCCGTGCTACCTGTGCTCCGACCTGCCGTGCATAGCGGCCTGCCCGGAGGGTGCCCTGGTCAGCCCCGGCCAGCCGGCCCGGGTCCGCATGGGTATCGCCAGGGTCAACCCGAAGCGGTGCGTCACCTTCCGCGGCGAGCGCTGCACCCTGTGCCTCTCCGCCTGTCCCTTCCCCAACCAGGCGATCATGATGGTGGGGGGCCGGCCCCTGGTGTCGAGCGCCACATGTACGGGCTGCGGGCTGTGCGAGTACGCCTGCCCCGAGCAGCCGAAGGCCATCGTCATCGTTCCGGAGCGCCACCTGGTGCCCGGTCTCCGGGTGCCGAAAGACGAGTACCTGGCGGGTTGACGGCCTCCCGGGCCGCAAGTCAGCCGTCTACCGGGCGGACGGGAAAGAGCCGGGGGAGGGCGGCGGGGACGGCGTAGGCGCGGAGGGCCACCAAGGCGTGGAGGGTGAGCCAGCCCGAGGGCCGGCCCGGGGGTTCGGTGCCGGGGATGCGATCTCCTTCCCCAACGGCTGCGGCCTGCCACCGTCCCCGCACGTCCTGGGCCGCCTGCAGGGCCTCAAGCGCGGGCGCCATGACCGGGTCGAAGGGAACGCGGGCGCGGGCCAGCGTCCACAGCTGCTCGAGGGCGTCGGTGCGGTCGAGGTTCGGATGGGCCGCCCGGAGGACGAGGTCCGCCGTATCGAGCGCACGCCGAATCCCGGCCGCCGCCCGCCCGGCGACAGAGGCGCGGCGCCCGTCGTCGAGATCGGTCGCCGTTGCGAGGACGGCGACGGCGGTCACCCGGCACTCGCCCCCCCGGTCCCGGTGTTCCGGCAACGGACAAAGCCAGCCCCCGGACCGGCCGCGCGGCGCGGCCTCATCGAGCCACGCCAGTCGCTCCTGGAAGCGGAGGTCCGCGCCCCAGCGGAGCCCGGCCAGCGCCTGGAGGTCCCGCGCCACGGCACACGGAGGCCGGGTGTCGAAATCTCCGTCGAGCAGGCTCTCGGCGGCCGATTGCAGCCTCGGATCGTCGGGATCGGCGCCCAGGAAAACGGCCCCGAGGACGCGCTCCCGGGCCGCACCGGGACTCTCCAGGGCCGGGGCGCGGCCCGGCAGGAAGGGTTCCAGCAACGATGCCACGGGATCGACCGCGTTCGCGCCTCCCCTCGCCCGCCCGACCGCCACGCTGTCCGGCGGGCGCCCCACCAGCTCGACCAGCACCCGCCACAGCAGGTTGGGCTGCGAGGCATCCAGGAGCCAGTCGAGGGGATCAGCGCGGAGCGCCTCCCACCAGCTCGCGCAGGACGGCGGAGCGCCGCTCACGCGCCGGTCCGGCCGCGCGCGTTGAGCACGCCCCGCACCACCCGCAGCGCCCCCTCCAGGCGGGACAGGCGCCGGTTCTTGGCCTGGATGGCCGGGATGTCGGCGAGGTCCACCTGAACCCCCCGAAGGTCGCGCAGGCGCCGCTCGATCTCCACCTGTAACTTCTTCAGCTCGCCATCCTGGTATCGCCGCAGCGACACCGCGTTCACCAGCGTGTATCCCTCGGTGATCTGGCGCACCATGGCCGGTGCCGATCCGCCCACGAAGTGACTCATCGGGATCTCCCCCCTTCCCCGGAAGGCGGCACCAGCGTGCCGTGCCGCCACAACAGGACCCGGTCCGCGCGGCGGGCCAGGTCGCGGTCCCCGGTGATCCAGACCGAGGTCCGGCCCAGGGACGCGCGAACGAGCGCCGCCCGCCACACCTCCGCCCGGACGGCGTTCACCCACGGCGCTGGGTCGACGACCACGAGGATTCGATAGTGCGAGGGCAGGACCCGGGCGGTGAGCACGAGGAGCCGGTGGAATCGCGACAGGGGCGATCCGTCCACTCCCAGCGAGCGCCCCTCGAGCTCCGTCCGTACCTCCCCCAGCGAGCACGCCTCCTCCACGGCCGCCAGCTCCCCCCGCGAAAGCGGGCCGTCGCCGAGCGCGGCCAGGTTGTCGTCGAGCGGCCCGGCCACGAACGGCTCCCCCTCCATGATCACCGCCACGTCGCCCGCGCCCTCGCGCAAAGGCTCTCCGTCCACGAACACCCGCCCCTCGAGAGGTGCCCGGCGACCGGCCAGCGTCTCGCCGAGCGCCGCTCCGACGGCGGGCTCGTCGGTGACGATCGCGAGCGATTCCCCCGGCTGCAACACCAGGCTCAGCGGCATGGAGCAGCGCAGCCCCTGTCCCTTATACGCATCTTCCCCCTCCGCCCATGCCCCCCCTGTCGTTCTCCGTGGTCGCCGCCGCATTACCAAAAACAAGTATCCCACGCACCTACCACGATCCCTCT
>CAZXXL010000022.1:0-21647 GCA_964644635.1 uncultured Thermoanaerobaculia bacterium | reverse complement strand
ATCGTGAGGGGATTGCCACGTCGCCGGGCTGCGCCCGGCTCCTCGCAATGACACCCTTTTCTGTCATGGCGAGGAGCGCGCCGGAGGCGCGCGACGTGGCCATCCCTAGCAGCGTTGGAGCGCGCTCCAAAGTACTTCGGGAGCGCTCCCGGCGTGAGGGGGTCCCGTCGCTCGGCCCTTCAGGGCCCTCACTCGGGACGCCGTTCGACAACGGGAAGCAGAGTTTCCCTGTCTCACGGCGCTCCTCGCGGCGCGGCGCCGCTTCGGTCCTGTCTTGCCACGTCTAGGTCGATGGACGCACGCTCCGGGCAATACCCCGGGGCCGAGTGCCTACCGAGCCGCGGTCTTAGAAATTTCCGGAAACGTCGAGGTCGCGGCGGCTTTCGGTGCCACGCGGGGTACCATGGGGGCATGACGCGGGTGGTGACGGGCCTGGCGAGGCTTTGCGCCGATCCGGCCCCGATCGGGGGCCGGCGGTGGGCGATGCTGACCAACCACGCGGCGGTGACGGCGGACCTGGAGCCGGGCCGGGCGGCCCTGGCCCGGGCGGCCGGCCCGCCGGAGCTCCTCCTCGCCCCGGAGCACGGCCTGGAGGGCGTGGCCCAGGACATGGAGGCGGTGGCGGACGGGCGGGATCCGCTGACCGGGGTCCGGGTGCGCTCCCTGTACGGCGCGGACGCGGCCACCCTCGAGCCGCGGCCTGAGGATCTGGACGGGGTGGAGATCGTCGTCGTCGATCTGCCGGACATCGGCACCCGGTACTACACCTTCGCCGCCACCATGGACGCCGTGATGGCGGCGTGCGAACGCGCCGGCATCGAGGTGGCGGTCCTTGACCGCCCGAACCCCATCGGCGGTGTGCACCGGGAGGGCGGCCTCGTCGCGCCGGGCTTCGAGTCCTTCGTTGGGAGAATCCCGGTCCCGGCCCGCCACGGGCTGACCCTCGGCGAGATCGCCCTCCTGCTCGCCCGCGAGCGCTACCCCGGGCTCGAGCTCACCGTCGTCCCCTGCCGGGGATGGCGGCGGCCGGCGTTGCTCGACGCCACCGGGCTGCCCTTCGTCGCCCCCAGCCCCAACATGCCGACCCTGGAGACCGCCCTCCTGTACCCGGGGCTGTGCCTGGTGGAGGCGACCACCCTTTCCGAGGGACGGGGCACGACGCGCCCCTTCAAGCTGGTGGGCGCGCCGTGGCTTGACGGGCCGGAGCTGGCGCGCCGCCTGCGCCGGTACGGACCGCCGGGCGTCGGCGTCCGGCCGGCCTGGTTCCGTCCCGCCTTCGGCAAGCACGCCGGGACCGTGTGCTGCGGCGTGGAGCTGGCGGTCACCGATCCGGACGCCTTCCGGCCGGTGGCCTTCGGCGTGCTCCTGCTGGCCGAGATCCGCCGCCTCCACCCGGAGGACTTCGCCTGGCGGCGCGAGGCCTACGAGTTCGTCGCCGCGATCCCGGCCATCGACCTGCTCACCGGCGACGGGCGCGCCCGGCGGGTGATCGAGGGCGACGGCGATCCCGCCGAGCTGGCGGCCGCCTGGGAGGCGGAAACGGCCGCCTTCGAGGCCACCCTCGACGGCGTGCTGCTGTACCGGGTCACCGCCTGAGCCGCCGGACCTCCTCGACCACGCGTGCGGCGGCCCGGTCGACGTCGTCCTCGGTGGTGGGCCGGCCGAGACTGAAGCGGATGGACGCGGCGGCCAGCCGCCGGCTCAGGCCCATGGCCAGGAGCACGTGGGAGGGCTCCGGGCGGGCCGTCGAGCAGGCGGAGCCCGGGCTGACGGCGAGGTCGGGGAGGGAGGCGACCAGCGCGTTGCCGTCGACCCCGGCGAAGGCCAGGTTGGTGGTGTTCGGCAGCCGGGGGACGCCGCCGCCGTTGACCGTGACGCCGTCGAGGCCGTTCAGGATGCGCGTCTCCAGGCGGTCCCTGAGCGCGGCCAGGCGCTCCGCCTCGCCCCCGGCGAGGGCCTCGCCGCCGATCTCGAGCGCCGCCGCGAAGCCGACGATGGCCGGCAGGTTTTGGGTGCCGGGGGCGAGCCCGTCCTCCTGGCCGCCGCCGAAGAGCACCGGCTGCAGGCGCAGGGGCGGCCGCCGCCGCCGGATCCACAGGGCGCCCGCGCCCTTCGGGCCGTAGAGCTTGTGCGCCGACAGCGTGACCAGGTCGGCGCCCAGGGAGGAAAGGTCGATGGGCATCTTGCCGGCCGCTTGGGCCGCGTCACAGTGGAGCAGGGCCCCGGCGGCACGGGCCAGGCGGGCGGCCTCGGCCACCGGTTGCAGCACCCCGGTCTCGTTGTTGGCCAGAGCCAGGCTGACCAGGACGGTGTCCGGCCGCAGGACGGAGCCCAGCTCGTCGAGGTCAACCCGGCCGTAGGCGCCGACGCCGACGACGGTCACCTCCCAGCCGCGGCGGGCCAGGGCCCGGAAGGGCTCGAGCACGGACCGGTGCTCGGTGGCCTGGGTGACGAGGTGGCGGCCGCGCGCGGCGAGAGCCTCGGTGGCGCCGAGGATGGCGATGTTGTTGGCGGCCGTGGCGCCGGAGGTGAAGACGATCTCCGACGGGGCGCCGGCGCCGAGGCACGAGGCCACCGCGGCCCGGGCCGCCTCGAGGGCGGCGCGCGCCTCCCGGCCCGGGCGGTGGCTGCGGCTTGACGGATTGGCGAAGGTCTCGCCGAAGCAGGGCAGCATGGCCTCCACCACCCGCGGGTCGCACGGGGTGGTGGCGTTGAAGTCCAGGTAGATCGTCTCGTCGGTCGTTGCGCTCATGCCCCACCCGCCCGTTCCGGCGGCCGGCGCCGCCGCTTGCGGCTTCGGAAGGAAAAGGCTACCATGCCCGCGCGCGGCTCGCCCGCGCCGAAGGGGGATTCGATGAAGAGGTTGACAACACTGATGTTTTGCATGCTGCTGGGTGCGGCTCCCGCGTGGGCGGCGCTCTCGCAGAAGTACGCCGACTGGCCCAAGGGCCCGGTGAGCTACATCATGACCGCCCAGGAGAAGGCGGCGTACGCGAAGCTGACCACGGACGAGGAGGCGCAGCACTTCATCGACCTGTTCTGGGTCAAGCGCGATCCCAACCTCGCCACCCGGGTCAACGAGTTCAAGAAAGACTTCGAGGCCCGCGTGGCGGCGGCGGACAAGCTCTTCGGCGAGGGTGACGTTCCCGGCTCCATGACCGACCGCGGGCGGGTGTTCATCCTCCTCGGCCCGCCGGCCCAGCGCGGCAAGCAGCGGATCGCCGACTTCCTGACCGGCCTCTATGGACGCGGACGGGGCTTCGGCTCCCACGCCGCGCCGGAGTTCAACCCCGCCCCGATCCGCGGCGAGAGCGAGAACGCCACCATGTACGGCATCTCCTTCAACCGTTACAAGGGCGTCGCCGACATCTGGCTCTACGCCCGCGAGCAGATGCCGAGCGAAATCACGCTTCCCAAGCGGCTGAAGTCGGTCATGGTCGCCTTCTTCGACACCGAGGGCACCGGGCACTTCGTGCTCCAGCGCAAGATCCGCGACGCCAAGTGGGCGCAGGCCGCCCTCGACCTGATACCCAAGAAGGATCTCGTGCATCCCGAGCTGACGGAGATCCCGGTCTTTCCGCTGCTGCCGGGGACGACGGCCGCCACGCCCGACCAGCTGGCCTGGCTCTCCCTGGACCCGGCGCCCTGGTCGGAGGGGGCGACCGCCGGCGCCACCGTGGGCGTGACCACCCCGTCCATCTTCCCGGCGTGGGTCGCCGTGACGCTGCCCCCCAAGGTGCAGGCGGCGGACCTGGCGGTGGGCCGGCTCACCGGCCCGGACGGCAAGGTGCTGGGCACCTTCCAGAAGACGATCACCCCGCTCGCGACCAATGACGGCAACCTCTACGAGCTCTCCGTTCCGGCGCCCACCGGGACCTCGACCCTCGAGCTCGCCCTGGCCGCCGGCGGCACGCCGCTCGCGGTGCGCAAGATTCCCATCACCATGGAGGCCGTGGCACCGGGGGCCACGTTCATCACGCCGATGGTGGCCGGCGCCCAGGTCATCGACCTGTCCCAGTTCACCGCCGGCACCCCGTTCATCTACGGCGGCCACCACGTGGTACCGCGTTTCGACGGCCACTACGACTACAAGGACAACCTCAGCTACTTCTGCCTGATCGTCAATCCCGGCATGAAGGACGGCAAGCCGAACGTGCGCCTGCGCCTCAAGCTCTACTACGAGAAGCAGCAGATCTCCAACCAGCCGTACCGCTCCATCCACCCCTCCAAGGTGGAGGACGGGGTGTACATGTTCGGCTCCCAGCTGCCGCTTTCGATTCTGCCCAAGGGAGGAACCTACACCCTGAAGACCACCGTCAAGGACTTCGTCAGCGGCGTCTCCCGGGTGTCGGAGATTCCGATCATCATGCCGGAGAAGAAGTAGGGGGTCCGGTGAGCCCCGAGCAACCATCGCGCGAAGAGCCGTTCGTGACCGTCGAGGAAGCGGTCCGGCGGCTCGCCGCCGGCGAGCTCATCGTCGTCGTCGACGACGAGGACCGCGAGAACGAGGGCGACCTCATTCTGGCGGCCGACCGGGTGACGCCGGAGGCCATCAACTTCATGGCCCGCTACGGCCGCGGCCTGATCTGCGTGGCGCTGACCGCCGAGCGCTGCGACGCCCTCGACCTGCCGCTGATGGTGGACTCGGCCCGCAACACGGCCACCCACGAGACCGCCTTTTGCGTGTCCGTGGAGGCCAGGGAGGGCACCACCACCGGGATCTCGGCCCACGACCGGGCGGCCACCGTCCGGGTCCTGGTGGATCCCGAGACCCGGCCCGAGGACTTGCGGCGGCCCGGCCACATGTTCCCGCTCCGGGCCCGGGACGGCGGCGTCCTCAAGCGGGCCGGGCACACCGAGGCGGCGGTGGACCTGGCACGGATCGCCGGCCAGACTCCGGCCGGGGTGCTCTGCGAGATCATGGACGACGACGGCCGCATGGCGCGCCTGCCACGCCTGACCGCCTTCGCCCGCGAGCACGGACTGGCGATGCTCACCATCGCCGACCTCATCGCCTTCCGCCTGCGCTCGGAGAAGCTCGTGGAGCGGGTGGCCGGCCCCCGCCTGCCGACCGAGTACGGCGAGTTCCGCATCTACGCCTACCGTAACCGGGTCACCGGAGAGGAGCACGTGGCCCTGGTGATGGGCGAGATCGACCCCGAGCAGCCGGTGCTCGTCCGGGTCCACTCCCAGTGCCTCACCGGCGACGTCTTCCACTCCGCCCGCTGCGACTGCGGCGCCCAGCTGGACACGGCCCTGCGCCGCATCGCCGAGGAGGGCTCCGGGGTGCTCCTCTACCTCCTCCAGGAGGGCCGCGGCATTGGGCTTTTGAACAAGCTGCGCGCCTACGAGCTGCAGGACGGCGGCGAGGACACCGTGGAGGCCAACATCCACCTCGGTTTCCCGCCCGACCCGCGCAACTACGGCACCGGCGCGCAGATCCTCCACGATCTCGGCGTGCGGCGGATGCGGCTGATGACCAACAACCCGAAGAAGTACGCGGCTCTGGCCGGCTTCGGCCTCGAGATCGTGGAGCGGGTGCCCCTGGAGGTCCCGCCCACGGACCACACCCGGGCCTACCTCAAGACCAAGAAGCAGAAGCTCGGCCACTTGTTGGACCTGGTCTGATGGCGAGGAGCGAGCCCGCCGAGTGACCCTGCCGCTGCCCAGCCTGCCCGGTCTCACCGCCGCCCTTCGGGGCGGCGGTGGGCCCTTGGCCGTTGGCGGTATCGCCCCCGGCGCCCGGGCCCTGGTTCTCGCCGCGCTGGCCGCCGAGGGCTGGCCGGAGGGCTGCACCCTGGTGGTCGTGCCCCGGATCGAGGACGCGACCGGTCTCGCCGCCGGCCTCGAGCTGCTCGCCCCGAGGGTCGGCGTCGGCGTGGCGCCCGCCGAGCTCGCCTCGGCCTACATCGGTGCCGAGCCCCCCCTCGCCTCCCGGCTCGCCCTGGCCCGCCTCCTGGTGCGGATGGCGCGCGGCGAGATCCGGTTCCTGATCGCGCCGGCCCGCTCCCTCCTGAGCTGGGTCCCGGACCCGGCCTCGGTGGCGGAGCGCAGGCTGATCATCCGGGTCGGGGACGAGCTGGACACTGCCGATCTGGCGCGCCGCCTCGCCGACCTCGGTTACCGCAGGACCGACCTCGTGGAGGTGCCCGGGGAGCTCGCGGTGCGCGGCGCCGTCATCGACCTCCACGCCGGCGGCGAGCTTCCCGTGCGCATCGAGCTCGACGACATGCTCGTGGAGCGGATCCGGCCCTTCGATCCGGCCAGCCAGCGGGGGACCGGCGAGGCCGTCGAGACGGTGGAGCTCCTGCCGCTGACCGCCTTCCCGGCCGACGCCGCGACCCGGGCCCGCCTGGCCGGGCTGCTGGAGGCGGAGTACCCCGCCCTGGCCGGGATGGTGCGTGAGGGCGTCGAGCGCCGACTGTGGTGGGCGGCGCTGCCCCTGGCGGCGGCGGCGAGGCGTTGGTTCGACCTCGTGGACGGGACCGTCGTCTGCGACCGGGACGAGGTCCTGGGCGACGTGGCGCGCTGGCTCGGGCTGCAGCGGCGGGAGTGGGAGACCGCCGGCCGCCGGCACGGAGCGCTGCCGCCGCCGGCCGAGCTGCTGGTGGATCCCGGGGCGATCCACGAGCTGGCCGCCAGGGCGCCGCTGCGGATCGAGCGGCTGGAGATCGAGGACGGGGCCACGCGCTGGTGGCGGCTGGCCACCCATCCCCAGGAGAGCTTCGTCCACCGCATTCCGGACCTGGTTCCGAGCCTCCGCAACCGGCGGGCGCGCGACCTGGCCCAGGTGCTGGTGGTGGCCAACGAGCGCGAGGCGGGGCGCTTCGCCCGCCTGCTCGAGGAGGGCGGGATCACCCCCGTCCCGTCCCCGCCGCGGCGGGGTGAGGTGTCCATCGTCAGCGGCCGGCTGGAGCGCGGTTTCACCTGGGACGGCGGCCTCGCGGTCTACGGCCGGCGCGACCTCACGGCGACCCCGCGGCCCCGGCGTCGGCGGGCGGGGGTGGCCGCCTTCGCCTCCGATCTGCGCGATCTCAAGCCCGGCGACCTCGTCATCCACGCCGATCACGGCATCGGCCGCTTCACCGGCTTCCGCCGGGTGGAGGTCGAGGGACGCCGGCTGGAGATGCTGGCCCTGGCCTACCACGGCGGCGACACCCTGCTCGTGCCGGTGGAGCGCGCCGACCTGATCCAGCGCTACGCGGCCGGCGACGCCGCCGCCGCGCCGCGCCTGGACCGGCTGGGAGGGGCCAACTGGCGCCGCCGCAAGGCCCGGGTGAAGCGGGCCGTGCGGGAGATGGCGGCCGAGCTCCTGCGCCTGGCCGCCGTCCGCCAGGCCGCCCGCGGTCACGCCTTCTCCCCGGACTCGCCGTGGCAGCGGGAGTTCGAGGACGCCTTCGCCTACCAGCTCACCGACGACCAGGAGCGCGCGGTGGCCGATGTCAAGCGCGACATGGAGTCGGACCGGCCGATGGACCGGCTGCTGGCCGGGGACGTGGGCTACGGCAAGACCGAGGTCGCGCTCAGGGCCGTCTTCAAGGCGGTGCTGGACGGCAAGCAGGTGGCCGTGCTGGCCCCGACGACGATCCTGGTGGAGCAGCACGCGACGACCTTCCGCCGGCGCCTGGCCGGCTTCCCGGTGGAGGTGCGGATCCTCTCGCGCTTCGTCCCTCCCCGGGAGGCCCGGGAGGTCCTGGAGGGCCTCGCCCGGGGCACCGTGGACATCGTCATCGGCACCCACCGCCTGCTGGCGAACGACGTCCGCTTCCGCGACCTGGGGCTGGTGATCGTGGACGAGGAGCAGCGCTTCGGCGTCGCCCAGAAGGAGAAGCTGAAGCGGCTGCGCACCGAGGTCGACCTTCTGGCCATGTCCGCCACGCCCATCCCGCGGACCCTGAACATGGCGCTGTCGGGCCTGCGCGAGGTCTCCCTCATCGAGACCCCGCCGCGCAACCGGCAGGCGGTGGAGACCTCGGTGCTGGAGCTCTCCGAGGAGGTGGTTCGGGAGGCCATCCTGCACGAGCTGGAGCGCGGCGGCCAGGCCTTCTTCGTCCACAACCGGGTGCGCTCCATCGGCGCCATCGCCTGCTGGCTGGAGCGGGTCGTCCCCGAGGCGCGCATCGTCGTCGCCCACGGGCAGATGAGCGAGCGCCACCTGGAGAAGGCCATGCGCCGCTTCATCGACGGCGAGGCGGACGTGCTCCTGTCCACCGCCATCATCGAGAACGGCCTCGACATCCCCAACGCCAACACCCTCCTCGTCAACCGGGCGGACCGCTTCGGGCTCGCCCAGCTCTATCAGCTGCGGGGCCGGGTGGGCCGGTCCGAGCGCCTGGCCTTCGCCTACTTCCTGGTCCCCCCGGGCCGCCGGCTCTCGGCCACGGCCCGGGCCCGGCTGGCGGCGATCCAGGAGTTCTGTGAGCTCGGGGCCGGCTTCCGGATCGCGGCCCGGGACCTGGAGATCCGTGGCGCGGGCAACCTCCTGGGGGCAGAGCAGCACGGCTTCCTGGAGGCGGTGGGGCTCGAGACCTACTGCCAGCTCCTCGAGGAGGCGGTGGCCGAGCTCGAGGGACGGCCCCCCGAACGCCGCCGGGAGGTCGAGCTACGGCTCGGCCTCGACCTCCAGCTGCCGGCGGAGTACATGGCCGATCCGGCGTTGCGGCTGTCGTTCTACAAGCGCCTGGGAAGCTGCCGCTCCGAGGAGGAGCTGGCCGCCCTCCTCGACGAGGTCCGCGACCGCTACGGCCCGCCGCCGGCCCAGCTGGAGCACCTCGCCCTGGCCCAGCGGCTGCGGATGGCGGCGCGGCGGGCGGGGGTCGTGGCGGTGGCCAGGAGTGGGGACGGGTGGCGACTCGAGCTCGACCCGGCGGCCGGTCCGCCGCCGCGGCTGGCCGGGGCGCTCGCGGCCTGGGCCGGGGCGCGGCTGGGAACCTCCGGGCGGATCGATCTTCCCGGGGGTGATCCGGGCCGGCTGCTCGCCTTCCTCGTCGCGCTCGCGGGTGATGCGTGAGGGGGCCGGGAGCGACATGGCCGGGCCAGGGCCCGCGTGATAGGCTTCGCCCGTGAGAGGCATTCTGAGGGAAGCGGGCCTGGGCACGGCGCTCGTCCTTGCGATCCTCCCGGCGACGGCGTGCCGCCAGCGGGAGCCGGAGGACGTGATCGCCGTGATCGGCCGCCACCGGGTGAGGCTGGCGGGCTTCCAGGGGTACGTCGACGACGTCCTCGGCGAGCCGTGGCAGTCGGTGGACGGCGCGCTGGCGAGCAGGCTCTTCGACCAGTTCCTCGACCAGGAGATCATCGCCACCGCCGCCCGGCAGCAGCGGGGGCTGCACATCCCGAAGGATCCCGGGCGGCGGTCGGCCGCGGTGCGGGCGTTGCTCGGCAAGCTCTGCGGACCCCCGCCGGCGCCGGACGCGGCCGCCGTCGACGCCGAGGTCGCGCGGAGGATGCACGTCACCCTGCCGGAGCGGGTGCGCGTGCGGCAGATGCTGCTGGACACCAGGGCCGAGGCCGTCAAGGTGGCCGCCCGCCTGCGCCGGGGAGAGGACTGGATCACCGTGTCCCGGGAGGTGAGCCGGGCGCCCAACGCCGCGGACGGCGGTCGGTTGGGCGTCATCGCCCGCGGCACGCTGCCGCCGGCGATCGACCGGGTCGTCTTTTCCCTGCGGCCGGGTCGGGTGTCCCGCCCGGTCAAGAGCCCGGCCGGTTACCATATCTTTGAGGTGCTCGAGCGGCTCCCCGCCGGTCCACCGGATGCGGCGGCGACCCGGGCCGAGGTGACGCGGGAGCTCCGCCGCGCGGCGGCCCGGCGGCACGTCCGGGCGTGCATCGACCGGCTGGCCGGGGAGCTCGGCGTGCACGTGATCGGGTCCCACCTGTGGTTCGAGTACAGTGGGCGCTACACGGAGGAACGGCATGGCGCGACGTAGGGCGGCTTTCGCTTTGGTGGTTTTCCTGCTCGGGGCGGCGGTGGCCGCGGCCGGCCAGCGCGTGCTGGTGGACGCGATCCTGGCCCGGGTCAACGACCGGATCATCACGATCAGCGACTTCAAGAAGCGGTTTATGGAGGAGCTCGGTCAGCTCCCGTCCCCGCCGAAGACCAAGAAGGACGTCGAGAAGTTCGCGCGCGACCTGTTCCGGTCGATGGTGGAGCAGGACGTGCTCCTGGAGCGGGCCAAGGAGAAGAAGCTGACGGTGGACGACAAGGCCATCGACAAGGCCATCCAGGATCTCAAGGCCCGCAACAACCTCACCGACCCGAAGGCGTTCAAGGCGGCCCTGGCCAGCGCCGGGCTGACGGAGGAGATGCTGCGCGAGCGCTACCGGGAGAACTTTCTCGCCCAGCGCGTCCTGCAGTCCGAGATCAAGCCCACCCAGATCACCGAGGAGGAGATCCGGGCCCGGTACGACAAGGAGAAGGAGCGCTGGCGGACGCCGGCCAAGGTCGAGCTGGAGCAGATTTTTCTGCCGGTGGCCGAGGACGGGCACGACCGCGAGGCGGTGCTGGAGCGGGTGCGCGGCATCGCGGCCCGGGTGCGCCGGGGCGCCGACCTGGCGGCCGAGGCCACGCTGGCCGGCGTGAAGGTGCAGGACCTGGGTGAGATCCCGGTGGCCGACCTGCGCGAGCAGGTGCGCGACGCGATCGAGGGGCTCGAGCCGGGCCAGGTCAGCGACCCGATTCCCACCGCCGGCGGGTACCAGGTGGTGCGCCTCGTCAAGAGGATCCCGGCCGGCGTCGTTCCCTTCGAGAAGGTCAAGGAGCAGATCCGGCGGGAGATGTCCCGGGAGCGCTACCGCAAGCAGACCGAGGGGCTGGTGAAGGGTCTCGAGAAGCAGTACCTGGTGGAGATCCACCAGGACCTCTTCGACAAGCTCCTGAGGGGGGAGATCGGTGGCTGAGCCGCGAGTCTGGATCAAGGATCTCCGGCCCGGCATGGAGGTGGACGAGACCTACGCCGTGCGCTCCTCCGACGTCCGCAAGCGCCGGGGCGGCGGCAACTACCTCGCCCTGAGCCTCGCCGACCGGACGGGCCAGGTCACCGCGCTGGCCTGGGAGAACGCCGAGCGCCTGGCCGCCGTGTGCAGGGTGGGGGCCGTCGTCCGCGTGCGCGGCCAGGTGCAGCGGTACAACCAGCGCCTGCAGCTGGTGATCCGGTCAGCGGAGCCGGTGGCGCCGGAGGACGTCGACGAGCGCCTGTACGTCCGTGCCTCGGCTATCGACCCCGACCTCCTGTGGAGCCGCCTCATGGCGCTCGTGGAAGGGGTGGCCGACGAGAGGCTTCGCCAGCTCCTGTTCCGGATCTTCGCCGATCCCGAGGTGGCGGAACGCTTCCGGCGGGCGCCGGCGGCGCGCTCGATGCACCACGCCTTCCGCTCGGGCCTCCTGGAGCACACGGTGTCCATGACCACCGTCGCCAAGCTGCTCGCCGGTCATTACCGGGCCGACCCGGACCTGGTGGTGGCCGGGGCCCTGCTCCACGACCTGGGCAAGATCTGGGAGCTGGAGATCGGCCCGTCCATCGAGTACACCGACGACGGCCGCCTCCTCGGCCACCTACCGATGGAGGTGCTCTACGTCGACGGCAAGATCCGCGAGCTCGAGGGCTTCCCCGCCGAGACCCGGCGCCACCTGCTGCACATCCTGCTCGCCCACCACGGGGAGTACGCCTACGGCTCGCCGCGCCGGCCGAAGACGCCGGAGGCGCTCCTCGTGCACATGGTGGACAACCTGGACTCCAAGGTGGCGGGCATGTTCCAGGCCATGGCCGAGGGCGGGGAGACGGGCGAGGCGTGGACCGCGTACTCCCCGATCCTGGAACGCTTCATCTACCGGCGGCGTCCCGCTCAGGACGAGGAGGAGTGATCGCCGCCGGTCAGCTTCCGAATCGCCGCCACGACCTCCCCGGGGTCGGGGAACCGTCCCGCCTGGTGCTTGGAGAAGACCAGCCGGTCGTCGACGATGACGTTGAAGGCCCCGGTGGCGCCGGGGACCAGCTCGGCCTCCTCCCCGAGCTCGCTCCTGATCTCGGCCGCCAGACCGGCGGCCCTGGGCTTGTAGTTTCACACCACGCAGTACTCGATGACGATCCTCACCTTGGCATCTCCCTTTCCGGGCCGTCCGCCCCCTCCAGTGTACCTTTCCCGGCGGAGAACCGGGCCGGGGCCGGCCCCCCGGGGTGGTACGATGGCGGCAAACGGCCGCTCAGGTTGCGAACCACGGCGCCGGCCGGCGGGGCCGGCCGCCGGACGTGTTCGCGAATCGGCGTCCGTCCCCCCAACGCGCGGGACCGCTGCTCCGTATGCTGCGGGGGAAGGAGAAGTGGTGAAAGCCCGTCTGCAGATCGTTGGCTCCGGGGACCGGCCGGCCGTGGATGACCGGGAGCTGGTGGAGGCCGCGCGCGGCGGCGACGAGGGCGCCTTCGGCGTCCTGGTCAGACGCTACGCCGGAGGCCTGCACCGGACGCTCGCCCGGATGCTGGGCGACGAGGAGGAAGCGTGGGACGTGGTCCAGATGACCTGGCTCAAGGCGTGGCAGCGCCTGGGACGCTACGACGCCCGCTGGAGCTTCTCCACCTGGGTGTACCGCATCGGGACCAACCTGGCCATCGACGTGATCCGCGCGCGCAGCAGCCGCAACCGGGCCCACCAGGAGGGCGGCGACGTCTGGCTGCGGCCGGCGCCGACCGCCGGCCGGCCGGCCGTGCTGGCGGCGGAGCGCGAGGTGGAGGGCGTGCTGCGCCGGCTGGTGGGGGCGCTGAGCCCGCAGCAGCGCGCGTCGTTCGTCCTCCGCGAGGTGGAGGGGCTGGACACCTCCGAGGTGGCGGCGATCCTGGGCTGCTCCCCGGCCACCATCCGCAACCACGTCTTCCAGGCCCGCCGGATCCTGCGCCGGGAGCTGGCGCGGCGTTTCCCCGAGTACCTGCCGGACGGCGAGAGGGGTCGAGATGAACTGTGATCGCTTTGCCGCGCTCGTGGACGATTACCTGAACGAGCGCCTCGACGGCGCCACCCGCGAGGCCTGGCGGGAGCACCTGTGCCGCTGCCCGGCCTGCCGCGCCGCCGCCGTGCGCACCGAGCCGACGCTGGCGTTCGCGGCGCTCGGCCCGCGGGAGATCCCGGCGGCCGAGGTCGACCGGTGCGTCGCCGCGGTGGAGGGCCTGATCCACCGCGAGCGCCTGGTGCACCGCCTGCACCGGCGGACGCGCCGCTGGCTGGCCGCCGCCGCGGCCGGGCTCGTGCTGGCGGCCGGCGGGCTCGTCTGGCGGCTGCACGGGGGTGCGGCGCCCACCGTCGCCGCCCGCACGGCTCCCGCCGCGCTCCACGTGGCGACGCCGCCGCCGGAGGTGGAGGTCGCGATGCCCGGCTCCGAGATCCGCGTCTACCAGTTCGCGGGGGGCGGCGACGATCTCGCCGTGACCTACATCGTCAACCCGGCGATGGAGCTCTAGCATGCGGCGCAGGGCGACGATCTGCCTGGGGCTGATCCTGGTCGCGTCGGCGGCCCTGGCGGCCGGCGAGTCCGTGGTCCGGACGTTCCACCTCAAACACCGGTCGGTGACCGAGGTGAGCCAACTGGTCCAGCCCCTGCTGTCCGAGAGCGGCAGCCTGACCGTGCATCCGAAGCACCGGTACTTCAGCGTCCAGGACAACCCGGCCGTCGTGCGCATGATCACGGAGATCGTGGCGGCGGTGGACGTTCCGGACCCCACCAGCCGGGTGGAGGTGCGGCTCCTCGAGGCGTCGAACCAGCCGCCGTCCGGGGGTAAGGCCACCGCCGCGGTGGATCCCAGGATCCGGCGGATGTTCCAGTACCGGGCGTTCACCGAGCTCGGGCGCGCGGTCCTCGAGTGGCGGGAGCCGGGCCCGCTGCGGGCGGAGCTCGGCCACGGGTACGTCCTGCGCGCCCAGGCGCTGCGCCGGCGCCTCGGCGCCTCGGGCCCCAAGCTGCGGACGCCCGCCGGCATGACCCCGGTGCCCTCCCTCGGCGCCAACGATCTCCTCATGGCGTGGCGGCTCGGGGGTCGCAGCCTGCTGCGGAGCCTGGTCCGGGTTCGGCGGGTGGTGCTGCGCGATCTCAGCCTTACCGCCCCGGCGCCGAAGCGGGGCGCCGGCTCGGGGATCGAGATCCTGCGCACGAACGTGGTCCTGTCCCCGGCCCAGCAGGTGGTGCTCGCCGCCGGGCGGGACGAGCATGCGGACAGGGCGCTGATCCTGATCATCAGGGCGCTTGCCGTGCGCCGGGGAGTGAAGGGCTAGTGCCGGAGTTCGTCTGCCGCCTGGGCACCGCGGACGGATCCGTGGTCGAGCAGCGCCGGATGGCGGTGTCGGCCGAGGTCCTCCGCCAGGACCTGGAGACCGAGGGGTACCACGTCTTCGCCATCACGGCTCCCCGGCTGCGGCTCCGGCTGCCCTTCGTCGGGCGCCGGGAGCGGGTGAAGAGCCAGGACTTCATGATCTTCAACACCCAGCTGCGCACGCTGGTCCGGGCCGGCCTCCCCCTCGCCCAGTCCCTGGAGCTGCTCGCCGCCCAGCAGACCGACCCCCACTTCCGCGCCGTGCTGGAGAAGGTGCACCAGCAGGTCACCACCGGCGTCTCCCTGTCGGACGCCTTTCGCTCGCTCGGGGACGCGTTCCCGCCGCTTTATGCCAACACCCTGCGCGCCGGGGAGCGCTCGGGGGACCTGGACGGCATGCTGGAGCGGTACACGGCCTACCAGAAGCTGATGGAGGCGGCGCGCAAGAAGATCGTCGGGGCCCTCACCTACCCGGCGGTGCTGATCTTTCTCGCCATCGGCCTCGTGGTCATCCTGATGAGCTACGTCATCCCCAACTTCACCGACTTCTACGCCCAGATGGGGGCCGAGCTCCCCCTGCCGACGCGCATCGTCATCACCACCGCCGACATCGTCCACGACGAGTTCTGGCTCATCGCCGCCGCCGTGGCGGCCGCCGTCTGGGGGATTCGCCTGTGGACGCGGACCGGCGCCGGGCGGCGCGCCATCGACCGCTTCAAGCTCAAGGTCCCGATCGTCGGCCGCCTGGCCCACATGTTCGCCCTCTCCCAGTTCACGCGCTCCCTGGGCGTGATGCTGGCCGGCGGGCTGCCCATGGTGCCGGCCCTGGAGACGGCCTCGACCTCGGTGAGCAACGCCCACGTGTCGGAGAAGTTCCTCGGCTGCGTGCCCGAGGTGCGGGAGGGCCAGGCCCTCTCCGACTCGCTGGAGAAGACCGGCCTGGCGCCGGAGCTCGCCATCGCCATGATGCGGGTCGGCGAATCCACCGGGGCGCTGGCCGAGATGCTGACCAACACCTCGGAGTTCATCGACGAGGAGATCGACTTCCTGCTCAACCGCATCGTGACCCTCCTCGAGCCCGCCGTGCTGGTTTTCATGGGGGTGGTCGTGGCCGGGCTGCTGCTGGCGGTCTATTATCCATTGCTGACCCTGGTCACCCGGATGCAGTAGGGGTAGAAGGATGAACGACGAGAAGGACCTGGACCGGACCATCGCCATGCTCGGCGTGGAGGGCGCGGAGAACGGCGGCGACGCCGTCGCCGCCGGCGAGGCGCTCGCCCGCCGGCTGGGGCTGCCCTTCGATCCGCTGGATGAATTCCACGTCGATCCCGACCTGTTCCGCACCATCCCGGTGGAGATCATGCTCCGTTACCAGTTCATTCCCATGGAGGAGCGGGACGGCACGCTGCGGGTGGTGATGGCGGATCCCTCCGACGTGGTCCTGGTGCACGAGCTGGAGATGATCCTCGCCCGCCCGCTGGAGATCGCCGTCGGCCCGGCCGACCGGATCGCCGACATCCTCGAGAAGTCGGAGTCCACCCAGCGCGTCCTCGACGAGGCCACCGAGGGTTTCCGGATGCAGCTGGTCCAGGAGGCCGAGGACGGCGAGGAGGTCCTCTCCATCGACCGCATCACGGCCGACGCCTCGCCCATGATCCGGCTCGTGGACTCCATCCTGTTCAACGCCATCCAGCGGCGGGCGTCGGACATCCACATCGAGACCAGGGACCGCGAGGTGGTGGTGAAGTACCGCATCGACGGCGTGCTCTACCAGGCCATGAAGCCCATCGACAAGCGCCACCACTCCACCATCATCAGCCGCATCAAGGTCATGTCGGAGCTGGACATCGCGGAGAAGCGGATCCCCCAGGACGGCCGCTTCAAGGTGCGGTTCTCGGGCCGGACCATCGACTTCCGCGTCTCCATCATGCCCACGGTGCACGGCGAGGACGCCGTCATCCGTATCCTCGACAAGGAGTCGGCCAACGCCGAGTTCAGGACCCTCAACCTGGACGTGCTCGGCTTCGACGAGGACACCAAGCGCCAGCTGCGGAAGTTCATCCGCGAGCCCTACGGGATGGTCCTGGTCACCGGCCCCACCGGTTCGGGGAAGACCACGACGCTGTACGCCTGCCTGTCGGAGATCGTCAGCTCCGAGGACAAGATCATCACCATCGAGGACCCGGTGGAGTACCAGCTCGCCGGCATCACCCAGATCCCGGTGAACGAGAAGAAGGGCCTGACCTTCGCCCGCGGCCTGCGGTCGATCCTGCGCCACGACCCGGACAAGATCATGGTCGGCGAGATTCGCGACGAGGAGACGGCCCAGATCGCGGTCCAGTCCGCGCTGACCGGCCACCTCGTCTTCACCACCGTGCACGCCAACAACGTGGTCGACGTCCTCGGCCGCTTCCTCAACATGAACGTCGATCTCTACAACTTCGTCTCGGCGCTCAACTGCGTGCTCGCCCAACGCCTGGTGCGCAGGATCTGCGTCCACTGCAAGCGGCCGGCGCGGGTGCCCGACAGCCTCCTCGAGGAGTCGGGCCTGGAGCCCGGCGAGTACCGCGACTTCACGTTCTACGAGGGCGCCGGCTGCGTGGAGTGCAACGGCACCGGCTACCTGGGCCGCTCGGCGATCTCCGAGCTGCTCAACCTCTCCGACAACATCCGCGAGCTGATCATGCAGCGGCGCTCGGCGGCCGAGGTCAAGCGGGCCGCCAAGGCCGAGGGCATGCGTTTCCTGCGCGAGACCGCGCTGCAGAAGGTCTTCGCCGGGGAAACCACTCTGCGGGAGATCAACAAGGTGACGTTCGTCGAATGAAGTGGCGGCAGTGGTTCACGACGCCGGCGCCGAGGACGGCCTGGGCATTGGCCGGCGATACGGCGGCGGTGGTTCACAACGACCGCAAGCGGGGGCCGCTGTGCGCGGGAATCGCCCTCGAGCCGGGGGTTCTGGAGGTCGGCGCCGTGGGCCTGCAGGGGGTGGACCGCGAGCGGCTGGCCCCCGTCCTCGCCAACCTGCAGGCCCGGGTGGACGGGGCGCGGCGGGCGTCGGTGGTGATCCCCGCCGGGTGGGTGCGCGGCCACCTGCTGGAGCTCGAGGAGGTGCCGCGCAAGCGCTCGGAGCTCGACGAGATCGCCCGCTGGCGGCTGAAGAAACTGCTCCCGGTGCGCCCGGAGGAGCTGCGCATCGACCTCGTCCCGGCGGGGGAGCGTCGCGGCAGGCAGCTGGTGCTCTGCGTGGCGGGCCTGGAACGGGCGTTCGCCGAGCTGGAGGCGGCCTTCGCGGAGGCCGGCGTGCAGCCGGCGGTGCTCACATCGCGCCTCTTCGCACTCGCCGCGGGCCTGCCGCCGGAGGCGGCGCGGGCGATGGTGATCCACCTCGACCCGGCCATGCTGAGCACGCTGGTCCTCGTCGGCGGCCGGGTCCGCCTCCTGAGGACGAAGCAGCTCCCGGCCGGCGCCGAGCCGGCGGAGATCGTCGCGCGGGAGCTCGCTATCACCCTGGTCTACCTCCGCGAGCGGCTCGGGATCGAGGGCGAGCTTGCGGTGCTGGCCGCCGTCGAGGGCGGGGTCGCGCCGGAGGCTCTCAAGGATTGGCTGGCCGGACAGGAGGGGCTGCGGCCGCTCTCGCCGCCGCCGACGCCGGGATGCCAGCCGCCGCCGGGGGTGGATCCCGCGCTCCTGCCGCCGGCGTTCGCCCTCACCCGGGGGGGATCGGCATGACGCTTCCCAACCTCGCCGCGCGGCCGTTGCTGAACACGAGGCCCGTCTGGTGGCTGACCGCCTCGGCGTCGTTGCTGGCGGTGGTCCTGCTCGCCGTCAACGTTCACCTGTACGCCACCGGCAGCCGGCGGCTGGCCGAGCAGGTGGCCCGGCGCGCCGCCCTCGTCGAGCAGGAAAACCGCCTCGCCCGGGCCGCGAAACGGGACGTGGCCAGCCTGAACAAGGTCCCGTGGCGTGCCCTGGAGGCGAGGGTGGAGCGCATCAACGGGATCCTCGAGGGGCACGCCTTTTCGTGGCTCGCCCTCCTCGACGACCTCGGCCGGGTGCTGCCGCGCCAGGTGCGGCTGTACCAGATCTCCCCGCGGGCCGGAACGAACGGCTTCACCTTGAGCCTGAACGGGACGGCCCGGACGCGGGAGGAGATGATCGCGTTCTTGGAGAACCTGATCGCCGACCCGCGGTTCTTCGACCCCCTGCCGCGATCCGAGACCTCTCCCGACGCCTCGGAGAGCGCCGGCTACGGGTTCCGCCTGCGGGTGGGCTACCGCTCACGGCGCGGGGTGGAGCCATGATGGCGCGCGGCGTGGCGTGGCGGGCGCTGTGGCCGGTGTGGGTGCCGGCGGTGGTCTTCTGCCTGCTCAACGTGGGCGCCTACGTCTGGCTGAGCGGCAAGAGCGTGGGCCGGCAGGCCGGCGTCCGCAACGAAGTCCAGCGCCTTCAGAAGCGGGTCGGCCACCTCCGCCAGGTGGAGGAGGCCGCCGCCCGGGACCGGGAGGCCGTGGCGGCGCTCAACAGCGCCCTCAACGATGTCTACGGGAAGGTCTTCGGCTCGCTTTCCGAACGCCTGCCGGCGATCCTGAAGGCCCTGGGATCGGCCACCCGCGACGCGGGGCTCAGCCCGGACACCTTCGCCTACGACGCCAAGAAGGACGAGAAGCTCAAGCTGGTCCAGTTCGGCATCCGCTTCGCGGTCTCCGGCCGCTACCGGCAGATCCGGAAGATGCTCGCGGCGCTCCAGGCGAGCCCGCAGTTCTTCGTCATCGACCGCATCCGCATCAGCGGCGAGGCGGGTACCGCCACCGACCAGCTGGAGGTCGGGGTGCACCTGACGACCTACCTGGCCCGGGCCGACGAGGAGCTCCTGCGCCGGCTCACCGGCGGCATCCAGGGTAAGGACCAGCGCCGATGACGAAGGCCGAGCGGACCCGCGTGACCTGGATGCTGGCCGTGCTCGCGGTCCTCGTGCTGGTCCTCGTCGTCCAGCGCCAGCGGGCGCGGACCGGCGGCGGCGGTCCCGGGGAGATGGCGGAGGTGAGCTTCCGGCACCGGCCGGTGCCCAAGCTGGACCTGGCGGCGCTGACGCCGGTCCCGGTGGGAAAGGTCAAGGGGGGCCGCAACCCGTTCATCTTCGGACGCCGGCCGACCCCCACGCCCAACCTGACGCCGCGGCCCACCCTGCCGCCGCGGCCCACGCGTCCACCGCGGCCGACCCCGACGCCCTGGGTGGTGCACACGGCGGACGGGAAGACCCTGCCGCCGCCGCCGCGCTTTCCGGACACCTACATCGGGTTCTTCGGCCCGGCAGAGAAGCTCGTCGCCGTCTTCCGCAGGGGCAAGGACGTCGAGGTCGCGCCCATCGGCGGGACCATCGGCGAGAAGTTCATCGTTCGCAAGATCGGATTCGACTCCGTCACGATCGGCTACGTCGGCTATCCGGAGGAGGTCACGACCCGTGTACCGCTCGAGAAGTAGACAGCGACCGAGAATCGCGCTCACCCTGGCCCTGGCCGGGCTGCTGCTCACGGCCGGTTGCGCCACCCAGCGGGCGGCGCGGGAGGGGAAGCGCGCCGTCGAGCACCAGAACTGGGACGGTGCCGTGTATTACTACCTGGAGGCCCTGGCCAAGGACCCGACCAACATCCACTACAAGATGGCGCTCATCAAGGCGCGGCAGAAGGCCGCCCAGCAGCACTTCAAGCGCGGCGTCGCGCTCCGCCGCGTCGGCCAGCTCCTGGCGGCCAAGAACGAGCTCCAGATGGCGGTCCAGCTCGACCCGACCCAGCAGTTCGCGGCCCAGGTGCTCGACAAGGTCAACAAGGACCTCGAGATCCTGGCCCGGCCCGGGGGCAAGGAGACCATCGAGGAGATCAAGCGCAAGGCGCGGGAGATGAAGGTCAAGCCGCCCATCCTCAACCCCAAGTCCACCGAGCCCATCACCCTGAGCTTCCCCGAGCCGAAGCCGGTCAAGGAGATCTACCGCGCCATCGGCAAGGCCTACGGCTTCAACGTCATGTTCGACCCCAAGCTCAAGAACAACAAGCTCTCGGTCGAGCTCGAGGACGTCACCGCCAAGCAGGCGCTGGAGATCGTCATGCAGGCGGCCGGCCAGTTCTACAAGGTCATCGATCCCACCACCATCATCATCGCCGACGACACGCCCCAGAACCGGCGCGAGTACCAGGACCTGGTCATCAAGACCTTCTTCCTGTCCAACGCCGAGGTCAAGGACGTGGACAAGATGCTGCGATCGCTGATCGAGGCGCGGCGTATCGCGACCGACGAGCAGCTCAACGCCATCACCATCCGCGACACGGCGGACAAGGTGGCGATCGCCGAGAAGCTCATCAACACCGTTGACAAGGCCAAGGCGGAGGTGATGATCGACGTCGACCTGATGGAGGTCAACTCCACCAAGCTCCATGAGCTGGGGACCAAGCTCTCCACCTACAGCATCGGGCTCAACCTGGATCACTCCAAGGTCACGGGGGGTGCGGCCGACGACCCCATTTTCCTCAACCAGCTGTCGAACATCACCAACGGCGACTGGTCGGTCACCGTCCCCAACGTGCTCATCAACCTCATCAAGTCCACCACCGACGCCACCTCCCTGGCCCAGCCCCAGATGCGGATCACGGAGGGCGAGAAGGGCTCCCTCATGCTCGGCAGCCGGGTGCCGATCCCGGTTACCAGCTTCAACACCTCGAACACCATCGGCGGCAACATCGTGCCCCTGACCTCCTTCCAGTACCAGGACGTGGGCATCAAGATCAACGTCGAGCCGCGGGTCCACCACAACCAGGAGATCACCCTCAAGCTCAAGGTCGAGGTCTCCCAGGTGACGGGCACGGTGGCCGGAGATCAGCCCATCATCGGCACCCGCACCATCGATACCGTCATCCGCCTCAAGGACGGCGAGACCAACATGCTGGTCGGCCTGTACAAGGAGGACAACAGCACCAGCAAGACCAAGATCCCGCTGCTGTCCGACATTCCGCTCCTCGGCAGGCTCTTCACCAACGAAAAGACCAACCGCCAGACCACCGACCTCGTGCTCACCCTGACCCCGCACATCATCCGCTTCCCCAACATCCAGGAGGCCGACCTGGCGCCGTTGTGGGTGGGCACCGAGAGCCGGATCTCGTTCTACGGCAACTCGCCGCGGGTGCGTTCCGGGCGCGGCTTCGAGGGGCCGTTCGGCACCGGCACCCGCCCGGTGCGGCGGCTGGCCACCCCGCCGCGGACCACCGCGCCGGAGGCGATCCGGATCCGCCGCCTCCGGGAGCGCCGCCAGGTCCGGCCGGTGCCCAAGGCCCGGCCCGGGCCGGTCTCCTATACACCACTCCG
>CAZXXL010000021.1:0-23733 GCA_964644635.1 uncultured Thermoanaerobaculia bacterium | reverse complement strand
AGCTTGCGCACCTTGGTGGTGTTGCCGCCGACGGCCGCGCAGGGCACGCCCTGGGGCGGAAACTCGATGTCCTTCTTGACCTCCTCGCTGATCCAGCTGTAGGCGATGTAGATGGACACCAGCATGGCAAGCGCCGCGGCGACCGTGGCCAGGAGGGTCCCCGCCGCAGCGCCTCCCGCCGCCCCGCCGCCGGCCCCGGCCACGATGCTCGCCCCCTCGCCCGCCCCCCAAAGGCGCATGGCCGTTAGGAGGGTCTCGCCGCTGAGCTTGCCCGCCATCACCAGGCGAACCAGCGCCTGCGTGATCAGCTCGGCATAGGCCGCTCCCGAGGCGAACAGGAACGAGATCAACCGCAGGAGCTCCCGTGGTGAGATGTTCTTTCCGTCCGCGGCGAGCTGCCGCAGTATTTCCGCGATATTGGCGGGAAGCCGGCTCAGGATCTGTTCGAACTCTTGCATGACCTCGTCCTTTCCATGTCCCGGGCGGTCTCATGATCGGCCGAACACGATCGTCGCGACGGCCGGCGATCGTCCCGGAGACGCGGCCCCCGTCGCCTCGGGTGCCCCGCCGGACCCACGCCCGGTCCCGCCCCGGGCCGGCAGCGGCACGGACGGCTGGCTCATCATCCCAAGGACGGATGTTGCTTCTGTGGCAGTCTAACAGAAAACAGGACGCAGTATCGTGTTCATATCGAATCCGCGCCCGCCTCCGAAGCCCCGGCCCTTCCCCGGAGCGCTCGAAACCACGATCCCGTCCACGGCCGGGGCCGGCTGACCCCCGCAGCTGGCGTGGAGCCGGGGAGGCGCGACGGATTTGCATCGAGGCGGCGCCGCGCCGGCGCCCCCGGGGCGCTAACGCACCGTTGTCTCGAGGGTCGGCTGCAGGTCCACGCCCCGGGGCGGGTCGGCCGCCGCGATGACGAGCCTGTCCCCCTCGAACCGGCCCGGGAAGAGCCAGCGCCTCTCGCCGAGCAGCGTGATGACCTCCACCCCCGCAGCCGTGTCCCCCGTCCGTGGCGCCGGTCCCGCCATCACCCGGGCCCCGGTCCCCGCCGCCCCGGTCTCCACCCACAGGAGCCCGCCGAAGGCGCCGCCGAGATCGCACGCCCAGCGATCGGCCCCCTCGGGATGAAAATCCGCCGGCCCAAGGTGGCGCGCCTCGCCAACCGCCGCCTGGATCAGCGGCCGGTCGTGCAGGACCGGCGTCGGGTACGACCACGGGTGATCCGGGGGACGGCCCCACACCCACGGCCGGGCGAGATCGCCGGGAGGCGCGTCGGGCGCCCCCGCGGTCCAGGTCTCGGTGACGCCCCAGCTGCCGTCGGAGACGATCACGTTGCGGCCCGCCGGGTCCCCGGCCCGCCGCCCCTCCTCGGAGGGATCGAGGTCGAGGGCGAAGAGCAGCGCGCCGACGCTGGTGCGGCTCCTGACCTCGGCGGCGACGACGTTGCGGCCCGCGGTCAACAGGTCGGTCACCGGCACCACGTCGAGGAAGAAGCGAGGCCGGTTCCGCCCGGCCATGGCCGGCTGCCCGTTGATCCAGAGCACGTACTGGCGGTCGCCGCAGACCTTGGCCACGGCCCGACGGGGGCGGTCGGCGAGGTCGAAGCTCTTGATGAACAGGGCCGCCGTGGGACGGGGCCGCCCCACCTCGTCGGTGACCCAGATCCACTCCGCGTCACCCGTGAAGTGATAGAGCTCGTGCCGGTAGAAGCCGCGCAGGTACAGGAAGAGGCCGAGCACCGCCACCAGCCCCGCCGTCACCTGTAACCACCACCGGCGCCGCGGTGACAGCCTCGGGAGCATCACGCCGACCCCGGGTCAGCTCCGGCGCTCGAGGAGCAGCTCGACCATCCTCGCCAGGGTCCCGCGCTCGGGACCGGAGGGGAGCCGCCGGACCATCTCGATCGCCCGGTCGGCGAAGGCCACGGCCCGCCGGTGGACCTCCTCGAGCACGGCGGAGGTGCGTACCATCTCCAGGACCTCGTCCTCGCCGATGGCGCGGAACTCGCCCACCCGGAGGACCTCGGCGACGGCCTCCCGCCGGGTCCGGTCCAGCCGCGGCAGGAGCAGGATCATGGGCAGGGTCATCCGTCCCTCGCGCAGGTCCGCCATCACCGGCTTGCCCAGCTCCGCGCGCGACGAGGTGTAGTCGAGGGAATCGTCCACCAGCTGGAAGCACATGCCGAGGCTGCGGCCGAAGGCGGCCAGGGTGTCGGTGAGGTGAAGCGTCGACGGCTGGAAGAGGGCGGGCAGGGAGCAGGCGGCGGCAAACAGCTCCGCCGTCTTGCGCCGCGTGATGTCCATGTAGGTGTCCTCGTCCAGCTCGAGCACGCCGCGCACGCGGTCGGCCAGGATCTCACCCTCGATCATCTGCAGCGTGGCCGCCGTCAGCACCCGCATGACGTCCACGTCGCCCAGCTCCAGGCAGAGGTCCATGGTGCGCGTGTAGAGCCAGTCGCCCACCAGCACCGTCCCCTGGTTGCCCCACTTGCGGTTGGCGGTGGGCTTGCCGCGGCGGAGATCGGACTCGTCGATGATGTCATCGTGGATCAGCGTCGCCGTGTGGATCATCTCGACGACGGCGGCGTAGCGCACGTCCCGCTCGCCGCTGTAGCCAAGGAGGCGGCTGATGAGCAGCACGAGCGCCGGGCGCACCCGCTTGCCGCCGCTGCCGAAGACGTAGCCCGCGACCTCGCGGACCCGCGGCAGGGCGTTCTCGAGCTCGCGGTCCAGGAAGCGCTGCACCTCGTCCAGCCGGGGGCGGATGGGTCCGAAAACCTCCCGGATCTGCTGCATCTGGCGGAACGACGCGGCCTTGTTCTTCACCGCCGGCAGTCTACCCCGGATCCGCGCGCCGGGTCTACTCCGGCGCCGCCGGCCCGGTGCAGGCGACATCGGGCGGCGGGGCCGGAAGCCAGCTCGCAAAGGGAGCGCGGGCGAGCTTGCGCCAGGAGCTGAAGCGAAAACGGTTCACCGCCCCCTGGGGATCGACGACCCTGACCCCGGACGGCAGACCGCCCGCGCCGAGCACGATCTCCACCCGGCTCACTCCGCCCGGCCGCAGGGGCCTGAGCACGAGCGTGTGCGCGTTAGGAGCGGTGACCGCGAAGCGCTTTGCCGCCGATGCCGGATCGAGGACGGCCGCCAGGGGGATGCGCTGCCATTCCTCCTCGGTGAGCACGTGATCCTCGCAGCTTCCCGCCTCCGGATCCACCAGCCGGACCCGGCGTCCGTCCACGCCCATCACCCGGGGCTCGTCCCCTGCCGCCTTGAAGAGCGCGCGATCCGGCCAGGCGATCCACACCCGGCCTTCCACCGTCTCGCCGGAGCTCATCCCGGCCGGAACGTACTCCTGGCGGTAGGCGACCGTCCACACCGGGCTCGCGCGGAGCACGGCTCCGAGGTCCGCCAGCAGCGCGATGCCCCGCTGATCCGCCGAGACACCGCCCCCCGCCGCGCCGGCCACGAGCACGGCGGCGGCCAGGCAGCAGGCCGCGGCGACGACGGCGCTCCCCGGAGGGCGCACGGTCTGCTCAGCCCCCGATCGCCAGGGTCCGCAGGGCGGAGGCCACCACGAAGATGCGCTCGTTGTTGGTATCGAGCGAGCTCGGGTAGAGGAAAAACCCGCGGTCGGCCACGGCGTAGTGATCGATCCTGCCGTGAATGATCTCGCCGTCGAAGAACTCCACCCGGGCCTCGGTCCCCGCCGGCGCGTCCCCGGCCGGCAGCCCGAGCTCCATCTCCAGCGCCCGCTGCTTGGGGTTCTTCAGGAAGAAGACCGCCTTGAGATCCTCGAGGGGTACGGTGAGCCGCGAGCCGTCCTCGAGGATCACCTCCACCGCGTCGGCGCCGGGAGCGAAACCGCTCGCCAGCGTGCAGTGGACGGTCCCCCCGTCCCGGTAGCGCAGCACCATGTGTGCTCCGTCGCTCATTCCACCCTCCCGAGGGTCCTCGTCTCGCCCCATGCTACCACCCGGATCGCGCCGGTCTCAATGCCGGAAGTGACGCCGCCCGGTGAACACCATGGCGATCCCGAGGCGGTCCGCCGCCTCGATCACCTTGGCGTCGCGGATCGAGCCGCCGGGCTGGATGACCGCCCGCACGCCGGCCTCGGCGAGAGCCTCCACGCCGTCCGGGAACGGGAAGAAGGCGTCCGAGGCGGCCACGCTGCCGGCGAGATCGTGGCCGGCCTGCCGGGCCTTGGCGACGGCGATCCGCGCCGCATCGACGCGGCTCATCTGGCCCGCACCGATGCCCAGGATCCGGTCCCGGGCGCCGATGACGATGGCGTTGGAGCCGGCGTGCTTGGCCACCCGCCAGGCGAGGTCGAGGGCCGCGAGGTCGGCCGCGTCCGGCGCCCGCCGGGTCACCACCCGGCGCTCCTCGCCCTCCCAGCCCCGGTCCGCGGCCTGGAGCAGGAAGCCGCCGTCGATGGAGCGCACCACGACCGGGTCGTCCGCCGGGCCCGGCGCCTCGAGGACGCGCAGGTTCTTCTTGCGGGCGAAGACCTCGCGCGCCCCGGCGTCCACGCCGGGCGCGATCACCACCTCGGCGAACTGCTCCACCACCGCCTCGGCGAAGGCCTCCCCGACCGGCCGGTTGGCCGCCACCACGCCGCCGAAGGCCGACATGGGATCCGTCGCCCGCGCCTTGCGGAAGGCGGCCTCCGGGTCCTCGTCCAGCCCGACGCCGCACGGGTTGGCGTGCTTGACCACGACCGCCCCGGCCCCGGGCAGGTCCCAGGCCAGGCGCCAGGCCCCGCTAGTGTCCCCCAGGTTGTTGTACGACAGGGGCTTGCCCTGAAGCTGGCGGGCGCCGGCCAGTCCCGCGGCGCCGCGGCGGCGGGCCAGCAAACCCCACTGGTGGGGATTCTCGCCGTAGCGCAGGGTCACCTCCTCGCACCCGAGCAGCGCCTCGGCGACCGCAGCCGCCCGGCCGCCCTCCGCGCCCAGCAACCCGGGCAGGGCGGCCGCGATGGCGGCGTCGTAGGCCGCCGTGTGCCGGAAGGCCTTGAGGGCCAGCGCGCGCCGCGTGGCCTCGGAAATCCCGCCGGCTCCCAGCTCGTCGAGGACGGTACCGTAATCGCCCGGATCGACGACCACGGCCACCCGGGCGTGGTTCTTGGCCGCGGCGCGGATGAGGCTCGGCCCGCCGATGTCGATCTGCTCCACGGCCTCCGCCGCGTCAACCCCCTCCCGCGCCGCGGTCTCGCGGAAGGGATAGAGATTGACGACGACGAGGTCGATCGGGGCGATGCCGAGCTCGTCGAGCTGGCGCTCGTGTTCGCGGGTCGGCGCCGCGAGGATGCCGGCGAACACGGCCGGGTGCAGGGTCTTGACCCGGCCGTCGAGGACCTCCGGGAACCCGGTCTCCTCGCTGACCCGGGTGACGGGGCAGCCCGCGTCCTCGAGGGCCCGGGCCGTGCCGCCGGTGGAGATCAGCTCCCAGCCCAGGCCGGCC
Organism: uncultured Thermoanaerobaculia bacterium; assembly: GCA_964644635.1. Taxonomy (GTDB): domain Bacteria; phylum Acidobacteriota; class Thermoanaerobaculia; order Thermoanaerobaculales; family Sulfomarinibacteraceae; genus CAZXXL01. The sequence goes on along the minus strand of CAZXXL010000021.1, from coordinate 18,271 downwards.
AGCCCGTTTCCGAGCTCCGCCAAGCCGCTCTTGTCAGACACAGACAGCAACGCACGCTTGCTCATGCTTCCCTCCCGCGCTCTCGTCCCGTCCGTCCGCTCCCCGCCCCGCCGAGTGTAACGCGGAAGGCCCGGAAAGGAGCTCCCGGGCCTCCCGCGCCGGGTGGTAGGATGGTGCCGATGCGACGGTTCCTGACCCTCGGCCTGGCCGTCCTCCTCGCCGTCGGCGCCGGCTGCGGCCGGCCGCACGGCGGGCGCCCGTCACCGGCAGCGGCGACAGCTTCGCCCACGCCGCAGCGGGGCGGCACCGTGGTCATCGGCTCGCTCTCCGACATCCAGAACTGGAACCCGTACCTCACCGAGACGGCCTTCGCCGACGACGTCCTGGCCCTGCTCTACCCGACGCTGATGATCGAGCAGGTGGACTACCGACGGCATCCGCCGAGCTTCGCCCCCAACCTGGCGAGCTCCTGGGACGTCTCCGCGGACGGGCTGGCGATCACCTTCCACCTGCGCCCCGACGCGGTGTGGAGCGACGGCGTGCCGGTGACCGCCCGCGACGTGGTCTTCGCCTACCACACCCGGCTGTCGCCGGTCATCGGCTGGGAGGCGGAGTCCCTGGCGGCGCGGATCGACTCCGTGGTCGCCGTCGACGACCACACGGTGCGCTTCCACTTCACCCACCGCTACCCCTACCAGCTCATGGACGCCAACGACGGGCCGATCATCCCCGCCCACGCCTGGGCGGCCATTCCCTACGAACGCTGGGACCGGGTGGACTGGGAGAAGAAGGCGCTCAGCGCCGGGCCCTTCGTGCTCGCCTCGTGGACCCCGCAGCAGCAGTTCGTCTTCGTGCGCAATCCCCGCTACTTCAAGGCCGGCCGCCCCTACCTCGACCGCCTGGTGTGGCGGATCATCCCCGACCAGGGCGGGCTGCTCACCCAGCTCGGCACCGGGGACATCGACTTCATGCAGGGCATTCCGCCCCGCGAGGCCGACGCCGTCAGGGCCAACCCACGCCTCCAGCTCATCCACTTCCAGGACCGGAGCTACGGCTACATCGGCTGGAACACGCGTCGGCCCCTCTTCCACGACCCCCGGGTGCGGCGCGCCCTGACCCTGGCCATCGACCGCGCGCAGATCCTGGACACCGTGCTCCGCGGCTTCGGCCGCCCCGCCGCGGGACCCGTGCTGTCGTCCATGTGGGCCTTCGACCCCGGCCTCGAGCCCTACCCCTACGACCTCGGGCGGGCGCGCAGGCTGCTCGCCGAGGCCGGCTGGAGCGACACCGACGGCGACGGCGTTCTCGATCGCGACGGCAGGCCCTTCGCCTTCGAGCTGCTCACCAACGCCGGCAACGACATGCGCGAGGACATCTGCCAGCTCGTCCACGACCAGCTCCGCCGGGCCGGCATCCGGGCGACGCCCCGTTTCATCGAGTGGGGCACCATGCTCTCCAGGCTCGAGCACGGGACGTTCGACGCCTACGTCAGCGCCTGGCGCGAGGGAACCCAGATCGACCTCGGCCCGATTTGGCACTCGGCGAGGCCCGGGCAGCCGACCTACAACTACGTCGGCTACGCCGACCCGGAGGTGGACCGGCTCATCGAGCGCGTCCAGCGCCGGGCGGACTTCGAGGCCCAGAAGCCGGACCTGTACCGGATCCAGCGGATCATCCACCGCGACCAGCCGTACACCTTCCTGTACGAGGGCGAGCGCCTGGACGGGCTCAACCGCCGGGTCCACGGCGCGGAGATCAACGACGCGACACCGTACTTCAACGTGGACCAGTGGTTCGTGATGGACGCCCGCCGGTGACCGCCGGGGCCGCCTCCCCGGGGCCCGTCCCGCCGGGGACCGGCGGCGGCGGCGGACCCCGGCCCGGGACCGCGCCATGACCCGCCTCGTCCTCCGCCGGATCCTGGTCGCCGTCCCCGTCCTGTGGCTGGTGGTGACGCTGACCTTCCTCACCGTCCACGCCGTGCCCGGGTCGGTCGCCGATCTCTTCGACAACCCCCAGCTCACCCCCCAGGCCCGCCAGCACATCCGCGAGCGGTACGGCCTGGACCGGCCGCTGGGCGAGCAGTACCTGCGCTGGCTGGACGCCCTCGTTCACGGCGACCTCGGAACGTCCTTCCTGTACCGGCAGCCGGTGAGCCGGGTGGTGGCCCGGGCGCTGCCCGCCACCTTGCTCCTGAGCGGCACCGCCCTCGCCCTCGACCTCGCCCTCGGCATCCTCCTCGCCGTGATCGCGGTCGCCCGGCCCAGGGGCTGGTTCGACCGCATCTCCACCCTCCTCAGCCTGGGCGTGTACGGCATGCCCTCCTTCTGGCTGGCCGGTCTCGCCATCCTCGTCTTCGCCGTCCACCTGGGCTGGCTCCCGGCCTCGCACATGCACTCGGTGGCCGCCATCGGGGCCGGGCCCTGGACGCGCTTTTTCGACCTCCTCCGCCACCTGGTGCTGCCGGCCGGCATCCTCGGCGTGGTCGGCGCCGCCGCCACCGCCCGCTACTTGCGCTCCACCCTGCTCGACATCCAGGACGCCCGCTACCTGCTGGCCGCACGGGCGCGGGGCCTCACCCGGCGCCGGGTGCTGTGGGTGCACGCCCTGCGGCCGGCCCTCCTGCCCGTGGTCACCCTGCTCGGGCTGTCGATCCCGTTCCTGGTCTCCGGATCCCTGGTGATCGAGGTGATCTTCGCCTGGCCGGGCATCGGCCGGGTGCTGTGGACGGCGGCCTGGGCGCGGGACGTGCCGGTGATCCTGGCCGTCACCCTCCTCGGCTCGGCGGCCGTGATCGCGGGCAACCTCGCGGCCGACGTGCTCTACATCCTCGTCGATCCGCGGGCGCGGGAGGGCTCGTGAACGCCCGCGGGCTGCCGCGGCGGCTGCGGGCCGGCCTCGGCGCCGCGGGGCTGCTCGTCCTCGGCTGTGCCGCCGTGCCGTGGCTGATCCGGCCGCTGCCCGGCATGGACCCGGCCCGGGCGGGCCTGCTGCCGCCCGGAACGGCGGTCACGGTGGTGATCCGCGCCAACGGCGCCGTCCTCGTGTCGCCCCGGGTGACGGTGACGGCCGGGTCGGTCACCGTCGCCGGCCCCGGCGGGCGGCGGACGGTGATCCCGCGCGCCCGGGTCGTGCGCCTCTTTACTCACCGCTACTGGCTGGGCAGCGACCGCTTCGGCCGCGACCTTTTGCGGGAGATGGCCACCGGGGGCCGGATCTCGCTGGCCGTGGCCTTCACCGCCCTCGTGGTGGCCCTCGTCCTCGGAGCCGGGGTCGGGCTCGCCGCCGCCTCCTCCGGCCCGCTGGTGGACGGCCTGCTGATGCGCCTGGTGGACGCCCTCCTCGCCTTCCCGGTGCTCTTCCTGCTCATCCTCGCGGTCACGCTCTTCCGGCCGGGTCCGGCCACCCTGGTGGTGGTCCTCGGCGCGACCTCGTGGATGGGCCTGGCCCGCCTCGTGCGCGGCCAGGTGCTCTCCCTGCGCCGCCGCGACTTCATCCTCGCGGCGCGGGTGGCGGGCAGCCCGTGGTGGCGCATCTGGCGCCTCCACTATGCCCCCAACCTGGTCGGGCCCGTCGCCCAGGACGCGGCCCTCCGCCTGGGCGACCTGGTGCTCGCCGAGGCCACGCTCTCCTACCTGGGGCTCGGCGTGCCGCCTTCGATGCCCACCTGGGGCTCGCTGGTGGCCCAGGGGCACAAGGTGCTCCAGCAGGGCTGGTGGCTGGCCACCTTCCCCGGCGCCGCCATCGCCGTGCTGGTGATCGCCCTCGCCCTCGTCGGCGACGGGCTCCAGGAAATGGCCCGCACGGGCAGGGTATGATCTCCCGGATGCGGGATGGAGCGAGCTCGGCTGTGCCTGACCACGAGGTCGCCGTCGTCGGCGGCGGGATCGCCGGGCTCGCGGCGGCGTTCTGGCTGGAGCACGACCACGGGATCCGGGACCTCGTCGTCATCGAGGCGGACGCGGTCGCCGGCGGCAAGGTGCGCTCCCGCGTCGAGGACGGCTACACGCTGGAGTGGGGGCCCCAGGGCTTTCTGGACAACGCTCCCGACACCCTGGAGCTGGCGCGCCTCGCCGGGCTGGGCGAGCGCCTGGTGCGCGCCGACGAGGCCGCCGCCGACCGCTTCATCCTGCGCGCCGGCCGGCTGCGCCGCATCCCCCTCTCTCCCGCCCGCTTCCTCGCCTCGGACGTGTTGCCCCTCCCGGCCCGCCTGCGCGTTCTCGGCGAGCCCTTCGCCCGCCGGCGCCCGGAGACCGACGAGTCGGTCTACGACTTCGCGCGCCGCCGGATCGGCCGGGGCGCGGCCGAGATCCTCGTCGACGCCATGGTCACCGGGGTCTTCGCCGGCGACTCCCGGCAGCTCTCCCTGGCCGCCACCTTCCCGAAGATGGCCGCCATGGAGGCGGAGTTCGGCTCGCTCACCCGGGCCATGATCGCCAAGGCCCGCCAGGCTCGGCGCGCCGGGACGAGCGCCGGCGGGCCCGCCGGTCCCGGGGGAACCCTGACCACCTTCGCCGGCGGCATGGGCGAGCTGCCCGCGGCCCTCGCCGGCGCCCTCGGCGAGCGCCTCCTGCTCCGCGCGCCGGTGCGCTCGCTGCGCCGGGAGGGCTCCCTCTACCGCGTGCACGGCGACGGAATCGATCTCACCGCCCGCCGGGTGATCGTGGCCGCTCCCGCCGGCGCCGCCGCCGACATCCTCGCCGGGGCGTGCCCGGCCGCCGCCGAGCCCCTGGGCGCGATCCCGACCGCGCCCATCACCGTGGTCATGGCGGCCTACGGGGACCGCGGCGCCTTCGGCCGGCCGGTGTCCGGCTTCGGCTTCCTGGTCCCCGGCCGCGAGCGGGCCGGCATCCTCGGCTGCCTGTACTGCCACGACATCTTCCCCGGCCAGGCCCCGCCCGGCCGGCTCCTGCTGCGGACCATGCTCGGCGGGGCGCGGGACCCGGAGGGGGTCGATCTCGACGACGAGGCCACCCTGGGCCGGGTGGATGCGGCCCTGGCGCGGGTCTTCGGCCGGCAGGCGGTCCCCTCGCGAACCTGGATCATCCGTCACCGGAGGGCCATCGCCCAGTACACCATCGGCCACCTCGAACGCGTCGCCGCCGCCGAGGCCGCGGCCGCCGAGGCCGGGATCGTCCTCACCGGCTCGTCCTACCACGGCGTCTCGGTCAACGACTGCATCCGCCAGGCGCGGGAGGCCGCGCGCCGGGCGGCGGAGCTCATCCGAGGGCGATGACCGCGCCGGCCACGGCCAGCCAGAGGACCACGCACAGGGCCAGCGGACGATCGGCGAGCAGCGTCCGCGTCGGGCTGCCGCCCATCTCCTCGCGGTGGAGGAGGTAGAGGTAACGGAAGAGGCCGTACAGCACCACCGGCACCGTGGCCATCAACCCCCCCGAGCCGACCTTGGCCACCGTCTCCGGGGCCACCGTGTAGATGGCGTAGGCCACCACCGTCGCCCCGAGCACCACGCTGATGGACTGATCGAGGAGCTCGATCGAGTACCTGCCCAGCACCGCCCGGTGGTTGCCGGCCTCGGCCCCGAGCAGCGCCAGCTCCGCCCGGCGCTTGCCGAGCGCCAGGTAGAGGGCGAGCAGGTAGGCGCAGAGCAGCAGCCAGTGCGAGACCGGGACCCGGATCGCCGCCGCGCCGCCCACCACCCGCAGCACGAACCCGGCCGCCACCACCAGCACATCCACGAAGACTAGGCGCTTGAAGCCCAGCGAGTAGAGCAGCGTGAGGGCGACGTACCCGCCCACCACCAGGGGCAGCTTCCCGCCCACCGCAAACGCCGGCACCCCGGCGAGGACGAACAGCCCCACCGCCGCCGGCGCCGCCGCCCCCGCCGGCACCTGGCCGGAGGCGATGGGCCGCGTCCTCTTGAGCGGGTGCTCCCGGTCCGCCTCCCGGTCCGCGAGATCGTTCACCAGGTAGGTCGCCGAGGCCGCCGCACAGAAGGCGACCATGGCGGCGATCCCCAGCCGCCACGCGCCCGGATCCGCGAACCGCCCCGAGAACACCAGCGGCGCCAGCACGAAGCCGTTCTTCAGCCACTGCTCCGGACGCAGGCTGCGGACGAGCCCTAAAAGGACCGTTTTCACCGGCCTCATTGTACCCGGCCGTGCCAGACCATCTAGCTCCCTCTCCATGGAAAGAGCGCGATCCTCCCCGCCAGTCCCGACACGGACACGATGGCATTGCCGCTTCGGTGTTCTTCCCAACGCCAACCCCGGGTCGATCGTATGATCGGATGGAGGTCAGCTTATGCGTGCGTCGGTTTTCAGAGTGTGCCGTGTGCTCGCCCTGGTAGCAGTGGTCCCGGCGCTCGCCGCCGGGGGCGGTGCGCCCCCGAAGCCACCCTGGGTGCAGCTGGGACCCTATGGAGGCTGGATGAGCGCTCTGGCGGTGCTCCCCGGCTCACCCGAGACCTGGTACGTCGTCGCGCCCGGAGGCATCGAGACCCCGGGGGACGTCTTCCAGAGCACGGACGCGGGGGCCGGCTGGCACGCGGTGACGCTCAACGGCGGATGCGACCCCAGCTCCGTCGCCGCCACCCCTGACGGGGGCGGGACCCTCTACATCGGCTGCCGGCAGGAAGTGCTTCGTTCCACGGACGGGGGAGTCGAATGGACCGTTTTGCCCTTCCCGTCGGGCGTCATGATTCACAACCTGGCGGTCGTTCCCGGCCGGCCGGACGTCGTGCTTGCCCTGGCGGGCGGTCTGTACGTCACCCGGGACGGCGGCACGACGTGGGAACGGGTGCACGGCGGCAGGGCCAACGACATCGCGGTGGCCGGGACGGGTGACGCAGCCCGACTCCTGGCTGGAACGGAAGACGGGCTGCTCGCCAGCGACGATCTCGGCAGGACCTGGGCGTCCGGCGCGGCCGGGCTGCCTACCGGCCAGTGGGAGCGTTGGGTCGGAACGCTCGCCGTTGGCGGGCCCGACCGGGAGAGCGTGTACGCGATGACCGGGGCGGGAATCTTCCGCAGCCGGGACGGCGGTACGACGTGGGCCAGGGCGGGGGACCCGCCGTTGAACGAGGGCGGCAGCTGGGCTGTGATCGACGGCCTGGCCGTGGATCCGGCCGACGGGGAGCGCCTGTACGCCGTCGGCTCCGATGGCGCGTTCTCCTCCAGCGACGGCGGCGTCCACTGGTCCAAGGCAGGGGCGGATCCCCCGATACCACTGGAGCTCATCGCCGTGTCGCCCGCTCTTGGGAACGGGCTCGTGGCCACCGGTGACGGCGTCTATCGCCTCGGCGGCGCCAACGGCCGGTGGAAGCCAGCCGACGACGGCATACCCCGTGAGCGGGTGCTCGGGGTCGCCGTGGAGCCGGGAGAGCCGTGGCGCGTGATCGCCCGGGCCGGCCGGGTGGGGCTCGAGCTCAGCAGCGACGGCGGCGCGCACTGGACAGAGGCGGAGACGTACGGGGGGTATGTCGGAGGCGTCGTCGTCTGGGATCCCCTCCTCCCCCATGTCGCCTACGCCGTCGGTTGGGACATGTGGCTGAGCCGCGACGGCGGCGCCTCCTGGAAACGCGTGGCGCAGGGACCCCCGGAGACCGTGATCGACGCCGACATTGTCCCCACGTCCCCGCGCACCCTGTGGGCGGCCGGCGGGCCGCCGTACGGGGGTGTCTGGAGAAGCCGCGACGGCGGGACGAGCTGGAAACAGGTCTTCGCGGAGGACAGCCACGGCGGCGCGTACACGGTGGCGGTGGCGCCGAGCGACCCCAAGACGGTGTACGCAGGCACGTCCGACGAGCACGTGATCCGGTCCTTCGACGGCGGCGAGACCTGGTCCGCCCCGCTCGTCCCCCCCGACGAACCGCTCGTCGACCTCGTCATCGACCGGGTCGATCCGCAGATGGCCTGGGGCGTGACCCTGTCCGGCACGATCGTGCGGACCGGAGACGGGTGGCGGACCTGGGAAGCTCGGGCGAATGGGTTGTCGGGCGTCAGGGTGCGCAGACTCATGGCCGACCCGACACGGGAAGATTGCCTCGTGGCCGTGGCGGACTCCGGGGCGTTCGAGACCTCGGACGGCGGACTCACGTGGCTGAGGCTCGGGTCCCCCGTCGGCCCGGAGGTGGAAACTGGAGCCTGGGACCCACTCTCGGGTACCGTCTATCTCGCTCCCTTCGCCCGTTCCATCGTCGCCGGCACCTTCGGAAGCCAGCCTCTAGCCGCCGGCGTGGACGCAGCGTTCCTTCCGGCGGCACGGACCGTCCAACTCACCGCATGGGTCCACGGCGGCGCCCCTCCTTACGCGATCGTTTGGGACTTTCAGGACGGCACCGGCCCGGCCCCTGGCAACCCCGTGGAGCACGTCTTTCCGCACGGTGGCACATTCACCGTCCACGTGACCGTCACGGATCACGACGGATCTCTCGCCGAAGCTCGAACGACCGTGAGCGTACCGGACGCCGGCCGGCCTCGGCCGCGGCGTACGACCCGGCGGGTGCCCGCCCGGCGGGTGAGCCCCCCGGACGGGACCTCCGGGGTGGGGGGTGCTTTTCTCCGCTATGATCGGCGCCGTGGTGGTCCCGCCGGTGCTCCTCCGCGACCGTGAATCCGCCCGCCGCCGCACGGGTCCCCGGACGGCGGCGCCCGGCGACGGGAATCGGTGAGCGATGGGGGCCTCCTCGTTTCTCCTCGGCATCAGCGGCGTGCCGGGCACCGTCCGCGTCGACAACGTGGGCGCCGCCCAGGTGCGCGTGCTCGAGACCCTCAACGTCACGGCGACGCCGGTGGCCGGGGAGGCCCCTGAGGCCGATTACCGCGTCCGGGTGACGGCGGTCCGCCCTGCGTCCCCGGCCGCCGCCGGCCGGCCCGGCCCGCCGCGGCGGTTCGTGCGTTTTCTGCCCGGCGAGGACGAGGATCGGGTGGTGCTTCCGGGCGGCACGCTGCGGATCGCACCGGGCAGACCCTCGGCGCGGATCATCCTCCGGGCCCGTGGCTCGTCGTGGGACGTGGCGCTGCAATCCGAGGTCCTCGAGACGGCGCTGATCCACGCCGCAGCCCTGCAGGCACGGGCGACGGTGCACGCCGCCGCCTTTCGGTTCGCGGGCGCCCGGGTGCTGGCGACCGGCGCCACCCGCGCCGGAAAGTCCACCCTTGCCGCGGCCGTCCTTCGCTGCGGCGGGCGGATCGTCTCGGACGACTCCCTGCTGGTCGGCTTCGAGCACGGGACGCCGGTGGCCCGGGCGCTGAGGCGGGACCTCTGGCTGCGCGACGGGAGCGTCCACCTGCTGCCCGGCGCCGGGGCGGGCGCTCCGCGGGGGGTGGGTGCGCGCGGCGAGGAGCGCTGGCTCTTCGAGCGCGCCGGGCACGAGGCATCCTTCGTCGACTCGCTGGAGCCCGCGGTCGTGGTCCACCTGGTGCGGGACCGCCGCCTGGCCGGGTTCCGCCTGCGCCGCCTCACGGCGGCCGAGAGCATGGCCCGGCTGCTGACGGCGACCAGCCCCCTCTTCCTCGCGCCGCGCTACGCCGCCGAGCGCTCCCGGTTGCTGCCCGTGCTCACCGGCCTGGTGAACCACGCCCCCGGCTTCGAGCTGCGCATGGGACGCGGCCTGCTCACCGATCCCGCCGCCGTGCTGGAGCGGCTGGCGGCGGACCTGAGCGCCGCCCGGCGGCCGTGATCGGTCCCGGCCCCGCTGCGATCCCGCCGCTTGTCCGGGAAGCGATCGCCCGTCCCGTGCGGCGTTGCGGCCGCAGCACCGAACCGTAGGGAGCACCTTTCGCCCTGTCATCCCGAGCAGCCGGGCGGAGCCCGGCGTCGTGGCGACCCCTCACAGCGTCGGGGCGCGCTGGGCCGTGTTCCGCGGTGGTGTCCAATCGCGAGGGGTTTGCTTCGTCGGGCTCCTGCGGAGCCCTTCCTCGCAATGACAGTGAGGGGAATGAGAGCTTGGAGCGCGTCGGGCGGTGCTCCGTTGCGGTGTCCGATCGTGAGGGGGTCCCTTCGCTCCGGCCCTGGCGGGCCTTCGCTCGGCGGACCATCCGGCGCACCGCTGTCTCAGAAATATCGCGGAAAGTCCAGCGTATTCTCCGTTTGCTCTCCGAGCTCCCTGTGATACGATGGGAGCACAACCAGGGATCCCCTGAGCCAGCGCTCCAATCCAGCCCACCCCCCACCCCAGCGGGATCCGCATGGGAGGTCGCAGATGGAAGGGTCGAGAACCCACGGGCGCCGGGTCGTCGTCTCGATGGTGCTCGCCGCCGCGCTCGCAGTCGCCGCCGGTGCTCGGGATGTCCACGCCGGCGGCCACCAGGGGCCCTCCGGCTGGAGCGAGCAGTTCATCGTCGCGCTCTACGGCCTGAACGTCGAGGGCGGGGCGAGGTACGCGGTGGACGTGGTCAGCTACGAGGACATCGACCGCGATCTTTCGGCCTACAAAACCTTCGCCCTCGACCCCTCGGACGTGGCGAACCCGCTGCTCGAGAAGGAGCTCTTCAGGATGGTCGAGAAGCGTCTCGCCGCGCGGGGGCTCGTCCGGGACGAGGAGAACCCCCAGCTGCTCATCACCATGAGCTCCTTCGTCGGCAGGCGGGAGGATTACGTGCCCCCCAAGACCATCACCACGACGCGGATCCAGCAGGTGTGGTCCGCCAGCATGGTGGGGTTCAACATGACCGGGCAGTACGTGCCGGTTCCCGTGACCGAGACGCAAACCGTCCCCGGCAGGAAAGTGGTGAGCTACTACCGGAACATCCGGCTCAACTTCTTCGACTACGCTAGGTTGCAACGGCATCCCAAGATCCCGCCGCTGGTCTGGATCGGAATCGCGGAGAGCCAGGGCTCGAGCTCCGACATCCGGGACGTGGCGCCCGTGATGCTGAGCGAGCTGCTGTGGGAGTTCCCCAAGAAGACGGGGCGGGAACGGCACCGGATGATCAAGAGGGTGAGCCTGGGGGCTCTCGGCATCCTCGTGGATCCGGAGGATTGGTGGTGGGTGGTCAAGGTGTTTCCGGGGACGCCGGCCGCGGCGGCCGGGCTTCGTCCCGGCGACCGGATCCTGAAGGTCGACGGGAAGCGCACGGTCAACGGCCGCTACATCCTGGAGCGGAAGGGGAAGGGCGCCTATCGGGCCAGGTCCCCGTACTTCAAGTACGTGCTGGCGAACCTCCACGGCAGGGAGGTCGAGCTGCTGGTGAAGTCGGCCGTCCGCGACCCGAAGACCGGGAAGAAAAAGCACACGGTCCGCCTCCGCCCGATCCACCTCACGGCGTACCACTACGTCAACCCCGCCAACGGCTTCTTCACACAGTGGTGCCCCTGGAACGTCCGCTACTGACACCGCGGGCGTGTCCCGTGGACGGGGATCCGCGTCGGGTGCCGCGGCGGCCGTGGGTCCCGCCGCGGGCCGGGCCCGACGAGCAGACGTGCTCCTGCCGCTCACCGGCCTGGTGAACCGCACTCCCGGCTTCGAGCTTCGCATGGGACGCCGCCTGCTCACCGATCCGGGCACCGTGCTGGAGCGGCCGGCGGCGGGCCCGAGCGCCGCCCGCCCCGGGGCCACCCGGGGCCCTGGGCCCCTCACCCGCAACCTGGGAAGTGTGACGTATCACACCAACTTGACGGACACAACTGAGGACACTCCGCCCGGGTACAATCCTCCCGTGTGGCGTTACAGGCTCGCCGGCTCGGTTCTCGGCCAGGTCTTCCGTCTCTGGCGGTCGACGATGCGGATCGAGGCGCGGGGCCTGCACTGGCTGGACGAGATCCAGCGGGCGCCGCTCGCGCTCTGGCACGGCCGCATGCAGGGGGTCGGCTTCGCACTGCGCGGCCGGCGCATCACCAGCATGGCGTCCAACTCCGCCGACGGCGAGATCGCGACCCGGATCTTCAACGCACTGGGCGTGGGGATCGTCCGCGGCTCCACCCACCGCGGCGGGTTGCGCGGCCTGGCCGCCCTCCTCCGGGTGGCGCGCGAGGGCCGCGCGGACCACGTGGCGCTGACCGTGGACGGCCCCCGGGGGCCGGCGCGGGTGGTCAAGAGCGGCGTGGTGGAGATCGCCCGGCGCCTGGGCACGCCGGTGATTCCCGCCACCTTCAGCGCCACGCCCTACTGGATGCTCAAATCTTGGGACCGGATGGTCCTCGGCCGCCCGTTCGGGCGCATCGTCGCCGTCTTCGGGCCGCCGGTGGAGATCCCCGGGGACGCTCCCCTCCGGGTCGCCGCGGCCGCCGTGGGCGACGCCCTCAACCGCCTCACCGACGAGCTCGACACCGAGGTCGCCGGCCGCCCGCTGTGGCGCTGAGACCCCCGGCCTGCGAAAGCCGAAGGCCATGACCTGCGAGCCCTGGCGCGACGCGCGCGAGGACCGGAGGGGGGTCCGCTGACGCCGCCGGTGCTACACTCGAGTCATGAACGAGATCGTGTTCGTCGTGGAAGAGGCTCCCGAAGGCGGCTACACCGCGCGCGCCCTTGGCGAGCCGATCTTCACCGAGGGGGAGACCATGGCCGAGGTGGAAACGATGGTCCGTGACGCGGTCATCTGCCATTTCGACGAGGAAGATCGCCCCAAGATCATCCGGCTCCACTTCGTGCGTGATCACATCCTGACCGTATGAAGCTTCCCCGTGATCTGTCCGGAGCGGAGCTCGGTCAAGCCTTGCGCCGGCTCGGTTATACGATCACCCGCAGGACCGGAAGTCACATCCGCCTGACGACTGAGCGCCACGGGCGGCATCACGTAACCGTTCCAGCGCATCGATCGCTCAAGGTCGGTACCCTGGCGGCAATCCTGGACGAGGTCGCCCGGCACCACGGGCTGTCGAGAGCCGAGCTTCTGAAGGAGCTCTTCGGATAGCCGGAACGGCCGCGTCGGCCACCGGACAACGGGTGAACGGTGGCCCTGTCCGCGCCGCCATGGGGCGGCGCGACTCGTCCCGGTTCCTACGCTCCCGGCTTGAGCACGGTGCAGACGGAGGCGCAGATGGGACCGCCGATGTTGAAGGTGGCGGCCACCGAGGCGTCGGGGACCTGGAGCTCCTTGGGCACCCTGCCGAGCAGCTGCCAGGCGCTCCAGCCGACCATGGCGACGCCGGTGGCGCCCACCGGGTGGCCCTTGGCAATGAGGCCGCCCGAGGTGTTGATGGCGCACTCGCCGTCCGGCGCCGCCCGGCCGTCCCGCCAGTAGGCCGCGCCCTTCCCGTACTCGGCGCGGCCGATGACCTCGGCGGCGATGGCCCCCATGACCGTGAAGCAGTCGTGGACTTCGGCCACGTCGACGTCGGCGGGCTTCACGCCGGCCATCTCGTAGGCCTCGTTCATGGCCCGGTAAGCGCCGGCGGGCCGCAGCACGTCCCGGCCCTGCTTGCGCAGCGGGTCGGTGGCCTGGGCGTAGCCGGCGATCTCCACGCAGTCGGCCTTGGCCACGCCGAGCTTGGCCAGTCCCTCCTCGGTGGCGAGGATCATGGCGGCGTACCCGTCGGTGATCTGGGAGCAGTCGTAGGTCTTCAGCGGCAGGCCGTCGACGATGTAGCGGTTGCGGCCGGCGATGGTGGTCACGTCGTCCAGGCTGACGGTGATCCCCTTCATCTGGGCGTAGGGGTTGTACTGGGCGTTGGCGTACTCCTGCACCGACACGGCCGCCAGGTCCGCCTCGGTGACGCCGTGGGTCTTCATGTACAGGTCCATGACCTCGGCGAACAGGTGCGGGAAGATGAACACCTTCCCCTCGCGCTCGTCCGGGTAGGAGAAGTAGCCGAGGGCCTCGCCGATGAGCTTGCCGTCCATCTTCCCCTCGTCGTTGCGCATCTTCTCGTAGCCGACGGCGATGCCGACGTCGCCCTGGCCGAGGAGCAGCTTGTAGATCACCGAGAGGATCGCCTGGCCACCCGAGGCGCACGCGTTCTCCACCGACTCGATGGGCTTGGATTCCAGGCCCGGAACCATGGCCATCAGGCCCGAGAGCAGCCCCTGCTGGTTGAGGGAGATGTTGCAGGCCGCACCGATCGAGCCCACGTCGATCACCGACGGGTCGGCGTTGATCTCGCTGCACGCCCCGGTGACGGCGTTGGTGACGATCTCGGGAACCGTCATCGTGAAGAGCTTGCCGAATTTCGACTGGTGATAGGCCGCGATGTAGATCTTCTTGCTCACGCTGAGACCCCTTTCCCATCCGTTCGAGGTGTGCAACCGCCGCGGCCCCGGTTTCACTCCCCCGTCCCCGCTCCCGCACGAACCGTGCCGCAGGCCGTCGTCATATCTTATACCGGGCCCGGCGCCCGTCAAGGAGCCGGCCGCCGCCGGCCTCCTCGCCATGACAAGAGGGGGTTGATTGTCATTGCGAGGAGGGGTCCGCCAGGACCCCGACGAAGCGCCGTGAGACAGGGCAGCTTCGCTGCCCGTTGTCGAACGGCGTCCCGAGCGAAGGCCCGCCAGGGCCGAGCGACGAGACCCCATGACGCGGGGAGCGCTCCAGGAGCACTCAAGGCCGGCAGCCGCCGTTTTTCGCCTCTGCAAGCGCGCCGATGAAGCCCCGGACCAGCCGCGCCAGCTCGGCCGGCCGCTCGATGACCACTGCGTGCCCGGCGCCGCGGATCACCTCCAGCCGGGCGCCGGGAATCTTCTCGGCCAGCGCACGGCTGCGGGCCGAAGGGATGAAGCCGTCCCCGCCGGCGGCGACCACCAGCGCCGGGCAGCGAACCGCCGCCAGCTCCGGCTCCAGGTCCACCCCCTCGGCCGAGGCCATCAGCGCGTCCAGGTCCTCGAACCAGCGGTCGGGAAGGTCCGCCATCTGCCGCCGCCGGGCGGCCAGCGCAGCGGCGTGCTCCCGGCGGAAGCCCGGCGAGAAGGCCGTGGGATGGATCACGTCCACCAGGCGGCCCCTGTCGCCCGACGCCAGGGCCTCCCGGCAGGCCGCGCGCCAGCGCCCGACCTCGGCGCGCATGGCGGTGTCGAAGCGATCGGCCGCGGCGGCGAGCGCCAGCGACCGCACCCGGTGCGGGTGCCGGGCGGCGAGCAGCACGGCCACCACCGCGCCGAAGGACGTCGCGAGGACGTGCACGGACCCCAGGCCCAGGGCGTCGAGGAGCGCGACCAGGTCCGCCACGTGCCCCGTCGGGTCGGCGGGCGGCGGGCCCGGGGACATCAGCTGCCCGCGCAGGTCGCAGCGGATGACGGTGAGGCCGTCCGCCAGGCGGGTGAGCACCGGCTCCCAGGCCGCCGCGGTCATGGCGATGCCGTTGAGCAGGAGGAGCGGCTCGCCGTTCCCGTCGACGCGGTGGAAGATGAGCCCCTCAGAACTCAATGCTCTTGGCCCTCATGAACCTCTTCAGCAGCGGAAAGAAGACGTCCGGCCGCTCGAGGTAGACCACGTGACCGGCGCCCTCGACGATCTCCCACCGGCTGACCGGGAAGATATCGAGGAGCTTCTTCTGCTGCCACAGGGGGATCGCCCGGTCCTGCTCGCCCGAGACGACGAGGGTCGGGGTCCTCACCGCCCGGTAGGCCGGCAGGTTCTCCTCCAGGGCGGCGAAGAACGGATCCTGGGCCTCGGTCAGGCGGATGAGGCAGGAGCGGTCGTCCCCGTAGCGGTCGTAAAAGCGCGTGCGCATGGCCTCGAGCTGCTCCGGCGCCAGTTTCGACACGAAGGGCTCGCCGAAGATCTTCTCGTACATGTACCGGGTGTAGAGCTCGAACTCCTCGCGGGTCCCGCGGTAGAAGCGCAGCGAGATCTCCTGGTACATCTCGAAGAGCCGCTCGTGGGAGAGCAGGATCCCGGAGAGCACGAGGGTGTGCAGCCGTTCCTGGAAGAGGCGGGCGAAGTCGAGGGCGATGAAGCCGCCGTAGGAGATCCCCATGAGGTGCACCCGCTCGACCCCGTTGCGGTCCATGATGGCCTCGAGGTAGCGCGCGAAGTCGGGGATGAAGTAGGGGACGTCCTTCCTCGACGACCGTCCCTGGCCGGGAAAGTCGTAGAGGATGACGTCGTACCCGTCCAGAAGCTGCGGCAGGAAGCCGTACCAGGCGCGGGTGTGCATGGCGAGGCCGTTGAGCAGGCAGCACGCCTCCCGGCCGCCGGTCCCGTGGTACTCCCACCAGATGGTGTGCTCTCCGGCCGTGAAGGTGCCGCTGGCGGCGGGAACGATTTCCGAGCTCACGGGAGGCATCCTCGCCGCGCGACCCGCGAGGCCGCGTGCGGATTCATGCATCCCCCTTCTCGTCCGCAACCATCGCCGCCAACGCCGCGCGGCGCACCTTGCCGTACGCCGTTCGCGGCAGCTCGTCGACGAAGACGAAGCGCTTGGGGACCTTGTAGCGGGCGAGGCGCTCCTCGAGGAAACCCGCGAGCTCGCCGGGAGAAGGCCCGGCGCCCTCGCCGGGGACCACGAAGGCCACCCCGGCCTCGCCCCACTTGGGGTCCGGCACGCCCACCACCGCGGCATCGCTCACCGCCGGGTGCTCGAGGAGGGCGCTCTCCACCTCGGCGGGGTAGATGTTCACGCCGCCGGAGATGAACATCTCCTTGCGCCGGCCGGCGATGAAGAAGAAGCCGTCCTCGTCGCGACGGGCGAGGTCCCCGGTGTGGAACCAGCCCTCGGTGTCGAGCGCGGCCGCCGTCGCCTCCGGATTCCTCCAGTAGCCGGCCGACACGTGGGGGCCGCGGAGGAGGAGCTCCCCGACCTCGCCCACCGGGACCTCGGCGCCGTCCTCGTCGACCAGGCGCGCCTCGGTGAACATCAGGGGCTTACCGATGGAGCCCGGGCGCTCCCAGGCGTCGGCGTCGGTCATGGCGAAGCAGTTGACGCCGACCTCCGTCAGGCCGTAGCCCTGGCGGAGGATGACGCCGCGGGACCGGTAACGCTCGATGAGGCTCGTGGGCAGCGGCGCGCCCCCGGAGATGAACCAGCGCACGTGGGCGAGATCGACGCTCTCGAACTCCGGCGCCTCGGCCAGCATCGTCCAGATGGTCGGCACCCCGAGCACCACCGTGCACCGCTCGGCCTCGATGGTCCGCCAGACCTCGCCGGCGTCGAAGCGCGCGTGCAGCATGATGGTCCCGCCGACGGTGAAGATCGGGACGAGGAACGCCCCCAGCCCCCCCGCGTGGTAGAGGGGGGTGAAGATGGGGCTGACGTCGTCCGCCCGGAGCTGCCAGCAGGCGACGGTGTTGAGCCCGTTCCACGACACCATCCGATGCGGCACCATCACGCCCTTGGGCCGCCCCGTCGTGCCGCTGGTGTAGAGCAGGCAGTACAGGTCCTCCGGTCCCGGCCGGGCCGCCGGGCTTGCGGCCGCGCCCCGCTCCGCCAGCGCCGCCAGCGAGTCGTCGCCCGGCAGGGGGCGATCCACGGCCACCCACCGCTCGAGCTCGACCGCGTCCTTGAGCGCGGCGACGGCGGGCGCCGAGCCGCCGTCGTAGATCAGCGCCCGCATCCCGGCGTCGCGCACGATGGCCGCCAGCTCGGGGGCCGCCAGGCGGGTGTTCATGGGCACCACCACCACGCCGGTCTTCCCGGCGGCGAAGAAGACATCGAGGAACTCCACCCGGTTGCCGCAGAGCAGGCCGACCCGGTCGCCCGGCGCCAGCCCGAGCGCGCCGGTCAGCGCCGACCCGCACCGGGCGGCCCGCCGGTCGAGCTCCGCGTAGGTGAAGCGCCGTCCGGTCGCCACCTCCACGAGGGCGGGCGCGGACGGCGTGAGCCTGGCCCTCTCTCCCAGGACATCACCGTGGATCATGGCGTCACCTCCCGGCCCGGCGGCGGCGAGCCCAGGATCCGTACCAGGGCGGCCGCAAGGCGCTCCGGGCACTGGCGCTGGGGCACGTGACCGCACCCGGGAAGCGTCGTCAGCCGGGCGGCACCGAGGCCCGCCGCCAGGCGTTCGGCGTAGGCGGGGGGGAACAACCCGTCGGCCTCGCCCCACACCAGGTCCACCGGGGCTTGGATCTCGGACAGCCTGCCGTCGAGCAGGAAGCCCTGCATCTCGGCGGCGTTCGCCGCCAGGCGCGCCAGCGGGCCGGTGTGCGCCCGGCGAACCACGTCGTCGAGCACGAAGCCCGGGATGCGCCCGCCCCCGGGGCCCATCAGAGTTTCCATCAGCCGGCGCGCCTCCTCGCGATCGGCCGGTTGCAGGTCCGGCGCCGGGCCGGAGGTCGCCACCGGGCCGCCGTTGATCAGCACCAGTCGCGCCACCCGTTCCGGGTGCTCGACCGCCGCCAGGCAGGCGAGCCAGGCGCCCAGCGAGTTGCCGGCGATCACCACCGGCCCGCTGCCGCCGAGGGCCGCGAGGACCGCCGCCACCCCCGCGAGCTCGACC
>CAZXXL010000020.1:0-24164 GCA_964644635.1 uncultured Thermoanaerobaculia bacterium | reverse complement strand
GCACGGTGGCCGAGCACGACTCGGTCATCCCGGCAGGTGGGTCGGGAAAGCTCGTCGCGAAGGTCCACACGTCGCCCCGGCAGAACGGACGCATCTCGAAGACCATTCGGGTCTTCACGGACGATCCCGGGCTGCGCACCGTGATGCTGCGCCTGACCGCGAAGGTGGAGGCGCCGATCGTGATGACGCCCTCCCAGCGGATCTGGCTGACGACACAGGAGGGCCGCGGCGTCTGGTCGCGGCTGTTGCTCCACCGGAGGGACGGCAGGCCGCTCAGGGTGCTCGAGGTCGAGTCGGTGCCGGCGCCCCTGCGGGTGCGCTTCGCCGCGGTGACGAAGGCGACGTCCATCCGGGGCGTACACGCCGTTCCCGGCGACCTGTGGCTGATCGCGGAGATTCCCGGCGACGCGCAGCCGGTGGTGCGTTCCGGCTCGCTGGCGCTGCGAACCAACGTACCGGGCCGGGCGAAGCTCGACATTCCGGTCTCCCTCCGCATCCGGCCGCTGATCGAGCCGGCGCCCCCCCGGATCCGCTTCGTGTTGCCCAACCAGGGCGGCAAGGAGGTGTGGCGCATCCTCCGCCTCACGCACGGCGGGCGAAAGCCCTTCCGGATCCTGAGCGCCGTCAGCGACCATCCGGACCTGATCGGCGTGACGGCCGGCTCCGCCGCCGCCGCGGTCACCCACGACCTCCGCGTCACCCTCGACAACGCCAGGGCCGCGGCGGCGCACTGGGGGTCGCTGCGGGCGACGGTGACGATCCGGACGGACGATCCGTCGCGCCCGACGGTGAGCGTTCCGGTCATCGTCGTCCGCCGGACGCGGTCGGGCCGGGGCAGGATACCCCGCACCCTCCGGCTGTCCCGGGAGAAGGCTCCCGGCAAGCCGGCGGGCGCGGACGTGAACGCCAAGAAGCCGTAGAAAGGCGGTGTTGACCGATGCAGGAGATCACGATCGATGCACAGGACCTGGAGACCTGGGCCGGATACCTTCTCGACCATTCCCTGGGCGGGATCGAGCCCGGGGACCGGGTGATGATCAAGGGCGAGAGGATCGCGTGGCCGCTGATGGCGGTCCTGGAAAGGCGGGTGATCCAGGCCGGGGCGGTCCCCGACGTCTACCTGATCCCGCCCAACAACGAGCGCGGCCGGGTCTGGTCGGCCGCCATGGGCCGCTGGGGCAGCCCGGAGCAGCTGGAGCGGATCCCCGAGTGGCACGGCGAGCGTTACCGGAGCATGACCAAGTACGTCGAGGTCCTGGGCGCCGAGGACCCGGCCCTCACTTCCGGCCTGGAGGCGGAGCAGGCCCAGCGGCTGGCCGCGGCCGACCGGCCGTTCGCCGACATCCGCCTCGGCAAGCCGTGGGTCATCACGCTGTTCCCCACCCCCGCGGCGGCCGCCATGGAGGGGATGGACGTCGAGGAGTACGCCGCCTTCATCGTGCGGGCGTCGACCCAGGACCCGGCGCCGTTGAAGGAGGCGGAGGAGAGGATCGCGCCGCTCTTCGACGCCGGGCGGGAGATCGTCATCGTCACCGAGGATCCCCGGGACGGCAGGCGGCTCGAGCTGAGGATGGACCTGTCGCCGAGCCGGGCCGTGCTCTCCTACGGCCTGCGCAACTTCCCGGACGGGGAGGTCTTCACCAGCCCCGATGCGCGCTCGGTGGAGGGCGAGATCTTCGTGGACCTGCCGGTGAACTACGGCGGGCACGACATCCAGGGGATCCATCTCCGGTTCGAGGGCGGGCGGATCGTCGGCTACTCGGCAGAGACCGGCCAGGAATACCTCGAGACCATCGTCGAGACCGACGAGGGATCCCACCGGCTCGGCGAGGTCGCCCTGGGGATGAACCCCGGCCTCGACCGGGTGCTCAGGCATCCGCTCTTCGTGGAGAAGGTTGGCGGCACGCTGCACATCGCCATCGGCGCCAGCTACGAAGAGTGCTACGTCGAGGATCCGGCCTCGGAGGCCGGCAGGGCGAAGATCGCCGAGCTCGAGAAGGCGCGGAGCCTGAACAGGTCGGCCCAGCACGTGGACATCGTGACCGATTTCCGGCCCGGGGGCTGCGGGCGGTCCGTGCACATCGACGGCGTGCGGCTGGTGCCCCGCGGCGGGGTCTGGGTCAAGGAGGCATGAGATGACGGTTGGGGAAGGCGGCGCGGCGGCCGGCGGGGGCCGGCCCCGCGAGCTCGCCGCGATCACGCCGGCGGAGATCTTCGTGGAGCTGAAACGGGGGGTGCTCGGCCAGGACGCGGCCCTGCGTTACGTCGCGGTGGCCGTGTACAAGCACGTGACCGGGAAGGTGCCCGGCAACATCCTGCTCATCGGCAGCTCCGGCACCGGCAAGACGACGATCATGAACAACATCGGGCGGCTGTACCACGACATTCCGGAGTACCGCCCCTTCCGGGCCATGACCATCGTCAACGCCAACCTCCTGGTGGACTCGGACCGGATGGAGTTCCGGCCGGACCGCCTGCTCACCGCCGCCGAGCAGCGCGCCCGCGCCCTACTCGGTCCCAGGGCCACGGCCGAGGAGCTCACGGCCGCCATGGAACGGGCCACGATCTGTATCGACGAGATCGACAAGATGGCGGCGGTGGTGGCCGGCAAGCCGAACGCCATCGGCGTCGTGCTCCAGCAGGGGCTGCTCACCCTGATGGAGGGCGAGAAGGTCGCCTACCGGACCTTCGCCGTGGTCGACGGCGAGGAGCAGCAGGTGACGCTGGACGTGGACACCGGGCGGATGATGTTCATCTGCGGCGGGGCCTTCGAAGGGCTTTACGACCAGGTGTACCTGCGCGTCATCAAGCCCGGCAGCGGCGAGAAGCTCAAGAGCCAGGCCATCCGTTCCGCGGACGGGACGGTACGGATCGAGACCCGGTTCGCACTCGCGGACTTCCTCAAGGACGAAGACCTGTTCGAGTACGGGATGGTCCCCCAGTTCCTGGCCCGGTTCGACAACATCGTCATGCTCAAGGACCTGGGTGGAGACGTCCTGAAGGCGATCCTGCTCGAGTCCCTGGATTCGCCGTTCGTCCGCTCGCGACGGTACTTCGAGGTCATGAACATCTCGCTCGAGATCGAGGATCTCGCGGCCGCGCTGATCGCGGAAGAAGCCGCCAAGCATACCCGCACCGGGGCCCGTGCCCTCCGCGCGATCTTCGGCCGCATCGTCAATCCCCTGGAGTTCGATCCCTGGCACAGCGAGCATCTCGAGGAGATGGGAGACGGCGCCTACAGGGTCACGATCACGGCCGACATGGTGAGGGCAGCCTTGGGCTCGTAGCGCGCGGCCCGGCATCCGCGGTACACTGCGGCCATGGGTCGGTACCTGCTCATCTACGACCATCCGGAACTTGGGGAGCAACGGTTCGAGCTCAAGGCCGGCCGGACGTACCGGCTCGGTTCGCGCAGCGGCAACGACATCGTGATCCCCCAGAAGGACGTCTCCCGCAACCACGCGGTGCTCCGCGCCGATCACGGCCGCTTCCACGTCACCGATCTCAACAGCAAGAACGGGACGTTCGTCAACGGCGTGTCGGTCAACTCCGCAGAGCTTCGCCCCGGGGACGAGATCATGCTCTCGTCGGCGCGGCTCACCATCGTGGAGGTCTCCTCGGGGACATTCGCCCTGGCGCCGGAGATCCGCCCGACGGCTCCGGCGGCCGAGCAAGGGACGGGGAGCGAGGGAACCGCCCACTTCCGGGCCGTGGCCGACATCGAGGACATGGTGGCGCTTCTGGAGATGAGCGCGGCGTGCGCCGAGCGGGTCTCGGTGGCGGACCTGCTCCGCTGGGTCGTGGAGAAGTTTCACTTCACCGCGGCCGCCGTCGTCCACTCCGGCGGCCGGGGCGGTCTGTCCCTGGTGGCCGCCTCCGGCGACCTCGACCTGGGGAGCATCGGAGCCGGCCTCGCCGGCGCCGACGAGGCCCTGGCCGCGGCCGGCGGCGAGACCGTACGCGAGACGTCGGTCGCAGGTCGGCCCCTGCTCGTGGCCCGCGTGAACCGGGAGCACGAGCTGCTGCTGCGGTGCGGGGAGGAAAGGCCGGCCACCGGTGACATCTGCGCGGTGGCGGCGGCGGTCCGCATCGTCCTCAACGCGCTGGGCAGGGGCCGTCCTCAGCGCCCCGGGGGCCCCCACCGGCCGGGGACCGGCGGCGCCGCCGCGCTGGACGCCATCCTTGGCAGCTCCGCCGCCATCACCGGCTGCAAGCAGCTGGCGGAGCGCTTCGCCGCCCAGGAAGAGCCGGTCCTGATCACGGGTGAGAGCGGTACCGGCAAGGAGCTCTTCGCCCGGGCGATCCATGAGCTCTCGCCGCGATCCGGCGGGCCGTTCGTGGCGGTGAACTGTGCGGCCATTCCGGCGGAGCTCATCGAGGCCGAGCTCTTCGGCGTGGCGCCGGGGGCGGCGACCGGCGTCCAGCCGCGGCGGGGCAGGTTCCAGGCGGCCGAGGGGGGCACCCTCCTCCTCGACGAGGTCGGGGACCTGCCGTTGCCCCTGCAGGGCAAGCTGCTCCGGGTGCTCGAGCAGGGTGAGCTCTACAGGGTCGGCGAGGACACGCCGATCCGCTGCGACGTGCGCATCGTCTCGGCGACCAACCGCGATCTCAAGGCGGAGGTCGACGCCGGCCGCTTCCGCGCCGACCTGTATTACCGGCTGCACGTTCTGCGCATCCACGTGCCTCCCCTGCGCGAGCGCCGGCCGGACATCCCGGTCCTGGTGAGCGCGTTCCTGGAGGAAGCGGCGACGAGGATGCACAAGCCGATCAACGGGGTGACCGTCCGCGCCCTGGAACGCCTCCAGGGTCACGACTGGCCGGGCAACGTCCGCGAGCTGAAGAGCGAGATCATCCGGGCCGTCGCGGCGGTGACGCCGGGGGCGATCATCGACGTGCGGCACCTTTCGCTGGGGGGGGAGGCCGACCCCCAAGGCCACCCCACCGCCGGCGTGGACCCGGCGGTCTTCGCCGGGATGTCCCTCGCCGAGGCGCGGGACGTGTTCGAACGCCGGCTGATCGAGGCCTGCCTCGCCGAGTGTGGCGGCAACCGGACCGCCGCCGCCGCCAGGCTGGGCCTCAGCCGCGCCGGGCTCTTCAAGAAGATGCGCAGGCTCGGCCTGTGAGCCGCCGGCTCCCGGCGCACGATTCCGTGAGTTAACACATTCTGTTTCCAGGGGGCTTCACTCGCGGGCCCTCGAACCGTTGGCGGACGCCGAGGACGCGGTGGTGACAGTGATCCTGCCGACTCCGGGTGACCTGGCACGCGCCTTGCTAGAGCGTCGGTGAGAGCGTCACGGTGGAGGGCCGATGGAGGTTTGGGAAAAAGGGCACGAGGCGGGGGTACCGGAGAGGCCGGCCATGGATCTCGCGTCCGAGGTCCTGTTTCTCGGGCGCTCGCTCGTGAGCTGTTTTCCGGGCACCGTCTACACCACCGGTCGCGGCCTCGCATCGACGGTTCTCCCCGCCGGAGACGTGCGCTTCCTCGTGCTGGGGATCCCGGTTCCGGTCTTCGGGTACCTGGGGGACAACGACCAGGAGGTGCAGCGCGCCGCCCTGGGCTTTCTCACCGGCGTGGCTCCGGAGCTTGAAGGCGAGGGTTGGAGGATCGGCCTCCGGACCTTCGCCGGATGTTTCCGGCCGCGCGAGCCGCTGGCCGTCCTCGACTGGTTTCCACGGCTGCGCTCGGTCTCTCTCCGGGGATCACCGTACCTCCTGGGGGTTCAACTCGTGACCGTCTATCCGCTGACCCGGCCCGAGATCGCCCGCTGGCCGGTTGCGCCGCCGGCCCTGGTCGAGGCCGTGGAGAGGATCGAGCGCTCCATCAGCGGGCTTTACGAAAGGCTCGACGCCACCCTTGCGGCGTTCGCCGCGGAGCAGGACTGGCAGGCTCCGCTTTACGGTATGTAGCTCGAAACGGGACCCTCCATCCTTACTCTTTTCCCGGCCGCGGAACCGTCCTCCCTCGACGCCGCGGCCACTTTTTCGTCCGCGGCGCCGACGGCGCGCGACCGCCCGCCGGCCCGTCGTGGCGGCCGGGGCCCGGAGGGCTCGCGGTCGTCGGGCACGCCGTCGCCGTCGGCGTCGGTCATCAGGTAGAGCACGAGGCCGTCGTGATCGGCCGTGCGCAGGGCGGTGCCCGGCTCGTCGGCGAGGGAGACCGGGGCGTCGGCGTTGCCGCGGCCGGCCGCGACACCCCGGACCCAGGGGAAGAGCGATGGCGACATGAGGACGTGGTCGAGATCGTCCGCGATGCCCCGGTTGACGAAGGTGTAGCGTGCGGCCGGCGGCAGGAGCGACACGGCATCCGAAAGCGGCGGCGCCACGATGCCCGGAACGGGCGGCAGGAGGGCGCCGAGCGGGTCCGGCCGGCCGGTGATCTGTCCCATCACGTCGACGTAGCCGTCCGTGAAACCGAAGGCGTTGAAATCGCCGAGCACGACGAGCTTCGTCGCCGGGTCGGCGGCCCGGAGGGCCTGGATGTCACGGGCGAGGGCGACGGCCTCCTGCCACCGCTTCGTACGCACGAAGGGACCCTTGGCGGGGTCGTCGATGCCGTTGAGAGACCTCAGGTGCACCGCGACCAGGGTCAGCGGGGCGGGGCCCTCCGCGCCTGCCGGCAGCACCTCGATGAGCAGCGGCGGACGGTCGAAGGTGGGGAAGGTGGAGCCGCCGAAGGTGAACGTCGCACCGGCATCCAGCTGCTCGACGCGCAGGACCTCGAGGGACGGGCGCACCAGGAAGCCGACGTCGATGCCGGAGGGATCGTGGCCGTCGACGAGGTAGGCGGTGTACTTGAGGGCGGGGTCGTCCGTCGCCACGCGGTCGGCGAGGCGCCGGAGCACGGCCAGGTTCTCGACCTCCTCGACGGCCAGAACGTCCGGCCCGCGGAGGACGTCGCTAATCCAGAGCGAGGCCTTGGCGAGCCGGGTCTCGAGCTCGGCCGGGGCGAGGACCGTGTCGTCGGTGGCGGGGTCGTCGGCATCGTCGAAGAAGCGTTCGAGGTTCTGGGTGGCGACGGTGAGCTCGCCGGCCACGCGCGGCCGAACGGGGCCCGGGCCCGGGACCGCGCCGACCGTGAGCGACTGGGGCCAGATCCGGTAACGGCCGAAGGCGAAGGTGAGCACTCCTTCGAGGCCGGTAACCGGCGACCCGGCGGCGGCGACGACGTCGGGGAGGCCGAGGGCGTCGGGATCGACCTCGAGGATCTCCGGGTTGCCGTCCCAGACCGGCAGCCCGGGCAGGCCGGGAAAGGCGATGCCGGCCTCCCGGTAGGCCCTGGTGCTCCTGGCGACGACGGCGAAGCTCCCGTGCCGGTCGGTGGGGCCGGTGACGGTACCCGTCGCGATCCGGACGCGCATGCCCTCCAGGCGCTCGAGCTCGGTTTCCGGTTGCGGCCGGTTGGGAGAGGGGTGGCGGGCGTCGAGGTCCACGGGCGGGGGCAGGGGCGCGCCGTGGGCGGTCACGGTGACCACGGGGTTGGTCGCGATCTCGGTGACCCCGTCGAACTCGACCACGGTACCGGTCACGTCCACCAGGTCTCCCGTCCGCACCGCGGGCGGCCCGCCCAGGTAGACGAAGATGCCGTCCGACGTGTTCGGATCGCCGTCGCTCCGCGCCGTGGGCGTCTGGATGAAGAAGCCGGTGGCGGCCACGGCGGTCACGGGGTTGTCGACGGTGGTGACCCGTCGGCCGGCCCAAGGGGAGGCCATTCCCGGCCCCTGGATCTGCCAGATCTCCAGCGTCTGGGCCGCGACGACGCCGGCCCCCGCGGCGAGAAGCGCCACCGATACGCCGAGGCGCCGCAAGAGCCGGCGGGGGCGGTCCATGCCCCCAGGGTAGCCCGAGCGCCGCCGGCTGTCACGGTGCATGTATCATGACCGGGTGAAGATCTACACGCGAAGTGGGGACGGCGGTGAGACCTCTCTGTTTTCGGGCGGCCGGGTGTCCAAGACCGACCCGAGGATCGAGGCCTACGGCACCGTGGACGAGCTGAGCTCGTGGCTCGGGCTGCTTTCGACCGAACCCCTGCCGGAGGGTGTGCCCGAGCGCCTGGCGTCCGTGCAGCGAGCCCTCTTCGAGATCGGCGGCCGCCTCGCCGACGCCGAGGGAAGGGCGGCGGGAGCTCCCGCCGTCGATGTCACCCGGCTGGAAGCGTGGATCGACGAGATGGACGGTGAGCTGCCGGCGCTCAAATCCTTCGTGCTCCCCGGCGGCTGTCGGGCCGCCGCCCTCGCCCACCTGGCCCGCACCGTGTGCCGGCGGGCGGAGCGCCGGGTGGTGGCCGTCGGACCCGGGGAACCGGGCGTGGACGAGGCCGTGCGGTACCTCAACCGCCTGTCCGATGCGCTCTTCGTGCTCGCCCGCCTCCTCAATCGGCGCCTCGGCATGGCGGAGACGACCTGGCCCGGAACAGGGAAGGAGGGGGGCTGACGCCGTGGGCTGGTACAATGACCCCATGTCCGCGTTCCTTCCGCCCGCCACGATCGGCGGCTCGCCGGCGGGCCGCGCCCGCCGGGCGAGAACCACCCTCGTGCCGTGAGTATGCCGGCCCACTCCGGACACGGGCCCGCCAGGGGCGGCGGGCGTCACGAGACCGGCCGACCGGTGGCGGTGGACATTACGTACCAGCGATGCAGAAAGTAAGCCTCTCCCAGCGCCACCCGGAGCGCCTCTTCGGCGTTCGCGACGAGAACCTCCGCTACCTCGAGCAGAGGCTGCGGGTGGAGGTCAACGCGCGGGCCAACGAGGTGGTCGTCTCGGGCGAGGTGGAGGCCGAGCGCATCGCGGTGCGCCTGCTCGAATCCTTCGACCGCCTGCTGGCGGCGGGGTACGAGGTCGGCAAGGAGGAGTTCAGGACGGGGGTCCGGGTGTTGGAGGAGGACCTGGACATCGATCTCGTGGAGTTCTTCCTCGACACCAGCATCCCGGACAGCCTGAAGCGGCACGTGGTGCCGAGAAACCTCAACCAGCGGCTCTTCATCCGGGCCGTGATGCAGCACGATTACGTGTTCACGACCGGTCCCGCGGGCACCGGCAAGACCTTCCTGGCGGTGGCGATGGCCGCCGCGTTCCTGCTCGACAGGAAGGTCCGGCGGATCGTCCTCACCCGGCCGGCGGTTGAGGCCGGGGAGCGTCTCGGCTTCCTCCCGGGCGACCTCGAGGAGAAGATCAACCCCTACCTGAGGCCGATTTACGACGCCCTGTACGACATCCTCGGCTACGACCGGGTGTCGCAGCTGATGGAACGGGAGGTGATCGAGGTCGCGCCGCTGGCGTTCATGCGGGGGAGAACGCTCAACGACGCCTTCATCATCCTCGACGAGGCCCAGAACACGACCCACGAGCAGATGATGATGTTCCTCACCCGCATGGGCTTTCATTCCAAGACGGTGATCACGGGCGACATCACCCAGATCGACCTGGAGGGCGGCCGCACCTCCGGGCTGGTGGAGGCCATCAACATCCTGCGGGGCGTGGAGGGCATCGGCTTCATCGAGTTCACGCGCAAGGACGTCGTCCGCCACCGCCTGGTGCAACGGATCGTCGACCGCTACGAGCGATGGGAGGCCCGCCAGGCCGCGGCGGGAGATGATGCGAAAGAGCCGGAAGGCTAAGCAGGAGCAGCATCCCGTCGGGCGGATCCAGCGCGGCCTGGAGGAGCGTGCGGGCTGGTGGGACCGGGTGCTCGAGTACCCGCTGGCGTGGTCGGTGATCGCCGTCCTGCTCTGCACGTGGCTGGTCGTCCCCCGGGTCGGGCGGCGGCTGCCGGACTGGAAGCCCGGCGACGTCGCCACCTTCGACGTGATCGTCCGCAAGGATCAGGCGATCCCGGACCCAGCGGCGACGGAGAAGCTGCGCCGCGAGGCCGCAGCCGCCGTTCTGCCCGTGTACGACGAGGAGCCGCGGGTCCGGCAGGAGACCATCGACCAGCTGCGGGCGCTGTTCGCCGTCTGCCGGGACGAGCTGGCGCACGGCAGGCTCAATCTCGAGACCATGACCGCCGGCTCGGACCTGAGCCTGGACGCCGCGATGGTCCGGGTCCTGCGCTCGGCCCAGTGCGGAGCGGATCTCGAGCAGGCGCTGGTGGACGTCGTCACCCAGGTGTACGCGGACCACGTCGTGGACGACCGCATCAACCTCGAGAGGAGGGGTACCGCCGGCGTGACCGTCCGCAGCCTGGCCACCGGCGCCGAGACCCGCAGGAGCCTGGAGGACCTCGCCCACGTCATCGACCTGCGGTCGGACCTCGAGCCGGCGATCCGGACCCGGCTCCTGGAGCATGACGCGGTCAAGAGACGGTGGATCAAGCCGACGGTCCGCTTCCTGGTCAAGAACATCACGCCGGACCTCGTCTTCAACCGCGCCGAGACGGCCGCCCGCAGGGTGGCCGCCGCCAAGAGGGTGACCCCGAGGCTCCAGACCTTCAAGCGCGGGCAGGTCCTGATCCGCCGCGGTGACACGGTGACTCCGGCGGTGGCGGCCGTTCTCCACGAGATGAACCGCGCCCGGCGGCGGGTCGTCAACTACACGACCCTCACCGGCACGCTCCTGCTGATCGTGATGATCGTCCTCGGGTGGTGGAAGGCGCTGGCCCGACTCGGCGCCGTCGGGGAGCGCAGGTACCAGTTGTCCACGGTTCTCATGCTGACCGTGGTGTTCACCGTGCTCGACCGGCTGGCCGTGTTCCTCGCCGACGCCGTGGCGCTGAACAGCCAGAGCTCGCTCCTGTCGTCGCCCGGGAGCTACCTGTGGGCCCTGCCCCACGCCGCCGGGCCGATCGTCATGCTGCTCATGCTCGGCTTCCACCCGGCCCTGCTGTTCGCGGTCTCGGAGGCCATCCTGGCGGCGCTCATGCTGGGCGGTGACCTGACGGTGGGGCTTTACGCCCTGCTCTCCGGATTCGTCGGGGTGTTCGCCGCCCAGCACTTCAAGGACCGGGCGGTGCTCACGCGCGTGGGCGTGATGGTGGGCGCGGCCAACGCCGCGGGCATGCTCGTTCTCGAGCTCTACCGCGGGCTCCCGGACGGTCCCGGCCCCATGGTCCTCGGCACCGCCTTCGCCTTCGCCGGCGGGCCGGTGGCCGCGGGAGTGGCCACGTTCTTCCTGCCGCTTTTCGAGCGGCTCTTCGGCGTCACGACCGACATCCGCCTGCTCGAGCTCTCGAACCAGAACCTGCCGCTGCTCAAGCGCCTCTCCCTGGAGGCGCCCGGCACCTACCAGCACTCCCTGGCCGTCGGCAACCTGGCCGAGGCCGGCGCCGACGCGGTGGGGGCCAACGGCCTGCTGCTCAGGGTCTCGGCCTACTACCACGACGTCGGCAAGCTGGTGAAGCCCGAGTACTTCGTGGAGAACCAGCACGGCGGCAACCCGCACGATCACCTGGCGCCCTCCATGTCCGCCCTGGTCATCATGAGCCACGTCAAGGAGGGCCTGGAGATCGCGCGCAAGGAACGCCTGCCCCTCCCCATCCGGCAGGCCATCGCCACCCACCACGGCACCAAGCTCATCCGGTACTTCTACACGCGGGCGCGGGAGAGGGCCGAGGCCGAGGGCCGCAACCCGGACGAGGTCCGCGAGAGCGACTACCGCTACCCGGGTCCCAAGCCACACACCAAGGAGCTGGGAATCCTCCTGCTCGCCGACGCCGTCGAGGCGGCGGCCCGAACCATCGAGAACCCCACCCCGGGGAAGATCCGGGCCATGATCGAGCGCATCGTGACCGACGCCCTCGAGGACGGCCAGCTCGACCAATCGGAGCTCACCTTCAAGGAGCTGGAGAAGGTCGGGTCGTCCTTCCTGTGGGTGCTGACGAACATGTTCCACAGCCGGATCGACTACCCCGGCTTCGACTTCAACAGGAGGCGCAAGGCGAGTGAATCGGGTGCACATCACCTGGGAACGCAGACCGGGCCCGCCGGTGGCTGACGCGCTCCGGCGCGTCGTGGTCCGGGCGCTGGACAGGATGGGGGAGTCCACGGCCGACGTGTCGCTGGTGCTGACCGGGAGGGACCGCATCCGTGAGCTCAACCGGGTCTACCGGGACGTCGACCGGCCGACCGACGTGCTCTCCTTCCCGGACGGCGACGAGCTCCCGGACGGGCGGCGCCTCCTCGGCGAGATCGTCATCTCCCTCGACGAGGCGAGGGCCCAGGCCGTCGAGATGGAGCACCCGCTGCTGCGGGAGCTCGAGGAGCTGGCGTTGCACGGCGTGCTCCACCTGCTCGGCTACGACCACGAGACGGACGACGGCGAGATGAACCGGCTGGAGCTCGAGCTGCGAAAGGACCTCCTGCCATGAGGCCGGAGATCGAAAGCTGGCTCCGCCACCCGGTGACCCTGAGCCTGGTCGGGGCGTTCCTGGTGGTGTCACTCGCCGTCCTGGAGATCCTCCTGCGCCGCCTGGCGGAGATGGGAAACGTACGCTTCCAGGGGCTCCTGGACGATCACCGGGACCTGCTGCCGATCGCCGGCGACGCCCCGTTCGCGCTGTCGAGGATCGTGGACGCGGTGCGCTGGCTCGAGGTCGTGGTCATCTGGCTCCTGTGGCTCGTGGCGGCGTGGTTCCCCGGCGGGTCCCCGGTCCGCGCCCTCGGCGTCGGGCTGGCCGCGTGGCTCGTCGTCGTCGCCGTCTCGGGCATGGCGGTGCCGCGGGTCAGGGAGGAATCCGTGGCCACACTCCTCAGGCTCGTGCGTCCGGCGGTGATCCCCCTGCTGTCGACGTTCGCCCGCCACCGGCGCGGCGCGGCGACACCGCCGAGCGAAGAGGAGGAAGAGGCAAGCGAGCGGGAGATCCAGGCCTTCCTGGATGTCGGCGAGGCGGCCGGCATCTTCGAGGGCGAGGAGGGCGAGTTCGTGGAGTCCCTGGTGGACTTCTTCGATACCACCGTGCGCGAGATCATGACCCCGCGCACGGAGATCGTCGCCGTTCCCGAGGACATCGGCTTCGCCGAGCTGGTCAAGGTCTTCGCCGAGAGCCACAAGAGCCGGATCCCGGTGTACCGGGACACGGTGGACCACATCGTGGGCCTCGTCCACGTCAAGGGCATCGTGGAGCACCTGGTGGGAGGCGACGAGCCCGCGGTGACCGAGCTCCTCCTGGAATGTCCCGTGGTCCCGGAGAGCAAGAACATCGGTGAGCTGTTGCGGGAGTTCCAGAGCCGGCAGCAGCAGATGGCGGTGGTGGCGGACGAGTACGGCGGGACGGCCGGCATCGTCACGCTGGAGGACATCCTGGAGGAGATCGTCGGTGAGATCCAGGACGAGCACGAGCCCAGGCAGCCGCCCGAGTGGCAGGAGATCGAGCCGGGCAGGTACCGCCTGCTGGGGCGCGCGCCGCTGGAGGTCCTCGGCGAGCTCTTCGGCGTGGAGGTGGACGAGGACGAGGTCGACACCGTCGGCGGGCTCGTCTTCTCGCGCCACGGGACTGTACCCGAAAAGGGGATCGTGGTGGTGGACGAGGGTCTCGGCCTGGAGTTCACGGTGGAGGAGGTGGACGAGCGGCGGATCCGGACCGTCGTGGTCCGCCGCCTGCAGGGAGGGGAGCCCGGCGATGGCGGCTGAGCCAACGCGCTCCGGGTTCGTGTCCCTGGCCGGGCGTCCCAACGCCGGCAAGAGCACGCTGCTCAACGCCCTCCTGGGCGACAAGGTGGCCATCGTCTCCGACAAGCCTCAGACCACCCGCAACCGGATCGTGGGCATCCTCACCGAGGAGCGGGGCCAGGCGGTGTTCTTCGACCTCCCGGGCGTGCACCGGCCGCTCCACAAGATGAACGCGAAGATGATGCAGGAGGTGCGTTCGTCACTGAACGAGGTCGATGTCGTTCTTCACCTGGTGGACGCCTCCCAGCCCTGGGGCGGCGGCGAGGAGTACCTCTTCGAGCTCCTGGCCCCGGTCCGCGCACCGGTGGTCGGCCTCCTGACCAAGATCGACCTGGTCAAGCCCAAGAGCCTGCTGCTGCCCCTCATGGACCGCTACCGGGAGCATCGGCCGGAGGCGCGGATCATCCCCATCTCGTCGTTCACCGGGGAGGGGCTGGACGAGGTGCGCGACGCCATCTTCGAGTTGCTTCCGGAGGGGCCGCTCTTCTACCCGCCGGACGTCACGACGACCCAGTCCGAGCGCTTCTACATCGCCGAGATCATCCGCGAGAAGCTGCTGGCGATGACCCGGCACGAGCTGCCCTACACCACCGGCGTGATCGTGGAGGAGATCGAGGAGAGCGAGTCGCTGCTCCGCATCCAGGCGATCATCTACGTCGAGCGCGAGAGCCAGAAGGGGATCGTCATCGGCAGGGGCGGGCGCATGATCGGCAGGATCGGCAAGGCGGCGCGGCTGGAGCTCGAGGCACGCTTCGGCGTCAAGGTCTTCCTCGGCCTGCGCGTGAAAGTGCACCCGAGGTGGCGCGAGGATCCCCGGATTCTCGCCCGGATGGAGCCGGGAACCGCCGTCATCGACGGCGACCTCGACGCCATCCTGGGAGGCGGGGACGATCCTCGGGGGGGCGGGGCGTGACCCTGTACCGCATCATTGTCTTCACCGCCGACGGTTGTCCCCACAGCCGGGCGCTGTGCGAGGACCTGCGCCGCCGCGGGGTTCGCTTCCTGGAGATCAACCTGAGCCGGGAGCCGGAGCGGATGACCGAGCTACGGGTCCACTGCTGGGAGCACCGGCTGCCGGTGGTGGTGGACCGCGAGCGGGTTTCCATCGGCTTCCTCGGCGGCTCGTCGACCTTCGCCGAGCTGGGCCTGGAGTAAGCTCAGAAAACCAGGAAGAGGACCACGCTGGCGACCGCCCACAGCGCCAGCAGGCCGAGTGCGGCACGGCCGGCGGCCCGGTTGCCGAACACGAGGGCGTAGATCCCCTTCATCACGTTGTTCGAGGCCGAGGCGATGACCACCGCGAGGGCCGCTGTCGCGAGCACCACGCCGTGGCCCGCCGACTGGGTAAGGCCGAGGATGAAGGGGTCGACGTCGGTGGTTCCCATGACCCCCGCCAGGAGGAGCACCCCGGTGTTGCCGAAGTACTGGGAGACGAGGCGGGTGACCACCAGCACGAGGAGGAAGAGCAGCGCGAAGGTGAAGGCGGCCGTCAGCTCGAGGGGGTTGCCGTTCTGCCGCTGGGCGCCCTCCTCGGGCTCGCCCCCCGCCGCCGGGCCGCTCGAGGCGAGGAGCCAGCCGACCAGGATGCCGGCGGCCCCGAGGCCGAGGAAGAGTCCGACCAGCGGTCTCGCCAGGGCGGGAGCGAACAGCGCCAGCAGCACCAGCAACCGGAGGTACATGACGCCGGTGGCGGCCAGGATGGCGCCCGCGTGGCGCACCGGGCGCCCCGTGTTGGTCTTGGACTGGCGGGCGAGGGCCACCGTGGTCGCCGTCGACGAGTAGGCACCCCCCAGCAGCCCGACGAAGACGAGACCACCCCCCGGGCCCCAGCGCAGCCGGAGCAGGTAGGAGAGGTACGAGATGGTGCTCACGGCCACCACCACGAGCCAGATCTTGAACGGGTTGATCTGAAACGGGGTGAACGCCTGGTTGGGCACCGCCGGCAGGATGACGCCGGTGAGCACGAGGAAGCGCAGGAGCGTGCCCAGCTCGTTCCTGGGGATGGTCTGGACCAGGCTCTCGAGGCGCTGCTTCTCGTGCAGGATGAGGACGGCGACGATGGCGGTGGCGATGCTGACCCAGTACATCCCGAACGCCACCGCGGCGCCGAGGGCGTAGGTGAGCAGGGCGGCCACCTCGGTGGTGATCCCCGTCTTCAGGGTCCCCAGGGTGGCCGAGTGAGAGACGACGAGGAGCCCGCCGAGCACCACGAGACCGGCCGCGAACGGCAGGGGGTTCTTCGGGAAACCCGTCACCAGCAGGAACCCGGAGAGGGCGATGAGGGGAAAGGTCCGGACACCCCCGAAGAAGGCCACCGGCCGGTCCGAGCGCAACTCCTCGCGTTCGAAGCCGATCAGGAAGGACAGGGCCAGGGTGAGCACGAACCCCACCAGCTCGGGAGAGATGTGCTGGCCCAACGCCTCCATGGCGCCAGTGTAACCCGGTGTCCCGAATTGACCCAACTTTGACGTTGCATAAAGGCGCGGCCGCCCCCGGGGCGCCGCCGCGGCCATATAATGGAGCGGACGATGACCACACCACGCGGAAGGGTTCTCCTGACCGGTCTCGAAGAGACGCTCACCGAGCAGCTGGGAGCCGAGCTTCTCGGCCGGGGTCTCGGTGTGCACGTGGCCGACTGGGAGGATGCCGTCCTCGATCTCGTCCGGCGGCTCTCGTTCGCCGGGGTGGTGGCGGCGTACCCCCTCCCCGGCGCCGGCTTCGGCATCCTGCTCAGCGCCCTCCGCGCCAGCGCCATGGCCAGCCGGCACGCGGCGCTCGTGGCCGTGGCCGCACCGGGCCGGATCGACGAGGCGCGCCGGCTGATCAGCCACGGCGTGAACCGGGTGGTGGCGCATGGCGCCGGGGTCGGCGTGGTGCTGGGCGAGCTGCTCGCGCTGCTCGAGACCGCGCCGCGGGTTCCGGCCCACGTCCCGGCGCGGTTCGTGCTGCCGGTGACGGAACGGCCGGTCCAGGTTCTCTACCAGACCGAGAACATCTCGGCCTCGGGCATGCTGGTCCGCGGCCGCGCCATCGGTGAGCCCGGTACCCGGGTGGAGTTCCAGCTCCAGGTGCCCGGCGAAGAGGAACCGGTGCGCGGGGTGGCGGAGATCGCCCGCAAGACGGATCCCGAGCGCGAGGGGATCCAGGGTTTCGGTGCCCGCTTCGTCGCCCTCGCGGGCTCGGACCACGAGCGGCTGAGCCGCTTCCTGAAGGCGTCCGTCAGCCCGGACCTTCGCTGACCATCCGTACCCGGCGCGGTGAGGTGGGAGGCGTGGCGCCGGCCCGGTAGCATTCCCCTGGAGCCGTCAGCGGCCCTTCGACCAGAGCCAGGCGCGGCGGGCGGCCACCTGCTCGGCCGTGGCGTCCGGGTCCTCCTCGATCCGCACCGGCATGCGCAGGGGCTCGACCGCCGTGGGCACCACCGTGACCTCGAGCACCCGGTCGGCGCGGAGCACGGTCAGCACCGCCTTCTTCCCGGTCTCCAGCCGGTCGAGGAGCCCGGCCAGCCGGTCGGCGGCGCCGGTCCGGCCCTTCACGGCGAGCAGCGTGTCGCCCTCGCCGAGGCCGGCTTCCTCGGCCGGCGACGAGGGCTCTACCCAGCGGATCTTCGCGCCCCGTTTCCCCTCTCCGGCCGGCGCCAGGCGGATCCCCGTGAAGCCGGCCAGCGGGTGATCCTCATCCGGCACCAGGCGCAGGCCCACGGAGGCCAGCGAGGGGGCGAGATCGATGTATCCGGGCCTGTCGACGGCGGCGGCGAACCAGCCGTCCATGGAACGCCCGGCGAGCTTGCCGGCGAGGAAGCGGAGATCGGCCTCCGTGTAACCGTTGCGCCGGAGCTGGGGGTCGGCGAGCAGCGCGCGCATGATGTCGTCCAGGCTGTGACGACCGGCGCTGGCCCGGCGCAGGAGCAGGTCGAGCTGGAGGCCGGCCAGGCTTCCCTTGACGTAGTAGCTGCGGAAGCTGAAGAACGGGACCGACCAGTCGAGCCAGGAGCCGAGACTGATCTGGCGCAGCGAGAGAAAGCGATTCGCCGGGTTGCGGCGGTGCCAGCGGAGACGGCGGGTCAGGGTCGCGTACAGCTGCTCCGGCGTCCGCACGCCCGAACGGGTCAGGAGCAACGGGCCGTAGTAGCTCGTCCAGCCCTCGGCGACCCAGAGCAGGTCGGTCTGGCGCACGTGGGCGTAGTCGTAGGGCCGAAGCTGGGCGGGCCGGGCGCGCTTGACGTTCCACGCGTGGACCAGCTCGTGGGCGGGCAGACCCATCTCGCCGAGCATGGCGTCGGTCGACTTCAACGCCGAGGCGGGGATGCCCATGGCCGTGCCGAAGCTGTGCTCGAGCCCGCCGTGGGAGCCCTTGGGGCCGACCTTGTACAGGAAGAGGTAGCGGTCGAAGGGAATGCCGCCGAAGGTCTTCCCGGCCGCGAGCACGAGGTTCTTGTGGGCCTCGGCGATCGTGTCCATGTCCATCCCGGGCGCCGGCCTGGCGGTGAAGGCCAGGGTCAGCTCCGCCGCGCCGGCCCGGACCTTCCTGACCGTGAGCTCCGGTGCCGCCGCGAAGATGGCATCCGCCAGCTCGTCCCAGCTCCCGGCGTGAAAGGTGTGGGGCGCGGTCGCCGGCAGCGAGCAGACCAGCGGCCAGCCCGGCGGCGGATCGATGGTCAACTCCGCCGGCAGGTCCTGGTCGGCGGGCAGGTAGGGGAGGATGCTGACGCCGTTGGCGAAGAGCAGCCCGGCGCCGAGGTGGGCCGAGTAGGGCGTGCGGTCGGCGAGGGCGTGGATCCTGATCCGCGCCGTATAACCCCCGCCGGGACTGCAGGTCACGTGCCAGGTGTTGAGGTCGGTCTTGGCGACCTTGAGCGGTCCTCCGTCGGGGGCGGTGCAGGTGACGTCGAGGACGTCCTCGGCGTGGGGGTGCAGGGTGTAGCCTCCGGGCGTCCAGACGGCGTAGGCGAAGTCCGGGCAGCCGTCCGCCGGGGGCACGTTCAGCTCCACCTGGAAGAAGTGGTTCGCCGGGTTGGCGGCGGTGACGCGGTAGTGAAGCGGCTCGTGGGCCGGGGCGGCGGCCGCGATGATGAGCGTGCCCACCGTCAGGGCCGCACGACGAAGGATGGACTGCCTCATGACACACTCTCCGTGCGCTGCTGGGCCTGCCAGTGCAGGTAGGCCTCGATGAAGGGATCGATGTCGCCGTCGAGAACCCGGTCCGTGTCGCCCACCTCGAAGCCCGTCCGCAGGTCCTTGACCAGCCGGTAGGGCTGAAGCACGTAGGAGCGGATCTGGTTGCCCCAGGAGATGTCCTTCTTGGGCCCCTTGAGCTTCGCCATTTCCTCCTCGCGCTTCTGGCGCTCGAGCTCGAACAGGCGGGCCTTGAGGACCTTCATCGCCGAGGCCAGGTTCTTGATCTGGGACCGCTCGTTCTGGCAGGTGACGATGATGCCGGTGGGCAGGTGGACCAGGCGCACCGCGGAGTAGGTCGTGTTGACGCCCTGCCCCCCCGGTCCCGAGGAGCAGTAGCGGTCGATCCGCAGGTCCTTCTCGGGGATCTCGATGTCCACGTTCTCGTCCACCTCGGGGTAGACGTGGACCGAGGCGAACGACGTGTGGCGCCTGGACTGGCCGTCGAAGGGGGAGATCCGCACCAGGCGATGGACGCCGTTTTCCGACTTCAGGTAGCCGTAGGCGTAGGGGCCGCGGACGAGGATGGTGGCGCTCTTCAGGCCCGCCTCCTCGCCCGCCTGCTCCTCGAGGATCTCGGCCTCGAACCCGCGCCGCTCACACCAGCGCAGGTACAGGCGCTCCAGCATCTGGGCCCAGTCCTGGGACTCGGTGCCGCCGGCGCCGGGGTGGATCTCCAGGTAGGCGTTGGCGGCATCGTGCTCGCCGGTCATCTTGGTCTCGAGCTCGATCCGGTCGAGCTGGGGGCCGACCTTCCTGAGCGTCCGCGACAGCTCCTCCTCGATCCCGGCCTCTCCCTCGCGGGCCATCTCCAGGAGGATCTCCAGCTCCTCGGCCGCCTCCCGCAGCCGGGCGGCGGTCTCGACCCGGCTCTGGAGCGCGCTCCGCCGGCGCATGACCTCCCGCGCCCGCTCCTGGTCCGACCAGATGTCGGGAGCCTGGGCTTCGGCGTCGGCCTCGGCCAGGCTCTCCCTCAGCCGGTCCTCGTCAAAGGTACCCCCGGAGGCGATGAATCCGTTCGAGCTCGGCCTCGCCGTGTTGGATGATCTCGTCGAGCATGATCCGCTCCCCCCGCACCACCGGCGCCGCCGCCGGCGCCGCCGTCGATCACCGTATGCTAACAGAGCGAAGCGGACGCCGCAGGAGCGGGCCGCTGTCACGGGCTCCCGGAGACCCGTGCGGGCGGATCTGCTAGGGTCGTGGGGTAAAGGAGGGACGATTGGCACGAAAACGCGGCGCGTACAAGTTCGAAAAGAGGCAGAAGGAGCTCGCGAAGCAGAAGAAGCGGCAGGAGAAGCTGGAACGCAAGCGCAAGGGCCAGGGCGAGCCGGCGGACGACGACGGCAAGGAGTGAGCCGGGCCGGCCCGCCGGGCCGCCGCCGGGGTCCTCCCGGCAGCCGGGGATTCAGCGGCGACGCGCGGAGAGCAGCAGGAGCAGGGTGCCGAGGGCGCAGACGACCAGCCACCAGTCGCCGAGACGCACCCGCGGCGTGACGCCGGTACACAGCCCCACCCGCTCGACGACGACGCCTTGCCGGCCGACCCCCAGTTTGGCGACCACCCGGCCGTCGGGCGCGATCACGCCCGAGATCCCCGTCAGCGCGGCGCGGAGCACCCAGCGCCGGGTCTCCACGGCCCGCAGCACGGCCTGGCCGAAGTGCTGGTGCGGGGCCCAGGAGTACCCGTACCAGGCGTCGTTGCTGATGGTCACGAGGAGGTCGGCGCCACGGCGGACCTCGGCCGCCACGTGATCCCCGAAGACGATCTCGAAGCAGATGGCCATCCCCAGGCGCAGCCGCCCGGCGGTCAGCGGGCGGAGGTCGTGTCCGGGCGTGAACCGTCCCACCTCGCGGACCAGACCGCGCGCGAAGGCGAAGCGGGCGAAGAACGGGACGTACTCGCCGAAGGGGACGAGATGGACCTTGTCGTAGCGGTGGGGTGAGATCCCGTCCGCCGTCACCAGGTAGGCCGAGTTGGTGTACCCGCCGGCCGGCGTCGTGCCCACGGAGTTGAGCACGATCGCGATACCGAGCTCGCCGGCGAGCTCCTGCAGCCGGGCGCGGAAGGCCGGGTCGCGTTCCACGTTGTAGACGACCGCGCTCTCCGGCCACGCCACCAGGCGGGCGCCCCTGGCCGCGGCGCGCCGGGTGAGCCTCACCGCCCGGCGGAAGATCGCGTCCGCGCGCGCCGGGTTCCAGCGCTCGGCGATGGTCGTCCCCGGCTGGATCGCGGCTACCGTCACCGGCGGACCCTGTGGCCGGGCGGCCGGCGCGGCGAGGCCGAGGGCGAGGGTGGCGAGCACGGACGCGGCCGCCAGGACGGCGCCGGATCTCCGGGTCCGGGGACGGATGACGGCCCACAGGCCGGCGCCGAGGGCCACGACGGCCCAGCTCAGCCCGGTCGCCCCCCAGACCGGCAGCGACGCCAGCAGGGCGGGCGTGCCGGAGAGGACGGCGGCGGCCGGGTTCCACTGGAAGTTGTACGGCGGGAAGCGGCGCAGGGCGTCGGCCGCGATCCAGGCGAAGGCGAAGGTCCAGGGCCTGGCCCACGGCCGGACGCGGAAGGTCGCCCAGGCGGCCGCCGCCCAGGTCAGGGCCAGCAGCGCCGCCATGGCGAGGAGACAGCCGGCGGCGAGCAGGACGGGCAGGCCCCCGTAGTGGTGCATCACCGGCGTCACCCAGTTGGCGGCGACGATCCAGTACACAACTCCGGCGAGCCAGCCGTACAGGAGCGCCCGGCGCCCGCGGCGGGCGGCGTGCACCGCCTCCAGGAGCAGCGCGGGGAAAGCCAGGACCAGGGGCACCATGCCGGCTCCCGGGAGGGAGAGTGCGAAGGACGCCCCGGCGCCGGCCGCGGCGAGCCACGGCAACAGGCGCCGGTCGGGGCCGGCGGGTCCGGTCGCGCGGCTACCTGCCATGGGTGCCGAGACGGATCCAGGTGCCGGCGACGCCGAGGTAGCGCTCGTGGCGTGAGCCGACGGTGACCTCGGCCGTCGCCCACAGGGCGTGGTCGTGATACTGGGTCGTCAGGTGGGCCTGCAGGGTGGCGATCGCCGCCCCCGCCCGTTGCAGGAGGTTGCCGTCCGGCGCCTCCGCGGCACGGCCGATGAAGCGGTCGAAGCTGGCGCGGTCGGGCCGCGAGACGGCGAGCGCGGTGACGATGAGGAGGAGCACGAGGATCGCCGCCGGGAGAGCTTTCATGGGCGCAGTATACGCCCGGCCCCGGCACGGCTCACAGCGTTCGCGCCAGCTCGTAGGCGCTCTCGACGGCGCCGATGACCTGGTTGGGGTGATCGGCGTCACCCACCACGTGCACCTCGACGCCCCGCGCCTCCAACTGCCGTGCCAGACCGTTCCCGGGACGAGTCCCGACGGCCAGGATCACGGCGTCCACGGGCGGGAGGTGGCGGCTGCCTCCGTCCGCCGTGTGCAGCTCGACGCCGCCGGCGTCCACCGCCGCCACCGTCGTCTCGGTGAGGACGGTCACCGGCAGCTGCTGCAGCCGCTGCAGCAGGAGCCGGCGGGTCACCGGCTCCATGTCCCGGGCCACGTCCGGCAGCATTTCGACCACGGTGACCTCGACGCCGCGGGCGCCGAGCACCTCGGCCGCCTCCATGCCGATCATGCCGCCGCCGATCACGAGGATCCGGCCGGTCAGCTCGGGCATGGTCTCGAAGAGCTCGGTGCCGGTGAAGGTGGGCACGCCGTCCAGCCCGGGGACGGCAGGCTCGACGGGAGCCGCACCGGTGGCCACGATGACGGCGTCCGGGGCCTCGCGCTCCACCAGCTCCGGTGTCACCTCGACGCCGGTGTGAACCTCGACCCGGGCGCGATCCAGTCTCTTCACGAGCGACTCCAGCGGCAGGTGCATGCGTTCCTTGCCGGGCCCCCGCGGAGCGAGGGCGAACTGGCCGCCCAGGTGATCCCGCCGTTCGTAAAGGGCGACCCGGTGGCCGCGCCGGGCGAGGGTGACGGCGGCCTCGATCCCGGCCGGACCCCCGCCCACCACTATGAAACGGCGCGGCGCCGCGGCGGGCCCGGGATCGCCCGGCCGGCCGACCTCCGGGTTGACGATGCAGGCGATGGGCCTGCCCTGCTTGACCCGGAGCAGGCACCCCTGGAGGCAGGAGCCGCAGAAGGTGATCTCGTCCAGGCGTTCCTCGACGATCTTGTGGGGCAGGTCGGGATCCGCCACCAGGGGCCGGCCCAGGGCCACGAGATCCGCATCGCCGGCCAGCAGCCGCTCCATACGCTCCGGCTCGCCCATCCTGCCGGCGACGATGACCGGCAGCGAGGTCATGCGGCGCACGGCGGCGACGGCCTCCTCCTGCGGCTCCATGGGCAGGGCCATGTGGGCGTAGTACCAGGGGGGCGTGTCACAGGCCGATCCCATGCCGACGTGCACGGCGGCGACACCCATGCTCTCGGCCATGGCGAGCAGGGGGGCGAGATCCCCGGCGGTCAGGCCGCCGTCGACCATCTCGCTGCCCGAGA
Source organism: uncultured Thermoanaerobaculia bacterium (assembly GCA_964644635.1). Classification (GTDB taxonomy): domain Bacteria; phylum Acidobacteriota; class Thermoanaerobaculia; order Thermoanaerobaculales; family Sulfomarinibacteraceae; genus CAZXXL01. The sequence continues at coordinate 898 of CAZXXL010000020.1, read as the reverse complement.
CCCGGACGAACACCGGCAGCTCGCCGTCCATGCCCTCGCGGACCGCCTCCAGGATCTCCCGGGCGAAACGGAGCCTTTTTTCGGGGTCGCCGCCGTAGGCGTCCGTGCGGCGGTTGATCCGCAGGGAGAGGAACTGCGCGGCCAGGTAGCCGTGACCGAGCTGGACCTCGATGGCGTCGTAACCGGACCACCAGGCCTTGCACGCCGCCAGCCGGTAACCCTCCACGATCGCCTCGATCTCGTCGGCGTCCAGGGCGCGGGCGTCGGCGCCGCTGGCCGGGCAGGTGGTCTCGGAGGGGGCCACCGGCACGGTACCGGTTGCCCCGGGGTTGGCCGCGCGCCCGGCGTGGTTGAGGTGGCAGCAGGCCAGGGTGGACCGCTCGTGGATGACGCGGACCAGGCGGCGGAGGCCGGGGAGGAAGCTCTCGTCGTGGATGCCGAGCTGCCGCGGGTGCTCGCGTCCCTCCGGGCGAACGGCCATCGGCTCGGTGGTCACCATGGCCACCCCGCCCGCCGCCACCCGGGCGTAGAAGTCGAGGATCCGCTCGTTGACCACGCCCCCGGGCTCGGCCATGGCGGTCTTGAACGGCGCCATCACCATCCGGTTCTTGAACCGCAGACCCGCGATCACGAGCTCTTTCCTCATCGGCATGGCTCACCCCCAGCATCGTGGGGCATTCTACCAAATCCTTGTTTATGAGATACTTGAACAATATCACACGCAAGAAGATACGAAGACCAGGAATGAGTTCTCAACTGAAGTTTCCACGCCAAGGATAGTGTAACCGATTGAGGCGTATTGAGTTGGCCTGGTTTGGAAATGCACGTTGCTGGCTACACTCCGATGCATATTCCGATGAAAGTGACCACCTGTTCCGAATGAAGGTGACCACCGTTC